>NZ_FNRV01000001.1:5162500-5395000 GCF_900105115.1 Pseudomonas mohnii
ATCCACAACTGGCTTGGGCTGACGAAAAACGGGAAGGGCGCCTGCCTGCTCGCGCACAGCCTTCATGCCCGCTTCGTCATAACCCCAGATGTTGCTGTCATCGAACCGTTCAGGCCCTAGATAGCCGGGGTTCAGCGGAGTGCCGGTGCAAATGTAATCACGGAGGGCTTCGACCAGACTGCGCAGCGTTCCGCCGTGGCTGAATCCGCGCCACCGACCACCCCGCACCGTTTCATGCGTGAAAATGCGCTTGCCGCTGTAATCGTCGATGAACCAGACCTTGCCGCGTGCGTCGACTTCCATGCTGGCGTAGCGATTCACGGTCTGGCTGTAGAAGAACCGGCGGCCGTGGTCGGCGATGATGCGGATGGCCTGATTGACCTGCTCACACCGCTTACGCTTGATCCACAGGCTGTTTTCTTTGTAGCGACAGCCGCGATATTCCGGCTTCGGCTCGTAATCGGTAGGGCGGATCACGCAGGCCAGTAATTGCGCCCAGGTGTCGGCATTGTTTGGCAGACAAATCCCAAACTCCTTAGTGTCGTACTCGACTTCGCAGGAGAGCCGTTCCACCAGATCCGCAGGCACTGCAACGTTCGAGCAGCCGCTGTTGTAGTAGCCCAGATGCTCCAGCACCCGGGCTTCTTCATAAGCTCCGGCGCTGGAAAGCTTCCAGCAGTAGCCACTGTCGTCTGCTCGCCAGAGCGTGATTGCCTTATGGCGGCGATGGGTGTGTTTCAGGCTAAGCACGATGAACGTGCTCGCCGGTTTGTTTTCTGGGGGCATGGGGCGTCCTATGCCGGGTCATGCCCGGGCGGTGGCGTGAATTGGATATGTGGGCTATTGATTGATAATCCGGCATAAGGCCGGATCAAGGAGCGATTTATGAGTGAAACCTGGCCTTCCTACATCCACTCCTATCGAGAAGAAAATTTGCTCATCTCTTTTTCGGTAAGGGGAAATTACCAGAGGATCTTCATTTCTCCTGACCAGCAGCCCGATAGGCCTACTGATAGCCAGCTGGTTGTGTACGATGTGATTTTTGGAAGCTGGCCGACGTATGAGGAGGCGCTTCACTCGGGAATAAAGGCGGCCGAGAAGTTCGTCGACGATCACTGGGCGACTTGAATTTCAATATGCGAGGGAGGGTTACCGCGACAACTCTTTAGCCTGCTTCTTCGACCAGGCCAGAACATCTGCAATGACGTTCTTCTTGAACATGCTGCGCTGGCGGTAATAGTCGACAGCGTGGCGGGATACCGAGAAGCAAATCCCCTCTTTGAATCCCTGCTTAACCAGCTCGTCGTGCACATTTTTCTCGATGAATTCATGAGGTGTCATAGCGGCACCCATTCGTTCTTGGCGTTGTAGTGACCGCGCCATTCGCCAAGCTTGAATACCAGAGTGCCGGGAGTGCACAGCCAGGCTCTTGTGATCGGTCCGCCAGTTAGGCTGTAGCTGGATTTGAGAGCCCGCAGGACGCGCCGACGGATGCGTGGGCGCGACAGGTCAATCCGCTTGATGCGAAGGGGGGGGGTAGACATTGATTGCCTCCAGGTGCGCGCCTGCCTCGCCGGCTGGCGTGATTCGTAGTTGTTGGGATGGGTTAGGCCGACAGCTCGGCCAGAGGAATTCGGCTCATGTGCATGGTGTAGCCGGTGCGCTTTTCAAGGGCGTCGTACTGCTTCAGCAGGCCTGGGTTATGCGCGGCTCCCGTGGCCAGGTCCTTCTTGCTGGCCATGATGCAAAACACGCAGCTCAAACGATCGTTGCCCAGAGCATAGGCGTAGTGCGGCTTCTGGCCTGCCTGCTCAATGGTGTCGAATATCTCGACTGTGGACAGGTCGTGAACGGGCAGCCACTCGTACCAGGTGTTCACGCTGTTGCTGATCCTCATATGGCTGAACTCCTTTCGCTTGGCTCGTCCTGGCGATTCCTGAGCGCGCAATCCCAGGCAGTTGACGATCACCTTGTATCCGTTGGCCTTGGCGAACCGACGCACCTCGCGCTGGATTGGTCCACGCTTGAGGTCGCTGGTGCATTGACGCGTCGATGCCGATGGCCAGCTCGGTACCTCGGGGCGACCCTCAAAACGGCGCTCTACCATTTCCAGAAGCGTTTTGGTCGCGGTGGCCACAATGAAAGGCAGACCGGCAGCAGCAGCCTGATCGCGTGCCAGCTCCATTGCACCAGGCCATTCCATCGCCCCGAGCGAGGCGTGGATCACAAGTATCTGAGCGGCTGGCACCACCTCAAGCAACTTGATGAGCTGGGCCTGGGAATCCTTGCCGCCTGAATGATTGGCGACGAAAAGCGCGCCAGAGGCCGCCAGGGCCTCAACGTGTTCGTTGAGTTTCATGTTGACCTCGCCGGCTGGCGTGATTCGTTGAAGTGGGGTATTTTTTGAATTGCCGGAGCGGGGCACTTCCCTGCTTAATCCGGTGAGAGGCACCTGCTTAGCGGGTGCCTTTTTTGTTTGGTTCGACTCAGTAGGCGATGTCGAACTGCGCAGCCTGGCACTCACCCTGACTATGGGGTAGGCACGCCAGCTCCTGCCGCGCCGCTTCAATCTCTCCAACGTGGCGTCCGCGTTCGCTATCGATGCCCACTTCCGATCCGTCTGGGCGGCGAATCGTCCGAGCTCCGCGCGGCCCACGCTCAACGGCGTAACCAAGACGCCGCCATAGCCCGTTGGGGCTTTCGAATTGTGGGGTCAAGGTTATCTCCGGGTAGGCGCCGCCCTCCGTGACCGGATGCGACATTTTGTTGAGTTTTCTCAAAGTTAGAGGTTGTAGACATTGGTTTAATATTTTTGGAGTATTTCTTTCCGCCCGGTATTCAGGCAAATGGAGTAAATCCGGATGATTACAGATCGCGAAGTTGCGCTAGAGCAGGCGTTGGTAGCCATCATTGGCGCGGCCATTGCCAGCGGACTCGATGTTAAAACTCTGCTGGATGACGCGGCGGCGGGCTTGTTGGGTAATGCGCCATATCGCTGGGTAGGGCACCCGCATGTATCAAATGCCATTCAAGTGATGAGTGATGCTCATACACAGGCATTGAGCACCGCTCCAGCTTCATAGTCGAGGCAGGATTATTCGTCACGACAGATGCGCAGGGCTTCACGCCTGTAGGCGAGCTCAAGCTTTCGCGCCATGGGCTCGGGCACTTCGTATTTTTGTCGCGGTGGCGGCTTTAGGAAGCAAATGGCCTGCTCACGTCCGACCTCGTGAAGGGCGGGAATTATCAGCCTCATCGCTGCGCTTTGATCGTGTGCACCAGTCCATTTCACCAAGTCATCCAGTGCTGCCAAGGTGCCCGGCCTGGCGCCGAACCTGATCGGTGCACTGTCTGCAATGCGCGCCACGTTTTGGCTATTTTCGATTTTGTGGCGCGAGCCAATAAACCGCACAACGCCTTCCGGGCCCAGGTCTTGGACATGATGAATCATCAATGTCAGCGCCTCGCCTTGCTCAGTAATCCCGGCCCACTCCATCAGCTCGGCCAGCGCATGGCGTGTACTGGGTGGAACGCGCAACCTCAACTCCTCTTCGCTGAGCGCAGCACGCTTTAACGCAGCTTTGGCCGATCGCTGCTGATCTGTCATCGCCATGACCTACCTCTTCTATCCCACTGGCCGGCAATGCCAGCCAAGTTTGTCGTTTGCGTTGTTGGACTCGAGCTATGCGGCGCATGAGGTTCTGCCCTGACGTGCTTTCGGGTAGTCGATGCCGTGGGCGGCAATGATTCGCTCGAAGGCTTTATTGCCGATGGCCAGCTTTCCGCAGCACTGGCGCCGGGAGATTCCAAGCTCCAGGAAGGCCCTGATCCGCTCGGCATACTTCGCATCTCTGGCATCTGCTTGCTCCTTGCGCAGCGCGTCATTCGCACCGCCCCGGGTTGGGCGCTGGAATGTGATGTCATGCTCTTTGGCGATGTTGTAGATAGCCTTCCTGCTGATGCCGACGGCTGCCGCAACTTCCACTTGGGTATGCTTGCTGCTCAACCCACGGACTTGATCGACCAGCCTTTCGCGCGCCTGCTGGCGGGCATCGAATGCAGTTGGTGGTGGGGGAGGCGCTTCAACCCGGCGCCGAACAAATGGCTTGGGCGCCGGCGGCATTTGATTGCTGTAGCTGATCGGCTTGGGCTTGTAGTTGTAGGGCTCGGCTTCTTCGATCTTGCCGCCAGCGGCCAGGTACCGCTCGACCTGGGCCGCCAGTTCATTTGCCTTGGGTCGAAGCTGCTCGACCAGACTGAGGTGGTTGCTGATCATGCGGCTTTACTCCGCAGTATCTCCTCATAGCCGTCAACCAGGAGCTTGAACTGCCAAAGGTCTTCTTCGAGCTTTTCGATGTAGTCGTCATCGCGCTGGAACTCTTTCCACCAGAGCTGGCGACCAACCACCTTCAGGTCCGGGCAGTACATCCCGATGTGCCACCATTTGCGCCCGGTGATCCACATACAGCCTTGGACTTGGTCCATGATTTCGCTGGCATCATTGTCGATGTGGAACGAGCGGAGCTTTTCCGGTGCGAGGAAGCACTTGTATTCTGCGCCGCCATCTTCGCCGATGAAGCCGTCGGCACTGGCTCCGAACACACCATCATCGGTCTTGACCAGCCCCACCTGAGTAACCATCAGGCCAGTCTGGATTTCGTGCTCCATCCTCGCCTCAGGTTCCAGTTCGTGCCCCCGGCGCATTTGCCAGGTTTCAAAGCCGTTATCCAGCGGCTTGCCACCGATCCGCTCAACGGCAAGGCGGAATGCGTAATCCAAAGCCTTGGCAGTAGGCTCGCCCTTGTTTGGGCCTGACTTCAGGCGAGCTCGGGCGTCGCCGAACATGCTGGCGGTGATAACGCCGGCCCGCTCCTGGTGCCAAGCCTCTGAGCCCTGGGCGCAATTTACGATAATCATGCTGACACCTCCTCAAATTCGACTTCTTCGTCTGCGCCTGCATCGCCGACTGTTTCGGCGTCAGCCACTGGCTCAGGTTTCGTTTCGGCGGGCTTCAGTGCTACACCGCGAGCTCCAACAGCCACCTTGAATGCCTCGTAAGAGGTCATGTCTTTGACTTCGTTGATGGCCGATACGCCTGCCTTCCAAACCTCTGTCAGGGCTTCCGGTGTGGCTGCTGCATTGGCCTGGGCAATCCAATGCTCAGCCAGCGCTGGGTCGTGCGGTGCCGGGGTGGGCTTTTGGTTTCCCGACTGCGTCGACTCCTGTGGCCGCAGCTCTTCCGGCAGGTCTTCGATGTCTTGCGTGAAGATGTCCGAGGCTGCGGTGACGTTGAGCGTCATGGCGATCATGGCGCGCTTGCATGCCATCTTGAGGATGGTGTTCGCCAGGTCTGCCGGCTCGGTGCGGATCTGGTCGGCGGTGTTGCCGTTCTTGTAGTACTTTTTCCGGCGCAGGTTTTCCGGGGTGGCGTCGAGCTCTGCCTTGCAGATCACGCTTCGCCATTTGTATTTCTCTTCGCTGGATGAGCACTCGCCAACGCCTTCGCCGAGGGCTACGCCGGAAATCTGATGGCGACCCACGCAGGTGACCCGGTAGCGAGCCACTCCTTGCACAGACAGGTCTTCGATCTTGTATTCCTGGGCAACCCTGAAGGTCACGCAAAGCACTTCGGCGCCGGGCTTGTACAGGGTTGGCTTTTGAGTGCCTGGGATGGTGCCGTAGTGGGTTTCACGCTTCATGATGCCTTGCATCACTTCTTGCACCAGGTTCACTCGCTGGCGAATCTCGACCGCCGAGAAGCGGTGTGTTTCCGCCGCGGTGAGTCCTGAGGCCTCCCGTGCTGGCATCTGTATGATCTCGTTCATGGCGGCCTCAGTATTGAATGGTGATGGCAGGAATCTTGCGCTGAGCGATGAGGACGACAGCCTGCTTGGCGCATTCCTCTGGCATCCCGCCAGCGACGAAGGCGTCCAGCGCAGCACGGTTGATTTTCATCTTGTGAGCCTTGTCGGCCTCGCGGGCTGCTGCTTGGCGCAGGATCTCGTCAGCTGCTGCATTCTGGCGGGCGACTTCAGCGAGACGGGCTCGCTCTGCGGCTTCTGCCTGGCGCGCTTCCGAGTTAATTCGCTCTTGTTCGGCGCGCTGCTCTGCGGCGATTCGATCCGCTTCGGCTTGGGCGATGGCTTGCTGGTGGCGCAGTTCGTCATCAGCTTTTTGTTGAGCTGCGCGCTGTTCTGATTCGATCTTTTCCCGCGCAGCCTGGGCAGCGGCTCTTTCCGCCTGCTCGGCGGCAAATTTCAGCTCCAGTTCCCGGCGATCTGCGGCAGCCTTTGCCTCAGCTTCACGCTTGGCTGTTGCATCACGCTCGGCCTGGACGCGCTGCTCGGCTTCGCGTCGAGCTCGCTCTTCTGCCTCTCGGGCGATCTGAGCTTCCCGATCACGCTGGGCCTGTGCTTCAGCCTCAGCGCGCAGCCGGACAAGTTCGGCTTGCTCGGCTTCGTACTTGGTACGCTTTTCAAGTGCAGTCCGCAGCATGGCCAATGTGTCAGCTTTCAATCGAAGCGCCTCAGCTTCGTGCTCGCCCAGCCAATCGCCGTCGATCACGATGCCCTCAAAGGCTCCGATGCTGATTTTCAGGTATTCGGAATCGGCGGTGCTGATGATTTGCGGGTCAAGACGAAGCTCGCCAACCCAGGCTTCTATCTCTCGTTTCTTGTTAGCCTCAGCCGTTTCCCATTCAGTCAGCGGCCTCCTGACTTCCTCTTGCCATGCTCCAAGCAACTCTCGAACACGCTTACGCTCGGCGTCGATCTTCTTCGGGACATCCTTCAGTTCGGCGACCAGTTCTTTGCCCATGGCGTCGAGCTTTGTTTTCGATGTGGCGAGGTCGTATGCAATCGATCGGTACGCGGCCTGGCCCTTCTTGGTTTTCACGTCGGGCGCCGAGGCGTTGAACTTGTCGATTTCTTCCCGGACGCTCTGCAGGTATGGATCAAGGCCGTTAGGCGCGCTGAACACTGCCAGGGCTACTTCTTTGGCTGGCAGGATCGCCAGTTGCTGTTCTGCGGACATGAGGATTCCTTGCCGCGATGCACGCAGCGTTTGAAAGTGTGGGGTTATTGAGTGATCTGGCCGGAGTAAGCGCTTGCCAGCATCCAGGCAGTGAAAAAGAGAAGGGCGATGGCAGAGCCACGCCAGAACCAGAAGCGCTTGGCGCGTTGGTAGGCGGTCATGCCGCATCAGCCTTGCGCTGCTCTGCTCGACAGGCCGCTTCATCTGCTGCCAATTCATCTGCGCGAGCACGGCCAAATTCATTGGCCCAAGGCCTGATCAGCGCTTCGGCAACGTCATGCAGCGCGGTAGGGTGGCCATGCTTCGACTGGCCTAGCGCCTCACATGCCAGATCGAAGGCCTTGCCATGCACACGGCGGCCGTCGGCAATGACCTCGCACAGCATTCGCTCAATCGGGTATTCGCGGTTGTCGGTGAGTAGCGGGGCGATGTGTTCTTGCGCCCCAAGATGCTCGGCGACCGCCTCCCACAACGATTGCGGAGTGACCAGGGAAACAGCTTTGCCATGGGAGCGCGGCGCGGTCACGTTCTCGCCGCAGATCAGTGCGTTGATTGCATCGTGAAGCCAGTCAGGCCCTTCTGGAGTGCTGAGAAAGTCGGTCATGGCATCTACTCCTGTTCGAGCTTTCGCGCAAAGGCGCAGGCAGCGTTATGGTCGCGACGAAAGCCCTTCACCTTGCCGGTGCGGCTATCGATGATATGGAAGAAAGCGAGGCCGGCTGGCGACACCAGAAAGCGAGGCGCACGCACCGGCTCGCTGATTCCGGCCAACCGGTAGAAGTCAGCAGTTGCGATTTGAGAGCGCTGGCGAAGCCCTGAAAGAACTTCGCGTCGGCTTTGAATGCTTGGGTGCATGTTCGCCTCCAGAGTGGCGGTGTTGATCCAACAAAACTCGGCTGCACTCATCCATTCCGCTGGTTGCCGTTGGGCGCGGAGGGGAGTGCATGCGGGTGGTGTCGGGGAAAGGGGGTGCAGGCGCCGGCGCTTCCCGGATGCGTCAAGTCTGGCCAGCTACGCCCTCGGACTCGCCTGCGGTACCGGTTACTTGTCCGGTGCTGATGTCACCAGCAGATCCTGTGGGCCATGCCCGCTGCGGGGCGCTGACAAAGCGCGCTCTCCGGAACCGATATTCTCTCGTCGGTCCAAGCGCCCAGCACTGTAGTGGCTGGGTATGCTGTTGCTCGGCAACGGCGGGTTAGCGCTTCATGGCAGTGACTCCTTTCGTTCGCTCACTGGGAAGGCAGTGGCCACCTGTCGAAGCTGCATTGGAATGTCGGTCCTGACCAAGATGCCTAACTACGTCCGCCCGTTCGCATACAAACAGTTGGCCTGGATCAGCTTTTTTCATGGGGCGCCGACATTCCGATGCAGCCTCTTGCGGTTACCCTTGCGGCAACATCTTCTTGAGTGCCGACTTGCCAAGGCCGCGAATTGAAAGCCGGAAGTGCCCGAGGTCTTTCCGGGCCTTCTTGCGCTCTCGAATGAAGTGCCATGCCCTGGTGCAATGCACGCAACCTTCGTCAGCGAGGAAGTCGGCAATCTCGTCTACCGCCAGGCCGACCATTCCGTATCCGCAGCTAGAAGGCTCGCGGTGCTGAAAGGCTTTCCAGATGTGCGTCTTCCGGCGGTTCTGCTCGTCGTGCAGAATTTCGTGATGGTTGCCGTTCGGCCAGGGCATGAGCTCAGCCAGCCCATTAGGCCGAGGGCCGATTTCGTCGTAGCCGCTCTGGCACTTGTTAATGCAACTTCCAATGACGCGTGTCAGGCGCTTTATTTGCTGGAGGCACGCTTCGTGCGCGGCCAGCGTGATAATCACTTTCCGCTCGAAGTTCATCGGCGAGTCTCCAATACGTGAGGGTTGATGCAGGGGGCCGCGTTGCGCGGTGCAGAATCGTCCGCATCGGAGATCGCTCGAATCCCTCCGAGTGTTGTCCGTCTTCACAAGGCGCTATTGATCGCACCAGCTCAGGACAAGGTGGCCACCCTGCTATCACGACAGAAGGCCGAGCGATCTCCGATGCGGTCTTGCCAGGGGTACGAGATCCGGGCCGGCAAGAAAGATCGGGCAGTTAACGACATGCTGTCGTGGCGCTGGTTGTTCAGTTGGCTTTTTCGGCTGCTTCAAACTCGCTGCCAAGGATTTCCGTCATCACATCCGACGGCTTGGCCGAGGTGCTGACATAGATGCAATCGTCCTTGGCGACGTGCTTATAGCTGGAGAAGAACAGCGCGCCGCCGCCGAGCCCCATAGCATCCATAAACGGTTGAAGATCAGCCTTTTCCTTGGGCCTGTGTTCTTTGAAGCCATCCTGAAGCTTTGTCAGCTCATCCTTCAGCGCTTTGCGCTCGTCACCCTTGAAACCGGACGGCAAGCTCTGGCGTGGGAACTGAGCCCCTTCTGCTTTCGGGTCTGGCTTGGTCCAAAGCGGCTGCGGCATCGGCGGGTTAAATTTGAGCCCGTAGAAGTTCCGGCCGCTGTGGATGCAGGTTGAGAAAAGAGCAGAGGCGCCTTCATAGCGCTTGGCGAATTCATCACCCAGCGCCTGCAAGCGATCTGCGCTTTCCATGTACGCTTTCCACGCTGCCAAAACTCCGGCATCGCTTGTCTTGTAGTAGGCCATCTCTCACCTCCGTTGATTTCCAATGCCGCCTCATCGAAGCGGCATCAGTAAATAGGTGCCCGGATATTTACCCACGCCGGGCCGTGCTAGCCTCTCCAGTCCCTACAACCATTGAGGCAACAACATGGAAGCTGCAAAACCGAAATGCTCTGCATGCGGAGTCGAAGGGCTTGGCAATATCGCGATCCAGCCCGCTCCAGGCAGCAAAAACATCCTGATCGCAAGCTGCGGCGAATGTGGAATCATCCACTCAGTTTTCGCTAGGCCTTTTGAGTCGCAAAAGAGCCCTCAACCGAATCCAGTGGAGTTTCTGTAAGGCGGAACACACCTGACGCTCTAGCTTCTTCAGGCGTCATTCGAGTGGCTTCACGGATACTCCGCTCGCGGCGTCCCTGCTCGATAAGATCAAGCAAGGGCTCAATCAGCCAATAGATGGCTTTGCAAATAAGTCGTCTCACTTCGCTCTCCTGCTTTCCGCGTGGTCCTGAGTAGGGCCACCTGGAGAGCATCCGACCCACATTCGGCGGGCCGGTATTCTCTGAATCTCCCTTCATCCGCTGGGATTCGCGGGGCGCATTGCTTGCCGGGTCACTCACTCGGTTAAGGCGTTTCACCATCGATCAGCCGTACAGGGTGTTCCTGTCGTGGGCGGGCTATCTGACCCGTCTGATCGCCGGTCGCCGGTAGAGGCAATGCGGTCTGTTGGTATTTCTGTATTGCGCTGACTTTTAAAGAGCGTTCCGGTTGCCCGAGGCCTCTCGGCCCTTCGCAGTGGCTGTGTGTCGCTGCGATGGGTGAAATATGAACTATAGGTTCACATTGGGTCAAGCACCAAAAGTACATAATTTTCAGAAAGTACGCATTTGTAGGATTTCGCGCGATTGCCTGCAGGGGGATTTACCGCGAACCAATGGTTCGCTATCCTTCGCAAAACTGTATGGATGTACAGCATTCAAGGAGCAATGCATGGGCGTGATGCAGCAACAAAAAGAGCAGCAACGAGTTGAGCTGACAGGTATCGAGCGGCTTAACCTTCGAGTGTCAAATATGATCAATCACCCGGTTGCGCAGGTTCAGCGCTGGGTGACGATCCATCGGCTCGACACGGATGGTGAGAGGGAGTGGGAGGAGGTGATGAGCGTACTATCTGAGGTGGACGGGATAGAAATGACGTTCAATGACGAGAATGAATCAGTCACGCTGAGGTGGGAACCGTCACCTGGGGACGCTCATCAGGTTGAAGCGCAAGACGAATTCATGTCCGCCGAAGAGCCCGCACCGTTCTGATGATCACAAAAAAGCCCGCGCTCGGCGGGCTTCGATGGGGTGCAGGGCGACCGAAAATCAGCAGGCCGTTACGTTATTTGCAGGTCAATGCCTGCGAGGGGTAGGGGGTGATGCAGGGATCTGAAGGACGGAAACGAAAAGCCCGGCACATGGCCGGGCTTGATCTAATTTCTGTCGCGCCAATCTTTTGCGAGGCGAGCCAGGTATTTCATTGTTGCTCTGTCCCGGCTTTTACCATGAGCATCCGGCCAGAGAAAGGCTAGTATTAAATACCTGTCCTCCTCCAGCTCGCCCGGCACATAAACCAAGGCAGCATCTTCGTTTGGCTTACCCCTAGAGCACGTTCGCTGGTTGCGTGGAAGGTTTTCAGGGAATTGTGCGGGTGGAATCTTTATGTGGATATGCATCAAACAAGCTTGAACGGCCTGAGGCGGCTGCATATAAGCAGTATCTTTACCGAAGATACTCGGAAGCACCTCTCTGCCCGACTCGATATAGCGAGTAAATTCAGATTTGAGGATGGTTGAAAGCCCAGGGTGCTTGAGGTCAATCGGGTGGAAAAATTCTGTAAACGTCCCTGTATGGAAATACACCTCGACAGCCATTTTATCCCTTAGGCGAGCTCGCTGAGTCTTCTAGTAGTATGGTCAGCTAGAGCCCTGAGCCCTGCAGGAGATGCTGCGCTCTCAAACTCCTCCGGAACGACAAAGAATTGCCTATAGAAGCTGTCTAGCATCGCCAGGCGAGTTCGTGTTTTGGCAATCGCGCGGCGGAGGGTCAGATGGTCGGAGGAAAGCTCGGTCGGCACAACTGCAGCTTTTAGGGACGACTCTAGAGTTCGAGTGGCACTTAGCAGTTCCATGTTGCGGAGGAATCGCTTGTCATCAAACGTATTGGAGTCGTAGGCGAGCCTGAGAGCCTCGGTGTAGATTGAATCGAGCTCCTGCCAGCCTTTGGTCAGCTCAGCAATGGTTTGCCGCAAATCGCGAACCTTGGGGTGCCTATGGGTTGCTTCATGACTTGCATGCGCATGCCCCACAGGCTGGATCGCGGAATAATCCCCCACCAATGCCAAAGCCGTGACTATCAAAGTCGAAGCTGTTGCTCTGATGGACATGATTACCTCCCTGCGGGCGTTAAATTTTGTACTGAAACCGGAGCGCGATTATCAACAGCGTGCTACCTAAGTCAAATGAAATCGCGCGACACGAAATTAGATTTACGAAAACGTGTCGCGTACCCGATTCGAGTGTAATCGAACCTGAAGGTTTCACCCTGAGTAACTGCTGAAGAGATTAGCCGTTCGTCTTGTAAGAGAATGCTTACAAGGACCGCGACATGACCCTTCCTGCCGCGATCGAATCACAGCCTCATAACCCGAGCAGGGCTACAGCCTCTTTCAGGTCGCGGCGCAGCTCTTGGTTGGGCTTGGTGAGAGGCATGGAGGGGCTCCCATTGAGTCGTCTACGGCGGAATATCACTAAACTAAATTAGCGTTCCACACCAACAGCACCCGAGACTGTATGTAGGTTTCATCTATGAAGATGTCCTCGGCTTTGTGCTTCCGGTTGTCCGATATCATCTTGAGCTTGTCCTTCCCTTTCATCTGCAAGCGCTTGATGTACTGAAAGCCTTGGTACGAAAAGAAGTAGATCCCGTCGCCGACGAAGTCCTTGATGCTGATATCCACCAGCAATGGATCGCCGTGCTTTATGGTCGGCGCCATCGACTGACCCCAGCCGGTGATAATCTTCAGGTGGTAGTGCTCTTTGAATTCGACACCCATGGCCCGGAGCTGGGAGGGGCTAATGCGCACGTCCTGAAGCATTTCGGGAAAGTCGTGATTGACCTCGCCATCACCCATAGCTCCACGTATGTCGTAATGCGCGATCCAGACCTCATCGCCGACCTTTCCGGGCTTGTAGGCGTCTCGCACAAGTACGCCACCAGCCTCTTCAGCATCGTCGCCTTCTGCGATGGCTAGCAGCTTTTGCAGTTTGTCGTTACCGAGACTCTTGCCCGCCAGCATTTCGCGGATTTTATCGGCGGCAGTGGGCGCCTGCTCAGGCGCAGCTGGGCTCACTGACAAGTCAGGACCCTCGCCAGAGGCATGTTGCAGCCACTCGATCTTCACGCCGAGAAAGGATGCGATCGCCTGCATCTTGGCGGGGCCAGGGATGGACTCCCCATTCAGCCATTTGCTAGCAGCCTTCGGCGTGACCTTGGCAACTTCAGCGAGGCGAGCGCCCGCGCCCCATTGATCAATGCCTTTGGCGGCAACTGATTTCTTAAGGCGGGAGGCGAACGCGGCGCGAATCTCTTCTATTTGAACCATAGGTTCAATATCGCATGCCCTTGCATGTACTTTCAGTTCCGACATAATATGTACTGTAAGTTCATAATTGACTCGGAGGCCTTATGCGGCCGCTCAAGAAATCTATCGATGACGCTGGGGGTGTTCCAGCTGTCGCGCTGGCCTGCGGAAAGTCACCTCGAGCTGTTTACAAGTGGCTTACAGCTGACTGTTTGCCGCGCACTGAATACACCGGTGAGACGCGCTATGCCGAACGAATTGCCGCTCTGGCTGCTGCGAATGGAAAACCATTCCAGCCGTCTTGGCTGCTCTCGGAAGCTCACCCAAAGAAGTCCGCCGCCTAACCCACAACCCGCTGCGAACTGAGCGAAGCAGTCGCCCGCTCAAACCCTCGCAGCTCTTCACGACCAAGCCGATCCCGTAACGGACCGGCAACCCTTTCAAACGCAGGCCAAAGCCTGAGTTGAGACGACAAGGGAAGGGTGGAAGCCAAGGCAACCACCAAGCAGCAAAGGGCGGCTACCTCGCCTTGAAGTTCGGAAGAGTCGGTCATGGATGCGTCCCTGATCAGTTGATGGACACATTTTGCAACTCGTGATGGCACGCAGCCACATAAACAAATTAGAGGTTTTAGGAATGCAAGAATTTCTGAGGGCGTGTGACGTAGCCGTTGAAGAGGCGAACACCAAGAACCTTGCGACCTTGATGTGCATGCCGCCAGTGAGCCTGCTTCAGCGTGCCAACGCGAACTACGACGGCGCCTGGTTCAATGTGAAGCATCTGTACGCCCTATTGCTGCACACCGAAGACATGCGCCCGCTCGAAGCTTTGGCGGGCGAGTTCGGTTACGCAGTCGTGCCCAAGGTTCAACCCGCGCCGATTGACCTGCATCAGGCACTGAATCGTGTCGCTCTGGAGTTCGCCGAGCTGACAGTCGAGACGCACGCCGCGCTGAGCGATGGTCGAGTCGACCAAGTGGAGCGCGCCCGAATCATGAAGGAAATCACCCATATCAAAGTGGCGATTGCCCAGTACGAGGCCTCAGTGAAGGCCGCTTGAATCCCAGAAATGAGAAAGCCGACGTACGAGGTCGGCTTTTTCGATACAGCAATGTGTGGAGAGATTATATGCACACCACCAGCGACTCCATCAATACCCCGAACCATGTCGCGACACGTTTTGTTAATTCTGAAAACGTGTCGCGTATCTCTGCTTTGTGCGGAATCAAGATCAAGCAGGACGAGGAGGGGCGTTATTGCCTCAACGATCTGCATCGCGCAGCAGTTGCCGACGGTGCCAATAAGCGCACCAAAGAGCCCGCCAAGTTCATGGCGACCGAACCGTTCAATGAAATGGTGCTGGAATTAACTACCCAGAATCCGGGTAGTTTGCCAGTGGCAACTATTGAGGGTCGCAACGGCGGCACCTACGTTGCGAGGGAGCTGATCTACGCCTACGCCATGTGGGTGAATGCTCGCTTCCATCTGCATGTCATCCGCACCTTCGATGCCGTGGTTATCGGCCGCATTGAGTTCGTTGAAAGCCGCCATGCCCGCGAACGCGCTCGTCTCGAAGCCCCCGCCCTGACCGACGCCATCAAGCATGGTCGCCTGGCTGCCGGGAAAGAGATCAAGCACTACCACTTCAGCACCGAGTTCGACCTGATCAATCGCATCGCCCTGGGTATGCCGTCGAAGCAGTACCGGGTCGCCCACTGCATCGGCCCGACTGAAGCTATCCGCGACCACCTGACGCCCTGCGAGATCCGCTGCATTGAACACCTGCAGCGCGTCAACGCATCGCTGATCGATGTGGGCATGCCTTATGAGGCCCGCAAAGAGCAGCTGAGCAAGATCTACATCCAGCGCCATAGCCGTGCGCTTCTCTCTGAAATCAAGCGCCTGGAGTTCTGATCATGGCCAACCTCACTTATCAGCAACTTTATGAGCGCACAGCCCAAGCAGGTCTTGCCCACTTTCGCGCACAAAACACCAAGAAAGCCCTTCAGTCAGAACTGAGGTCGATGTACGACACGTTTTTCAAGGCTAACGGTCGCCCATCCGGCCGCTTTGATCAGTACAACGATGACTTCCTTCCGGTGATGAGCTTCACCGAAGCGCAGTTCGAGCGTGTGCGGGCCGCCAAAAAGATCGAGTACAACGCTCTTCGTCGGTACCGGACTGCGGTCGGCGCCCTGGATCGCTTCGTGGATGCCTTTTCTGAGGAGCGCCAATGATGCATTACTTCAAACGTAACATCGGCGACTACCACAAGAAGGCCGGACGGCTCTCAATGCTTGAGCACGGTTCGTACACGTTAATCATGGACGCGTGCTACGACCGTGAACGCTTCCCTACGCTTGAAGAAGCTATCGACTGGTGCTGGGCCAGATCGGAAGAAGAAATCTCTGCCGTCAAATTTGTCCTGAGCAAGTTCTTCACCTTGATTGACGGGGTCTACACGCAAGAACGCATTGCGGACGAGATTGCCGCTTATCAAGAAAGGGCGGAGAAGAACAAGCAGATTGCTATTGATCGCGAGAACAAGCGCAAGGGTGTGCGCGCACCAGACGTACACGAAGCGTGCACGGATCGCCACCTAACCATTAACCAAGAACCACTAACCAATAACCAAGAACCAGAAGATCAACACAACACTCACAGCGCGGGTGAGCCGATTTCGGATTTCGAGCCAGAGCAGATCGAAGAGCCTGTCCTGGTCGAAGAGCCACCGCTTCCTGTCGACCCAAAGGCGCCAGTCGAAATGACGCTGGACTGGGAGCCAGACATCAAGCTGCTGAAAAACTACGCCCTTCGCATGACGTTGCCGGTGGAGATATTCACTTCCGAGGCAACCGCCGCGTTCGTCTGCCATTACACGGCATCTGGCCGCATGGAGACTCAAGACACCTGGGTGAGCCTATTGGTGAAGTGGGTCAAGACCGATCAGAACAAGGCGAGCAATGTTCGCCAGTTCCCGAAGCGTGAAAGCAAATCCCGTCACAGCGGCTTCTCTGATCTCGACTACACCGCTGGCCTGACTCAGCGGGAGGATGGCACCTATGCGTTCTGAAAAAATCGTTTCGATGCCTAGCGCCATCCCGGCCCCACAGCAAGCCACTGGCGTCTGTGAGGAGCACGGCCAGTTCCCGCAGAAGCTGACGGTGATCATGGGCAAGGAGTTCAAGACGGGCTGCCCTGAGTGCGGCCGCATCCGTACCGAGGAAGAGGCTGCGCGCAAGGAGGCCCAGGAATCCCAACTGCTCCGCATGCGGATGGCCGAAAAGCTCGGGGCAGCGCTGATTCCGAAGCGGTTCTCTGGCAAGACCTTTGCGGGGTACATCGCCACTAGCGCCGAACAGCAGAAGGCGTTGAAAACTTGCGCCCGGTACGCCGCCGAGTTCCCGCAGATCGCCGAATCTGGCCGCTGCCTGTTGCTGCTGGGCAAGCCCGGTACCGGTAAGACGCACCTGGCCGTGGCAATCGCCAACGAGATCATGGCCAAGTCGAGCGCCACTGCCGTGTATCGAACCATCGGATCGGTGCTCCAGGCCATCCGCGCCACCTACGACCGCACTAGCGACCAGAGCGAAAGCCAGATCCTGTCGAGCCTCATCAGCCCCTCGCTGCTGATCCTCGATGAGATCGGCGTGAGCAAGGAGAAGCCAAGCGACTTCGAGCTGACCACCTTGTTCGCAATCATCAATGGCCGCTACGAGGAGCTGCGACCCACTGTCATCGTCTCCAACCTCGACGCCAGGGCGCTGGCCTCGGCTGTTGGCGAACGTTGCGCAGATCGACTGCGAGAGGGCGGGGTCATCGTGCAGCCGTTCGAGTGGGAATCGCAACGCGGCAAGGAGGGTTTCTGATGAGAGATCACACCGACAGAGCTGGGATTCGGTGCGCTGCCGCCGCCATCGCACTTGCCATGTTCATTACCGTCATCTGGGGGCCGGTCAATACCATCTGGATCGCTCCCTGGATTTACGAGGGCACGTCGTTTGGCTCTCTGGCATGGCGCAAGGCATGGGTTGTGAATGGCTGGATTCTCATTTCTCCCGTCGTAATCGCCTTTGGCTACTGCATCTTCACGATGGCCAGAGCTATTCGCAAAGACGAAATCGAGCGCGAGTCGAAGAGGGCGGCCCGATGAACGAATCACGCCAACAGCAAATGCTGGCCGGGCAGTCAGCCATTGCTCGCAAGGTGTTTGAAATTGTGCCGATCCAAGAATCCTGGGCGGCCTCCGAAATCTACGGCGCCCTCCGTGCTGCGAATACTGCTGCCGACACACGCACGGTGCGTCGCTGTCTCGGCGAGCTCAAAGACGCCGGACTTATCCGCGAGCCGGCGGGCGGCAAATTTCAACGTGATGCAGCAACCCCAAAACCCAAGAAGGAGCCAGTCATGACCCAGGCAACCAAGTCGACCGTTGTTTCGATCAAGAAGTCCGAAGGCGCCCTGGATGTCCTGGCCGCTCTGTCTGGCGAAGTGGTGAGCCTCTCTGACGAATTCAGCAAGCGGATGAAGGCGCTGGCCGGGCGCATCGAGGAAGTAGCGCTCTCGGTTGAGGGAGAGCGGGAGAGCAATGCCGAAGCGATGGCCAAGCTCAAACAGTTTCAGGATCTGCTGAAGGGGCTCTCGCAATGAAAGACAACCTGACACTCCTAACCGGTCCAGTGGACAAGCAGCGCGCCGCCCTTGAAGAGCTCAAGCGCAACTTGGATGTGCACATCGAGTTCCTTGGCATTCAGGCCCGATGCACTCGCATCAAGTATCAGGCGTTGGTCGCCCAAGGCTTCACCGAGGCCCAGGCGCTGGAGTTGTGCAAATGACCGATTACAGCGAGCTGAAGCGACTGGCCGAGGCCCTCCACGGGGCTGAATGGCAATTGGTCGATGGCGATGGGTTCGATGCCGATAACAGGTTTGTTACGTCTCAGCGTCGAATCGACGACAACAAGGTCGCCTTTGCAGAAATTAATTACGGTCACCCTGAGGCAGGAATGGGCGAGCCATTCCAGAGCGAGCAAGTCACTGCCGGGGAATTCATCGCCGCGGCCAACCCCGCCGCGGTCCTGGCCTTGGTAGCCGAGAACGAGCGGATGACCTCTGAGCTTGAGCAGGCTCAGCTCATTGGGCGCATTTCCTGCAACTTCGACGGCTACAAAGCCGTGCTTGATGAGCGCGACCAGATCAAGGCCGAGAACGAGGCGCTGCGCAAGGCTGTGCTGGCTGCCCGCGAATTCATCATGCACGAAGCGGAGGTTCGTGGGCTTCTGGATGAAAACAATGAGGTCTCCTTCAGGCATCCGCGGCGCCAGGCGGCCATCGCGATCATCGACGCCGCCACGAGCAAGGGAGAGCAGGCATGAAAGGCCCAAGCGGAGTTATGACCCAGCGAATCGCGCTTGATAAGCGAGTGCTTGACTACCTGCTCGCTCGACCTGGCTCTACAGCCTGGGCGATGCACAGTGCCGTGGGCGCCACTCGGGAGGAAGTCAGCAAGGCATGCCAGCGCCTGAAGCGCAAAGGCCTGGTAAAGACATCGGAAGTGCAAAGCACCTACTGGGAGGCAGTGAGACCATGACTGATTTCGTGATGCGCAGCATGGCCGACGCCAACCGTCTGCTGGGCCACCTGCAGGCCCAGGACTTCACCCGGCCCAAGAAGATCATCATCAAGGATCAAGATCGCAGCGGCGAGCAGAACAAGGCCCTGCATGCAGCCTTGGCTGATATAGCCGCCCAGGTCGAGCACGCCGGCAAGAAGTGGGACGTCCTGATCTGGAAGCGCCTTCTGACAGCCGCCTGGCTACGTGAAGCTGGCGATCAGCCGCAGATGATCCCTGCGGTAGACGGTCACGGCTTCGACGTCATCTACGAGCGCACCAGCAAGCTCACCATGAAGCAGTGTGCCGAGCTGATCGAGTGGGTGCATGCGTTCGGTGCAGAGCACCAGGTGCGCTGGACGCAGAAGGACAATTGGGGAGGGCGGTATTGATGCTCGCCGCCAAGCAGCCCAAGCCAAAGACCTGCAAGAACCCGGAATGCGGTATCAGTTTCCCGCCGCAGCGACTCGGCCAGAAGGTATGCAGCCCCAAGTGCGGGTTGGCCATCAAGGACGTGAACCAGGAGAAGGCGCGCAAGTCGCTGGCCCAGGTTGGCCGCGCCGACATCAAGGTGCGCAAAGAGGCCCTGAAGAGCCGCGGCGATCACATGCGCGAGGCTCAGCAGGCTTTCAACGAGTTCATCCGCGCCCGTGACCAGGCTGCTGGCCACCACTGCATCTCCAGCGGTAAGCCGTTGGACTGGAGCGGTAACGCAGTAGATGCCGGCCACTATCGCAGCGTCGGCTCCGCGCCGCACCTGCGCTTCGATGAGCGCAACTGCCACGCGCAGAGCAAGCAGGACAACCGGTTCCTCTCGGGTAACGCAGTGGACTACCGGATCGGTCTTATCGCGCGCATCGGCCAGCAGGCGGTCGATGCCCTGGAATCCGACCAGAGCGTGCGCAAGTACACCGTCGAAGAGATCAAGGCCATCAAGGCTGAATACCGGGCAAAGACCAGAGAGCTGAAGGGGATAGCAGCATGAAGATCAATTCCGCACGCCAGGCTTGGCATGACTGCAATTACAACCCGGCCCCGGGCCAGACCTCTGATGTCGCCGTGCTTGGGGTGGTGGTGCAGAGCACAGAGCGCGGGCCATCGGCGAATCACGCAATGCACAGTGCGTTGGCCGGCCAGATTCAGTCAGCCATCGCACGCCTGCACCACCAGCTGCGTGCGTTCGGCAATGCCATGTACGCAGCCGAGCCGAGCGATGATGATCGGGAAGAGGCGGAGGCGGCGGTGTTCAATCTGGCTTGCTCACGAGTAGAGCGAATGACGGCCAGTAAAAGAGAGCGGGCCGAGTTCGTAGCCAAGGGTGTCTTTCGTCGCTACCGCTACATGCACCAGGGCGGCCAGTCGTCCAACCCGGACCCGCTGATCAAGCCTGAAGTATTCCGGGCGTGGCTGAAGGGTGAATATGGAGTTGCACTGGTTTCGGATCGCTGGGGGCGTGACTGGGAGCCTTTCGTGCAGCTCTGTTTCGATGCCTGCTACGACATCGATGCTAAGGCTCTGAGCCCGATCGGCGGGGTGATCTACAAAATGAAAGAGGCCGCTTGACTTCCCGCCCGGCTGGCGGCATCATTTTGCCATATTGAGTATTTTGCCTACGGCAACTTGCTCCACTAACCCCGCCATCGAGCGGGGTTTTTTGTGCCTGCGATTTCCCCAATCCCTCGGAACCTCTGATCGCCAAGTTCGGCGAGGGCCTCATTCGTACATCTTCCCTTTGGCCGCTCCAATCGGCCTTTTTTATTCCCGGAGACTTCAATGGCTGAACCAGCGAGCACCACTGCTGCCGGTCTGTTGCTGGCGAAGTATGGCGTAGCAACCGCTGGATTCGCCGGAGCAATCCTTTCACTCACGTTCCTGCGTGGACTTACTCGGGGGCAGGCCGCTTCGGCCGTGATCACCGGGTTCGCCTCGGCGATCTTCACAACCCCGCTGGCCGTCCACTACTTCAGCCTCCCGGTTGATGGCGACACTCAAAATGGCGTGGCATTCCTGATCGGCCTTCTGGCTATGAACATCATCCCAGGCCTGAAGGCTTTGGCAGGAAAGTTCGGCGCCACAGGAGCAGCCTGAACATGAATACCTTCCTGGTGATGACAGACGCCTTCTTGTGCGTTCTGGTCGTGGTAGCTGCTGCCGAGCACTTGCGCCGAGTGCGTCCGATCGAGCAGCCATTGCTGAGCATTTCGTTTTACCTGGTCGCCATCGCAGCGTTCGGTGGGTTCTGGTCTGCCATTCAAGGGCAGTACATAAGCCCGTTCACCGTGACGCTGCACGCCGGGGTGGTGATTTATGCCTGGGCGAGACGCGGGCATCTGTTCGAACTGAAAACCTAGCTCGCGACACGTTTCGCGAATCAGCAAATTGTGTCGCGACATGGGAGGAAGCATGGAAAGGCCGATGCCTCCAGCGTCACTCCTTGAGCTGTCAGAGTTATCCGACTTCGGCATCCGCCTAACTCCAGCTCCTGAGGTGTGGGAATGGCTCCAAGCCGAGATCCTCGCCAACACTGGCAGCATTCACAACGAAGACCACGCCCATCTGCTGGATGCCGATATCCGGGTCATGTGGGCATCCGCTGCATTCGCCAAGAAGGGTCGCACTGTAGTGGGTCAAGCCGAGCAGGTGGCGTTCCGCGCCGGCGGTTGGCAGAAGGCCCGGATGGAGCAGCAGATGTTCGATTGGTTCGGCTGCGTGCCGACCTACATCATCACCCTGGCTGCCGATTACTGCGCCCAGTGCAGCGACGCCGACTTCTGCGCACTGGTCGAGCATGAGCTCTACCACATCGCTCAGGCCAAGGATCAGTACGGCGCACCCAAGTTCACGCAAGAGGGTTTGCCCAAGCTTGAGATGCGTGGGCATGACGTCGAAGAGTTCGTCGGTGTGGTTCGTCGCTATGGTGCAAGCCCTGACGTTCAAGCGCTGGTGGATGCTGCAAACAGTCCTGCTGAGGTGGGGAAATTGAACATATCGAGGGCCTGCGGAACCTGTCTGCTCAAGTCGGCCTGATTCTAGACAGGCCCTAGACGGATAAAAGCATATGGCAGCCCTGAAAAATGAGGTGAAGAGCTTCATCGTTCAGGCCTTGGCGTGTTTCGACACACCGTCGCAGGTGGTTGAGTCGGTCAAGAATGAATTCGGTGAGGTGCTGACCCGCCAACAAGTGGAGAGCCACGACCCGACGAAGGCGTGCAGCAAGGGCCTGGCCGTGAAGTGGCAGACTCTGTTCCACGACACCCGCAAGAGATTCCGCGAGCAGACAGCTGAAATACCGATCGCCAATCGCGCCTATCGCCTGCGCGCCATGAACAGATTCGTGGAGAAGGCCGAGACGATGAAGAACATCGGTCTGGCCATGCAGATCCTTGAGCAAGCTGCGAAGGAGGTCGGGGACGCCTACGTCAATCGTCGCGTTGAGCCGGACAAGTCGCTGGACGACGAGATCAAGCGGCTAAACATCCAAAAGCTACAGCGCGAATTGGAAGACCCGAACAAGGGCCTGCCCGAGCCTAAGCAAGTCATCATCGGGGTAGAAGATGCAAGCGACCCTGAAGCTGAATAAGCCGCAGTTTGATTTCATCAGTCACCCCAAGAAGTTTTCAGCGTTCGTGGGCGGCTACCGTAGCGGCAAGACATTCGTGGGTTGCGTACGGATGTGCATCAACGCACTGGAGCACCCCGGCATTCCACAAGGCTACTTCGCGCCGACGTATCCGCAGATCGCCGACATCTTCTACGACACCATGCCGGTTGTCGCGGAGGCGTTTGGCCTGTTCGCTGACATCGTGCCGAGCAAGAAGCGGGTGTACCTGCGCGATAACCGAGGCCGGTGCCTGTCGACGATCGTCTGCAAGAGCATGGAGCACCCGCACCGCATCGTCGGCTTCAACATCGCGCATGCCCTGGTCGATGAGATCGACTGTATGCCGATCAAGAAGGCTGACAGCGCTTGGAAGAAGATCATCGCGCGGATGTCCACAGTCTGGCCTGGCCGCGACATGAACACCATCGACGTGACGACCACGCCAGAGGGCTTCAACTGGGTCTATCGCAAGTTCGTCAAGGAGCTGGCTGCCAATCCATCACAGCGCCCGCTGTACGGGATCGTGCATGCCAGCACGCGGCAGAACGCCAAGAACCTGCCGAAGGACTACATCAAGTCCCTGAAGGAGTCCTACCCGGCCAACTTGGTGGATGCGTACATCGATGGCCTGTTCGTAAACCTGACGTCAGGCAGCGTTTATCCGAGTTTCTGCCGCAAGCAGAACCACACCGACGCAACTATCCGCCCGGGCGAGCAGCTGCATGTGGGCATGGACTTCAACATCAACCGGATGGCAGCGACGATTCACGTCGTCCGCGATGGCCTGCCCATGCTGTTGGAGGAGGCTACGGGCCTGTTCGACACGCCAGCAATGATTGTCGAGCTTAAGCGCCGCTTCCCAGGGCACAGCATCACGGTATACCCCGACGCCAGCGGCAAGAACCGCAAGAGTGTCAACGGTAGCGAGTCGGATCACAGCCTGCTCCGTGCCGCCGGCTTCATGGTCATGGTCAACCCATCCAACCCAATGGTCCGCGACCGGGTGCTGGCCGTGAACGCCATGTTTCTGAATATCGAGCAGAAGCGCCGCTACTTGGTGAACACCGACAACTGTCCGGTAACCACCCAAGTGCTGGAACAGCAGGCCTACAGCGAAAACGGCGAACCCAACAAGGACGGCACTGAAGACCCGGTCGACGCATTGGGCTACTTCATTGTCCAGCGCTTCCCGATTGCGGGCAGCTACACACTCGCAAACGTGAGCAACCAATGAGCGCATTTACCTACCTGAAAGACAGCCTGCAGAACCTGGTCGCGGGACTGGGTACTGCGCGCGACAAGGCCTCGCACTCCAGCTACGGCGTGCCGGACATGGATGATCTCCAGCTGCTGAACGCTTTTCGAGGTTCGTGGGCTGCTCGGAAGGGCGTGTCGATCCCGGCAATCGATGCCTGTCGTAACTGGCGCAACTGGCAGGCCGACAAGGAGCAGATCCAGAAGATCGAGGCCGAAGAGTCTCACTTAAACGTCCAGGGCAAGATTCTGGAGGCTCTGCTGAAGGCTCGCCTGTTTGGTGGCGCCGCAGTGTTCATCGGCACCGGTGAGCGTGATACGGCATCCGAGCTCAACCCCGAGCGCATCTGGAAGGGCGGCATCAAGTACCTGACGGTGATGACTCGCCGGCAGTTGACCGCTACGGAGATCGAGCAAGACCCGCAAAGCGATCGCTTCGGCAAGCCCAAGGCCTACCGGCTGCCGGGCTCAATGGTCGAGATTCACCCTTCGCGCCTGGTGATCTTCATAGGTCAGCAGCACCCCGATCCTGAATTGGCCCAAGGCGCTGCCTTTGGGTGGGGGGATTCGGTGTTGTTGTCGGCCATGCCGGCGGTGAAGCACTACGACGAGACGATGGCCAACGTGGTCAGCCTGGTCTATGAGGCAAAGATCGACGTCATCAACATCCCGAACCTGATGACGAGCATGCAGGACAAGAATTACGAGCGGCTGTTGCTTGAGCGCTTGCGGCTGGCAGCCATTGCCAAAGGCATCAACGGGGCGCTGATCCTCGACGGCCAGGAGACGCACAGCTCGAAGACGGCGAACTTCGGCACGTTGCCGGACGTAATCGCCAAGACCGAGCAGGGTGTTGCTGGGGCCTTCGATATCCCGGGCTCACGCATGTTCGGACTGTCTTCTGGCGGCCTGAACTCCAACGGCGAGGAGAATACTCGCAACTACTACGACAACGTCGCTTCACGCCAGAAGCTGGAGCTGATGCCCGCCATGAGCGTGCTGGACGAATGCCTAATCCGTTCCGCACTGGGCAATCGACCGAAGGAAATCCACTACGCCTGGGCGCCACTCTGGCAGGCCACGGCGAAAGAGCGGGCCGATATCGGCAAGATCACGGCGGACACCATCAAGACTCTCAACGAGACGAAGCTGTTCCCGTCGGACGCCATCTCGAAGGCGTCGGTCAATCTGCTGGTCGAGATGAGCATTATGCCGGGCCTTGAGGCTGCCATTGAAGAGTTCGGCACAGAGCTGCCAGATGAAGAGGTGGGTGACGAGGTGAATTCGCCGCCTCAGGCGACCAAGACGCCGATCAGTGATGCGGCACCCCGAACCCTGTACGTGTCCCGCAAGGTTACCAACGGCGACGAGATCATCGCGTGGGCCAAGGCTCAAGGGTTCGATTCAACCGTTCCGGCCGAAAGCCTGCATGTCACGGTCGCCTACAGCCGTAATCCTGTCGACTGGATGAAGATCGGCGAGACCTGGTCCGGCGACGGAGATGGGCACCTCAAGGTAGTCCCGGGCGGCGCGCGATTGGTCGATAAGCTCGGTGAGGGTGCGGTCGCGCTGCTGTTCAACAGCTCCGAACTGGCCTGGCGTCACGTTTCGATCAACGAAGCGACTGGCGCCTCATGGGATTGGCCTGAGTATCAGCCACATATCACTTTCACCTATGAGCCTGGATCGGTCGATCTGGAAGCGGTTGAGCCGTACCGCGGCAAGATCGAGCTCGGGCCGGAGATATTCGAGGAAATCACCCAATGATCTTCACCGACTCTGTAGCCGTGTCCGGTGTTCGTCGCACTGAGGACGGCTATCTCGTCGCAGAGGCTCGCGTCGCCCGCACGGGCATTCAGGACTACCTCGGCACCGAGATTGACCCTGATAACGAACACGGTCTGCGCGACAAGCCGATTGTTCGCGTCTACCGACCTGAAAGCGCCGTCTTTCACGCTGACGCCATGCATTCCTATGCCTACCGCCCCATGACCAATGGCCACCCGGGTGGTGATGGCGTCAATTCCAAAAACTGGAAGGACGTCGCCATTGGCCAAACCGGTGGCGAAGTTGTTCGCGACGGCCAGTTCGTCAAGGTGCCGCTGGTGCTGATGGACGCCAGCGCAATCGCCGACTACGAGTCAGGCAAGCGTGAGCTGTCCATGGGGTACGGCGCTGAAGTCGTGTTTCAGGACGGCGTATCGCCGGAAGGGGAGGCGTTCGATTGCTTCCTCGGCCCCATGAAAATGAATCACCTCAGTCTTGAGCATCGCGCTCGGGGCGGCGAACACCTTCGCATCGGTGACAACCAACCAAACACCCCCACAGGAGGCCATGACATGGCTGATTCACTGCGTACGGTCATCGTTGATGGCCTGTCCGTCCAGACGACCGATCAAGGCGCCCAGGCAATCGACAAGCTGACCAAGCAGCTGGCCGATGCCGGGGTAAACATCAAGACGCTGACTGATGCGCACGCCGCAGCACTGGCTGCCAAAGACGGCGAACTGGCCAAGAAGGACGCCGAGATCGACGACCTCAGGGCCAAGCAGCTCAACGATGCCGACATCGACAAGCGCGTCACCGCCCGCGCCGACCTGATCACCAAAGCGAAGTCCATCGCTGACGCCGACTACACCGGCAAGAGCGATGCCGAAATCCGCAAGGCTGTCGTGGTCGCCAAGCTTGGCGACGCAGCGGTGGCTGGCAAGGCCGATGCCTACGTCGACGCGCGCTTCGAGATCCTTGTCGAGGATGCAGCCAAGAACCCGGCCAATGACCCGTTCCGTCAACACATGATTCACCAGGACGGCAGCACCGTCCGCAATGAATCGGAAAAAGCGCGTCTGCAGATGATTGCCGACATGCAGACCGCCCACCAGCCGAAGGCATAAGGAGCACAGCAATGGCTACTTACCAAACCAACTACACCAACGCCCCAGCTAAGGGCGTTCCCGGCCTGGTCGCCAACGAAGAGAAGTGCAACAAGATCAGCCGCACTGTTTCGAACGCTGAAGGCATTGTCTTCGGCGCGCCCGGCTTCCGTGTGGCCGGCGCAGGCAACGATCACAAGATCGCGGCCACTGGCACCTTGTTCCTCGGCCTCGCCGTCCTGAGCGCTGCCGTTCCACCGGTTGCCACTGGCTCAACGCTGATCGATGGCTACCCGCAAGACTTCACTGGCTCGTTCATGACTGACGGCCAGATGTACGTCACTGCCGGCGCCTCTGTAGTGCCGGGCGATGACGTGTACTACGTCGCCGCTACCAATCGCTACACCACGACTGCCGCCGCCGGCGCCGTGTTGATCCCGGGCGCTTTCTTCGACACCACTGGTGCGAACGGCGACATCGTTGAAATCTCCCTCAAACATCGGAGCGCTTAACATGCCTCAAGTTTTCGAAGACGCTCAGTCGGCGTTCCCGTTTGTCCTGGCCCAGGGCCGGAACATCGAAACGCGCATTTACACGCGCCGCTACCCGGCGTTCAACTACGCGGCCAGCATCCCGGTAGTAACCGAGGGCGCTCCGTGGGCCATCGGCACCACCTTCTTCACTGTCGATACCGTCGGCGAAGCGAAGTTCTTGTCTGGCTCTGGCACCGACATGCCGTTCAACTCGGCCACCCACGACCAGGCGTCGCATGACTTCGCCATGATCGGCTCCGGCTGGGAATGGAACCTGGAAGAAGTGAATCAGGCTCAGCTGTACGGCATCAACCTGAGCGGCACCAAGGCTGATTCTGCCGCTGACAAGGTCGAGCGACTGCTGAACAACATTGCCTTCGTGGGTAGCACCGAGAAGCGCTGGACCGGCCTCCTGAACGACACCAACGTTTCGCGCGTTGATGCGGCATCTACCGGCACTGGCAGTTCGACCTTCTGGCCGAACAAAAACCCGGATCAGATCCTGGACGATGTGAACGGTGTTCTGGGTAGCATCCGAACCAATACTGGCGAGGTTGAGTGGGCTGACACTCTGCGCCTGCCTCCTGATGCTTTCCGCCACATTGCCACGCGTCGCATGGGTGCAGGTGATGGCTTCATGACGGTCCTGGAGTACCTGCGCAAGAACAACATTTACACGGCAGAAACCGGTTTGCCGCTGGATATCGCGCCACTGCGTGAGGCTCGCAACGCCTCCTCGGATGGTGGCGGTCGCCTGGTTGCTTACCGGAAGGACCCCGAAGTGGTTCGCTTCCACCTGCCAATGCCGCGCCGCGTACTGTCCCCGCGCCAGAAGTCGATCATGGGCTTCGAAACCGGGATCATCGCGCGCACCGGTGGCACCGAGATTCGTCTTCCGGGCGCCGTGGCATACCTCGACGAAATCACCCCACCAGTAGCCTGATAGGAGTACGTCATGAAAGTGACCAACAACTCGAAGGCGTTACAGGGTGTGCACACCGCCTTGGGCGTCGTTTACATCCAGCCAGGCGAAACCAAGGATGTCGACCTGACCTCCGCCGGCCACAAGGGCGCATCCCGCCTGTCGTTCCTGAAGGTCGAGGGCAAGGCTCCTGCCGAAAACAGCGACGAGAAAGATGAGCTGCTCGCCAAGCTGAAGGCGCTGGGCATCGACGCTGCCGGCAATAGCAAGCCCGAGACCCTGCGCAAGAAGCTTGAAGAAGCCGAAGCGGCTCAGGCCGAAAAGCAGAAGGTCATCGACGAGCTGACCGCGCTGAACGTCCAGTTCGACCCAGAAGCAAATCTGGAAGCCCTGCAAGGCGCACTCGCCGCTGCCAAGGCGTAACACCCCGCAAAACCCGGAGCGCTGGTCGCTCCACCTATTCGAGACAATCCGATGCCTGAATTCTACGGAACCGTTGCCGCGGCGGACGCCTATCACCTTGCGCGTGCAAATGCGGCCTGGACTGGTGATGACACTGCAAAACAGGCGGCACTGCTCAGGGCATCGGTCTACATCGACGGCCGCTATCGGAAGCTGCTCGCTTCTGGCGCCTGGCAGTCATTGTTCCCCGGCGTGAAGACTGAGGGCAGAGGGCAAACCAGGGAGTGGCCGCGCACCGGTGCCGAGGATTATGAAGGGCATGCAATCGAGCCCGACCAGGTCCCGGTAGAAGTCGAAAATGCGACCTTCGAAGCCGCGCTACGCGAGTTGGCCTCGCCCGGCAGCCTCAGTCCTGATTTCGTTGCTGCTCAAACCATCAAGCGCGAAAAGGTCGGGCCGCTGGAGACCGAGTTTGCCGTCGGCAACGGCGCTGACGCTGCAGGCTCCGTTCGCCCGGTCATTAGCACGATCGACGAGATGATTGCTCCGGTTCTGGTCGCACGGTATGCGCTCCCCGCGGTGTTCGTTGTATGAATGCAGCCGAGATACTCCAGAAGGTCGAGGCCATGGAGCCCGGCATGCAGAAGGCCTATCTCGATTCGGTGCGCGCCACAGTTGATACGGCCACTGTCATTGAAGTGGAGCGCCTGCTGGCTGCCGAAGATGAAAATGGGCTGGTCAAGCTGCTGAGCATGGGCGCAATGGCGCTCCTGATCGAGTCAGTACGGTCTTCGTTCATCGCTGGTGGTCGATTCGAGATGGTGGCCATCTTCATTCCGCAGGCTGATCGAGAGGTTGTGGGTCGCAAAGAGTTCGACGTCACCAGCGCCGAGGCCAGCAATTGGTTGGCGCGCCAGGTTGCCGAAACACGCAGCACGACCACGGATAACGTTCGCGAAGCCATACGATCCGTGATGAGTTCGCGCCGGGTCATCGGCGGTCCTCAGGCGGTTGTTCGCACAAACCGCCAGGCCGCGCTTGATCTGATTGGGAGGGTGAGCCCGCAGACTGGCGTGCGCTCCGGCGGAGTCGTAGGGCTTCCCGGTAACTTTGCCCAGTTTGTCGTCAATGCCCGTCGCCAGTTACTCAGCGGAGACCCGGCGCAGCTCAGGCAGTACCTGAGCCGCACGCGGCGTGACCGTCGATTCGACGGCATCGTGAGCCGCGCCATTGCGGCAGGAAAGCCGGTGGCAGCCAAAGACGTGGACAAGATCGCCGGGCGCTACTCGGAGCGATTGCTGAAAACCCACTCGGAAATGCTGGCTCGCACCCTGGCTCACGAGTCGCTCAATGCTGGGCGCGACCAAGCATGGGAGCAGTTGGTGGAGCAGGGCATTGCACGAGAGCGAGTTGAAAAGGAATGGCGTGATCGCAATGACGAGAAGGTCCGCAACAGCCACCGCTACATGCGCGGGCAGCGGACCAAGCTTGGGCAGGCATTCCAAACCAGCAGCGGCGCGCTGCTGCGGTTCCCGGGCGATTCAAGCCTGGGCGCCGGTTATGACGAAACAGCCAACTGCCGGTGCATCTGCATCTACCACCTGAAGGAATGACCCATGCCCGACATTTACGACCGGAGCAAAGCTCTGGCGGTGCGGATGCTCGCGCCTCGCAGCAAAGGCGGAAAGGGTTTGGAGATGACGCTGACCAAATCAGTCAAGGGGCCGAGAGATCCTGATACCGGCGGCGCGGCAACCGTAAATACGAACCACGAAGGCTCAGCATTCCGCGACACCTATGAGCAGAAGGACATTGACGGCACGGCGATCAAGGTCGGCGACGTCAAGCTACTGGTCTCTCCGGTGAAGCTCGATGGTGCCGATATGCCGCAGCCTTCCACTCAAGACAAAATTCTGTTCGACGGCAGGCTCTACACCGTCATCCAGGTCAATCCTTGGAATTACGCCGGCCTCGCGGTCGGCTTTGAAGTGCAGGCGAGGGCGTAATGGCTGAGAAAGTCCACCACATGACCGCCAGATATGGCGGCCTGAACGGGTCATTTTCCGAAACCTTGCGCCAGTACCGTGATCAGACCCTGGCTGACATGGATGAGATATTCCAAAGGGTTGTTATTGAGATCGGCACAACCCTGATTCGGCTTTCTCCGGTGGACACCGGGCGTTTCCGGGGGAACTGGCAGTTCACTATCGACTCCCCTGCGTCGGCCAGCCTCGACAACTACGACAAGGAAGGCCATCAGACCATCGCGGAGCTTGTTGGTGGTGTGCAATCCCTGACCTACGGCCAGACAGCCTACCTCGTTAACAACCTGATCTATGCGATCCCGCTGGAGTATGGCCATAGCCAGCAAGCGCCGGCCGGCATGGTGCGAATCACAAAGGAAAGCTTTCAGGCCATTGTCGAGCAGGTCGTACGGGAGGTTTCAGGATGAGCCATGCTCGCGCACGCCGCGCTATCGAGGTGAAGCTCGACGCATGGGCCGAGGCAGAAGGGCTCATGGTCGCCCATGGTGCGGAGCCATTCGACCCGCCGGAAGGCCAGGTCTATTTGCGAGCCTTCTTGATCCCGGCAAGCACCACATGCCGCTACCTGAATGCGAGCGAGCTTGAGTACAGCGGCATCTATCAGGTCAGCATCATCACCCCGATCGATCAGCTGATCTCTGTGCCTGAACAAATCATCGATCAGCTATCAGCGCTTTTCCCGCTCGACTCTCTGCTGGATAGGGCTGGCTTTCTCGGCCAGGTCTCCGCTCCCGTCGAGCAGGGCCCCACCATCACGGAGCCGGATAGATACACGGTTCCTGCGTCTTTCACCTACCGTGGAAGCGCTGCGCCATAGGGCAGAGCAATGCAAAAACGTATCCCTCTACCCAATGGAACGACGATCTGGGTCAGCCCGGCCGTTACTCCCGGCACATTCGCCCCGCCTGGCCCGACGGACGCAAGCTGGATTGAAGTGCAGAAGGTCACCGCACTGACCCACTCGGGTGGCGATGAGAAGTTTTCCACCCATTCACCGCTGGGCAGTTATGAAGATGTGCGCACACCTGCCGGTCGCAACCTGATGGATATCCAGTTGAGCTTTGAGGATGCGCCAGATTCTGCCTACGCGGCAGCAATCGCGCAGGGCATGGATGCCCGGGCGGCGCTGGCCTGGAAGTTCAAGCTGCCAGGCGGCCTGACCAATATCGTTTTCGCCGGCTATGCAAGCGGCGCAATGCTCCCGGTCCTTGATCGAAACCAGCTCATGACTATCGCCATCACCATCGCCGTGATCGGCACGCCGAAACGCATCACCACCTGACCCGCTCCGCCCAGCAAACCCCATACCCGCAAGCGCGGGCACTCGTTTACATAAAGAGGTAATACCCCCATGGCTACTCGTATTGCGCTGCCGAACGGCGCGACTATGGAACTCGCAGTCAGCTTTTCTACTGCAAAACTGATCACCGCCATCAGTAACGCGAACCCCGCTGTAGCGAGCGCTACAGGTAACGGCCTGGCTGATGGCGATATCGTTCTTCTCCAGTCGAGCTGGGGAAAGCTGGATGGTCGTGCTGTCCGTGTTGCCGATGCTGCCACCGACAATTTCGCTCTGGAAGGCATCAGCACGCTGAACGCCGATTTCTACACCGCAGACGGCGGCGCTGGCAGCTTCCAGTCAGCAGCAAGCTGGGTCGAAATCACCAAGATTACGGGCGCGTCACTGACTGGCGGCGAGCAGCAATTTCTGACTGTTGGCTACTTGTCGGATGACGATGATCGCCAGTACCCGACCAACCGCAACCCTATGAGCATGGCGCTGACGGTTGAAGACCAGCCGACTGCTGCGTACGTGCCGGTTGCCGAAGGCTACACCGACAACAAAACCCAGACCGTGCTGCGCCTGAATCTGCCCAACGGCGACAAGATTCTCTACCCGGGCTTCTGCACCATCACCGACACCCCGACACTGGAACGAAACGCACTGATGACCCGCACAGTGAACTTCGCTCTTTCCGGCCGTCCTGTTCGCTACGTCAAAGCCGCGTAATACGCGGCTACACCCATTATCGCGTAACCCACGCTACCACCTCTCGCACCAGGAGCCTCACCCATGGCCAAGATTTCCATCAAGCAGAACCCAACCTTCAAACTCGACGTTGAAATCCCGCGCATCGGCGACAAGCCGGTCAAGGTGCCTTTCGTGTTCGCCTACCGTGACCGCGATGAGCTTTCCGAATTCGCCGACAACGGAATCCAGCACGGCAAAGAAGTGCGCGAGCTGATTGAAAAGGAATGCACCGTTCGCGAGCTCTCCAGCAAATCTGAAGAGTTCCAGACCAGTCAGCTCTTGCTGATCGTCAAGGGCTGGGGCTTCGATGACGAACTGAACGAAGAAAACATCCGAGCACTGGTGCGCAGTCATGCGGCCGTCCCTGACGCAATCGTCGCGGCGTACCAATCGGCCTATAACAAGGCGCGCGAGGGAAACTGACAGAGGTCGTCCGGGCCATCTACACCCCGTCCGTAACAGCTGAGCAGGCTGCTCTGTTCGGCATGAAGCCGGAGGACCTGGAGATCGAAATCGAACTGTGGGCCATCAATGCCGAAGCCTTCAGCGTGTTCAACTCCATGAGCACGCAATGGCGCTCCGGCATGAGCGGGGCGACAGGCCTGGATTACACCGCGCTACCTGTCGTGATGGATCTGGAGGGGGTGAAGGCTGATAACCGTCAGCAAGTGTTCAGAGATGTGCGGACCATGGAGCAGGAAGCGTTGCGGACGATGGCTGACAACCAGGAGTGATCTCAAGGCTTAGAATTTAGCTTGTCCTTCGCCTTGCGCAACCGCTCGTAAATGGCGGCTGATCGCGGGCCTTTGTGCACAAGGGCGAAAAGCCCAGCCTGTACGCAGGCCTGGGTCTTGTAGTCTTCAGCTATCGCAACCCAGCGCTCGCACATGCTGATCTCGCTGAGAGCGTTCTTGTTCTTCTTGAACAGGATGGCGGCGCGCTCGAAATAGAACGGCGCTGCGCATATTCGACTGCCAGCCGCCTGACCCCAGTAGTTGCGCTCTTCTGCGGCAACACACTGGACCATGGCGGATAGATCGTTTTTGTCGCCGGCAAACTCAGTGGTCGGAACGCCGCTGACATGGGCGAGGGCGCCCATGTCGCGCATGATCTCTTCGGACGTAATCTCGAAGTCTGGTTTGGTGGCGCCCTGTTGAGTGCTGCCGTCCAGCACCTGCTTGATCCATGACATGCTCATAACTCCTTGCTCTGAATGGGAACCGTAGCAGGCAATTCAGTGGGCGTCTAAACCCTGCCGCTTTGGTGGTCTGCTGTGATGGTGGTAGATTGCCGGCATCAAAAAGGGAGATGTGGCGATGTCAAACGGCTCTAATGCACTGGGACTTGTCCTAATTTTTTTCTGCATAGTTATTTATTTTATTCCGGCATTAAACGCTTCTCGTAGAGAGCACTCGAATTCAGTAGCCATTTTCTTGCTTAACCTGTTTCTTGGCTGGACTCTCATTGGGTGGGTTGCAGCTCTTGTTTGGTCCGCGTCTGCTATCTCTCCCGCCCCCACAGAATCGTTACACACCGAAGAGGCCGCACCTGTCGAGCAGGACAAGTACCAAAAGCTTGAAATCCTTGCCTCTTTGAAGGAGAGGGGAATGATTACCGATGAAGAGTTTCAAAAAGAGAAAGCTGAGCTCCTGGGGAGCTGAGACCTCTTAAATTTCCTGAGCCCGCCATTGAGCGGGCTTTTTAATGCCTGAAAGCCGGCCGCTGAGCCGGTTTTTTAATGCCTGGAGGAAAGTGATGGGCACAATCGGCGAACTTGGGCTTGCAGTCCACTCCGAGTCGGCAGTCCAGGCCGCCGAAAATCTGGACAGATTGGTCGAGTCGGGAGTTCGGGCGGAGCAGGCGGTCAATCATCTTGGCGAGACCTCCGAGCAGGCCAAGGCCCGAGTCCTCGGCCTAGCCAAAGCGGCCCTTGAGTCAAGCTCGTATCAAGAAACTCTGAATCGCGCCTATGAGGCTACAGCGGGTGCTTCGGCCGCCGCAGCTCGCGAGCAACTGAATCACTCGGCAGCAATTCGCCAGAGCTCAAAATCTGTAACCGAGAGCGCATCCGCCCAAGAAAAACTTGCCGCGTCGGAACGAAAGACAACTGCAGCGACAACCGACCAGACTCGTGAACTGGAAAAGCTTCTCGCCCAGATCGATCCAACAACGGCGGCATATGCGCGCCTGGACAAGCAACAGCAGCAGCTCGCAAAGTTCAAGGCGATCATGCCCGCCAATGACTTCGCAGATTACAGCGCCAAGATTGAACAGACCCGTGCCGGCCTGAGTCGTCTTGATGAAGGGATGAGCAAAACTGGCGCTTCCGCCAAACAGACCTCAGCAGCGTTGCGTACTGTTCCTGCGCAAGTGACGGATATTTTCACCTCCATTGCTGGCGGGCAGTCAATTGTGATGGTTGCCCTTCAGCAGGGCGGGCAGCTTAAGGATTCGTTTGGCGGCATTGGTTCTGCCGCGAAAGCGGTTGGGGGCTACGTCCTCGGCCTCGTTAATCCGTTCACCGTGGCAGCTGCTGCGGCTGCCGCACTGGGATACGTCTATTACGATGTCGAGAAGCAGGTCAGCGCCTTCAATAAGGCTCTCTTTTCAGGTACCGCGAGCTCAGGTCAGACGTCGAGCAGCCTTGCCGCCATATCGAAAGACGCAGCAGCAATCGGCGGAAGCATCAGCGAAGCCAATGATGCCGTTATTGCTCTCGCGGGCAGCGGAAAGCTTAGCCAGGTACAGTTTAAAAATCTTGCCGAGGCGGCAGCATCCATAGGCGAGTATTCAGGAAAGGGCGCCGGCGAAGTTGCCAAATCGCTTTCCGACATTGGCGATAGCGCTACGGACGCCGCGCAGAAGATCAGCGCTCAATACGGCCTGCTGACTTACGCGCAGTATGAGGTGATTGCCGCGCTTGATGAGCAAGGCAGAAAGCAGGAGGCGCTCGACGCCCTCAGCGAGGCCTTGAATCAGAACGCTCAAGAGCGCCTTGCGAAGTATCGAGCCTCACTGTCAGACCTTGAGCGCGACTGGAATGACGTCGGGACAGCGATCAGTAACGCCTATAGTCGAATAAAGGGGGGGCTTTTCCCTGGAATTGACGAGCAGATCGCGCGCACGCAAAAAGATTTGGATGAGGCAAACAAAGGAAATGTAGGGCTCTTCCAGAATAAAAAGGAGATGGTTGAGTTTTATACGGATCGCTTGAACTTTCTTCAGGATGAGAAGGCGGCCAAGGAGGATATTGCTCGATACGACGCCGAGAACGATCGGAAGGATCAGGAGCGAATTGCCGCCCAAAGAGACTGGAAGTCCGAGGTTAAAAAATACCAGTCCGACGCAAAAAATCTTGAGGATGAGGTCACCGAGGCAAAGCGTAAGGGTCTAGCTGCTGGTGCATCTCAAGTTGAGATAGAAAAAACCATTGCCAGTATCCGGGAGAGGAGCGCCAAGAAGAACGGCACAAAATCCTCCGCAGTAGATCTCACCTCCTTCAATGATGCCGACAACAAGCTCAAGGCCCTCACTGCCAGCTTCCAGAATTCGATGCGGGTTTTGGATGCCTCGCAGAAGGCCGGTCTGATTACTCAGCAGCAGTACGCCGAGCAGAAGTCAGCGCTTATCCAGAAAGAAAAGACCGACGTCGAGGCTGCCTATCAGGGCGAGATTTCCGCCCTTGAATCGGTCCGCGACAAGTCCAGCACCACCAGCGCCCAGCGCATTCAGATCGACCAGAAGATTTCCGACTCCAAGTCGAAGATGGTCGACGCCCTGAAGAAGCTGGACGCTGACCAGGAAGTACTTTCAATTGAGATGCGCGGCCGGCTGGACAAGGACGAGGCCGCGATCAAGGCGTTCGCGCAGACGGTTCAGGACAGCCTCAACCTTGCTCAGCAGGGGCTGGATAATCAACTGGCAGGATTTGGGCTAAGCGATAAGGATCGCGGGCGCCTTCAGGAAGATCTGAAAATCCGGCAGGACTATCAGAAGCAGCTGGAGAAGCTGACTCGCGATTACGGGAACATCGTCAGTCCATCCAGTGCAGACAAGGATAAGTACGACCGCGAAACCCAGATCCTGAAAGGCGCTTTGGATCAGCGCCTGGCCAAGCAAGAGGACTATTACCGCAAGGAGGACGCCCTACGCGGCGATTGGTCAAACGGCGTTTCTCGCTCCTGGAGAAACTACGTTGATGAAGCCAATGATGCAGCAGGCCTGACTGAGTCAGCCTTCACCAATGCCTTCACAGGTATCGAAGATGTCTTCGTTGACTTCGTCACCAACGGCAAGGCCTCGTTCAAGGACTTCGCTGATTCAGTGCTCGCTGACCTGGCGCGCATTGTTTTCAAGCAGCAGATCATGGCTCCGCTGCTGCAATCGATGTTTGGCAGTACGCCGTCAGGCGACGGCATCGGCCAGGCATCGGGCCAGATGTTCGGCGGTGGCACGGGCTCCGGCTTCACCGACATCCTGTCGATGGGCCAGAAGGCAGTCGGCCTGTATCAAAGTGGCGCCGGCCAGGCGTTTATATCTGGCTTTCAGTCGGGCACTGGCATTGTCGGCGGCATTGAAAGCGGTCTCAGCGCTGGATATGCATCGCTTTCTGGCGCAATCACTGGCAACACCGCAGCTATCGGCAGCTTGCAGTCGGGTTACACAGGTTCGGCCATGTCGAACTGGGTCGCCGGCCAGGCTGGGTCTGGGGCGAGTGCTGCAGGTGGTGCGGCCGCAGCTGGTAGTGCCGCCAGTACAGGCGTCATGGGATCCGGCCTAAGCGCCATGGGAGCCGCCGGCTACGGGATCGGCGGCGCGCTGTATGGCTACCAGCAAAGCGGCGTGAAGGGCGCGGTCGCAGGCGGCTTGGGCGCGGCAGCTGGGGCTGTGGCTGGGCAGATCCTGATCCCGGTCCCGGTTCTTGGTGCCGCAATTGGCGCCTTCATTGGTGGCACTATCGGTGGCTCGCTGTTTGGTGGTGACTGGCAGACCAAGGATCAAGGCCTTTCGCTGGGTGTCGAAAGCGGCGACTTCGCAGGTCAGCAGTACAAGTACCAGAAAAAGAAAGGTGGCTTGTTCGGCAAGAACAAGAGTCGCGACCGCTTTTCTGCGCTAAGCCCTGAAATGCAGACGGCTCTCGGCAACACTTACGACGCCACTGAAGGCTCCGTTCTCTCGCTGTTCGAACGTATCAACGTTCAGTTAAACGACGGCGTGCTCGACGGCCTGAACATCGCGGCCTCTAAGATCAGCACCAAGGACAAGACGGCTGAGCAGATCCAGGAGGAAATCGCCAAGTGGTTTGGTGGTGTGGCGGATTCGATGGTTTCCGCTGTGGATGCGGCAACCGGTGCAGGCCTCGGCGGCTTCAACTTCGAGAGCCTGACGACGTTCGTCAACAACCTGTACTCCGTCAACGACGTGCTGAAAAACCTGAATGTCGGGCTTTTCGATCTCAACGTTAACGGCGGGTACATGGCGCAGAGCCTGTCCGCCATGGCGGGCGGGCTTGAGGCGCTTACCACCAGCGCGAGCACCTACTACGACAACTTCTTCACGGATACGGAGAAGGCTGACGACACGCTCGAGGCTGTCCGCAAGCAGTTCGAAGCAATCAACATGACGCTTCCGGCCAGCCGTCAGGGCTATCGGGACATCATTGAAGCGCTGGACGTGACCACTGAAGCTGGGCGGGCGATGTTCGTCACGCTGACTGGCATGGCGGGCAATGCTGCTTCGGCCTATTCGATTCTCGAGCAGCGGTCGGACGCAGCCGCGGCCGCCGTGCAGGCCATGTCCGAGAAGCTGATTGGCGTCGCGGGTGGCGCTCAAAGCGCCCTGCAGCGTGCAATCTCTGCCCAGCAGAAGGCGACGACCGAGGCTTATAACGCGCGTGTCACCTCACTCAATGACATGGTCAGCACCGCGACAGAAAACGTCAGCGGCCTGACTTCAGTCGGCAACGATCTGGGCGATGCACTCAAAGCTCTGCGCGGCGATTCGGATGACGCCGTGAAGATGCTGCGAGCCCAGGCACAAGCAACGCTGCAAAGCGCGCTGGCCACGGCTCGTTCCGGTGGGTCGCTGTCCGGCTTCACCGGTTTGAGCGATGCGCTGGATACGGTCAGCAGCAACAACACTGACCTCTACGGCTCCATGGAGGACTTCGCCCGGGACCAGGGGCGAACGGCTAACGTCGTGGCAGAGCTGAACGGCATCAATGGCAAGCAGCTCACCACTGCCGAGAAGTCGCTGAAAGGGCTTGAGGATCAAATCAAGCAAGCCAAAGACAGCTATGACCTGCAGATGGCGCAGTACGACCAGCAGCTTGACTTCGCCCAGGCGCAGATGGATGCGCTCAACGGCATTGATAGCTCTATCAAGAGCGTTGTGGATGCAATCAGCGCTATGAACATGGCGGTTATATCGGCACTGGCAGGTATGGGCGGGAAAGGTACGACAAACTCCGCCGCCACCAACGGCGCCTATATCGACACCATCTACACGGAGCTACTCGGGCGCGACGCTGATAAAGCTGGCAAGGATTATTGGCTGGGCCAGGTTTCCAAGGGGGATATCACTCTTGGCCAGCTGGCCCAGGCAATCGCCAATGCAGCCAAGGAAAATAAAGAGAAGGTCAAGGCCGGCTACGCAACTGGCGGGCTGATCTCTGGCCCTGGCAGCGGCACCAGCGACAGCATCATCGCTCGCCTTTCCAATGGCGAATACGTGATGCGCGCCGACGCGGTGCGTATGTTCGGTACCGGGCTGCTCGATCAGATGAACGCCGGGCAGATTCCGGCTTTCGCCACCGGTGGCGGGGTAGGTGAGCTGGGCCCACAACTGGAGGTTACTGTGCCGAGTCGGATCTACAGCGCGAATCAGAGCTCCACGGGTAGGGGGAATGATCGCGGTGCCACCGCGGCTGAGGTGCAAGGCCTACGCCGGGATATTGAGAGCAACGCCACCTACACAACGCGACTTTTGAAAGCGGTCGCGGACGGCATCGACACGCTCGTCAACTCCGGCGTGCAAATCATTGGCACAGTCGATACCAAGGCGGTTCCAGCATGAGTGAAATGAGAGTGGTGCCGGGGATAGAAATAACTCCGGCGAAGATGATCGCCAATGCATTGCCGGATATGGACTATCCAGCCTACAACCCAGCGACTGCCTACAAGATTGGGGACAAGGTGACGATTGATCGACTCAACTACGAAGCCGTGGTTGCCAATACCAATCGTCATCCAGTCACTGACGCGGTAAGCCCCTCGGCATGGGTGAGTCTTGGATGGGTCAATAAGTACAGGATGTTCAACAAGAACATCGGCAACACCTGGAAGATTGGCACCTTCACTTCGAACCCTGAAAGCATTGATCTGACCATTCGGCCTGGCCAGCGAATCAACGCGATCGGTCTCGTCGGGGTTTATGCCTCGTCGGTGCGAATCATCATGACCGTGCCGGGGGTACCAGACCCGGTATACGACAAGACTTTCTCGATGTCTCGCAAGGCCGGGGGGAGTTGGTATCAGTACTACTTCGGTCAGTTCGTCACCAAGGACAACTTGGCCGAATTCGATCTACCGCCATTCAGCAACGCCGATATCCGCGTAATCGTCAGCGCTCCGGGCGGCATCGCCCGGGTAGGAATGATGGTGCTTGGCTGGGCCAAAACTATCGGGACTGCCGTGTACGGAACATCGCTCGGACGCAAGAAATACTCGACTGTCAGAGAAGAGTTTGACGGAAGCATGACGATCACCGGTCGTGGCAGGCGTAGGTCGATTGATTTCCAGGTTGTCATCGGGGGCGACCAGATCTCAAGCGCTCAGCGATCCCTGGATGCGCTCGACGACGCGCCGGCTCTATATGTCGGCGCAAGTGAGCTGGATTACACGGTCATCGTCGGGATATTCGAAGACTTCGACATAGGGCTGCCGACGTACAACCGTGGTGAATACACACTCAAAGTAAGGAGCCTCATGTAATGGCAGTCACAGCGCCAACAATTACACCTCTACCACCCGCACCACTGCCCACCGATGCCGAGGCCGTATTTGATGCCAAGGCCGGGGTTCGGCTGACCGCTGAAGAGGTCATGGTGGTTGAGCTCAACGCCTCCTTTGGCTGGGTCGCCACCCAGGTCAGTGCGGCCGAGGGCTACAAGAACGCCGCTGCGCTCTCAGCCCAAACCGCCACCGAGCAGGCCGCCATTGCCTCGGGCGCCGGCGGCGCTGCGGCTGAGCAGGTGGCGCTAGCGGTCACTTACGCAAACAACGCAGCCGCATCTGCTACGGCTGCGGAGAGCGCCACCGGCTCCATCGGCAATCTTGCACTGCTACACGCAGTAGCCTATTCATTCTAAGGAGGCCGTCATGGCTAACACCTTTACCGCTCCATTTGTTCAGCAATACAAGACTCAGGCTGCTGTGGTTACTGCGGCTCTCGGCGGGATAGGAACAGCGACTGTTACTGGCGCTGTCGCTGTCGCTACGGCGGGGGTTAACGGTGCCGTCCTCACAAGACTGACCGCTATCCCTAGGGCAACTGTCACCGCGTCATCGCTAGTGTTGTTTCTTGTAAAGGCATCGGCTCCAACAGTATTCCAACTTATCGACTCGGAATTAATGCCAGCTTTCACGGTGGCAGCCACTACGGCAATTCCTGAAACGCCTTTCGGCAACATCACGAACGACAACCCGCTGCGTATGGAGGCCGGGGATATTCTTTATGTTGGTTCTCAAGTGGCGCTGGCTGCCGGGATCGTGTTCACCGCTCAATGGGGAAATCTGTGATGGGCGCGCGCGAGCTTGGTAATCCAATGGGCAACCCTTTGGCTCTACCAAACAAGCGGGGCGGTGTCTCGGTGATCAATCCAACAATTGTGGATTTCACGGGCGTCGACGGAAGCACCATTATCTCTGGAACGTATCTGCTGCCGGCCGGGTATAGCTTTTTCCGGGTCACAGTCGTCGGGGGTGGCGGTAGCGGCCTCCCTGCATCCCCTCCTGGTGGCGGCGGCGGTGGCGGCGGTGGTTTATCACGATCTGCAATTCTACCCGCAGTCACCGGCCTAGCCATTGCTTGGCAAGCAGGGAACCCGTCTACGGGCACCGACCCGGGCGGCGCCTCCTTTGCGAACTTCGGGGCGATTAGCCTGCAAGCCACGGGCGGTCAAACGCCTACTGGTGGAACGGGGGGAGTAGGGGGAGTAGGTTCCGGTGGAGCAGATAATTGGGCGGGAGGTAACGGAGGTTCCGCTAGCTCGGGCGCAGGCGGCGGAGGCGGCGCGGCCGGTATTGACGGAAACGGCGCGAACGGAGGTAACGGGCGAGCTACTGGCCAATCGTCCGGATGTACAGGTGGTGGCGGCGGCGGCGGCCAGTACTCCACTACTACTACTAACTATTCTGGCGGTGGCGGTGGAGTAGGGGCAAATGGCGCGCCGGGAAATATAACGGACCCGGTGAACTACGGCATAGCAGGAGCAGCCGTGAATTTCTTCGGAACGCCTGCGCCGCTGTTCACTGGGCGCGGTGGTAACTGGGGCGGCGGCGGTGGCTCCAATTTGTCAGGCGGAAAAGGTTTTGGTGGCTTCGGTGGAGTGAGGATCGAGCTATGGTAAAGGTGCAAAACGGAATCGCCTCGCGCGAACCTGTCCCGGCATTCCTTTTTGGGTTGCTTCCTGAATCGCTCGCGGATCTGTCCTGGACCGACCCCACATTGGGTGTCCAAGACTGCGCATGGTGGCCCGAAGAAGATGTATCCGGCGAACTCGGCACCAATAAGAAGTGGGGCGCTGAAGTGCTGACCCTGGATGCAGAGCGCCAAGTCGTACTAGTGAGCCGCAAACAGGTAGCCATGACGGCGGCAGAGAAGGCGGCGAGGGAGGCGTTGATTCAGGCTGAGATCACGGCGGCTTTCGAGCAAGCGATACAGGCCAGGCTCAACGAAGCCGCTATTGCGGCCCGCTACGACAGTATAGCCACGGCTGTGAGCTATGCCGAAGAGCCAGCGGTGCCCAAGTTCCAAAATGACGGCAAGGCCTTTCGCGCTTGGCGATCTTTGGTCTGGGCCTATGCCTATGAACAATTGGCCGCCGTAAAAGCAGGAGAGCGAACGCAGCCGACTGTTGAGGGCTTCCTACTGGAGTTGCCTGAGCTGGAGTTGCCCGTATGAGCCGATTTGTCACCACACTGAAAACCGACCAGACCGACCGCCGCACCTACAAGCTGCTCGATGACCTGGTGCTGGCCGATGAGGATCAACGCACGATCATCGTGCCGGCCGGCTTCATCACCGACTTCGCCAGCATCCAGGTGCTGCACAACGTCTTTCTGTTTGTGCTGTTCGCCATGGTGGCTGGTTACGGGAACTACGCCGCGACCGTGCACGACTGGCTTTATTTTGGCGGCCAGGTCAGCCGCAAGGAAGCGGACGCCATTCTGTACCGGGCATTGCGCGCGGAAGGCGTCGCCCGATGGCGAGCCTGGCTGTTCTGGGCTGGTGTCCGAATAGGCGGCGCCAAGCACTACACCAAGACCCCGACCCGTTCGGGGTTTTCTTCGTCTGGAGATCAGTAAATGCCAATCACCGCGCAGCAACTGCTGCAGATCCTCCCGAACGCCGGCGCCAAAGCCGGCGTTTTTGTTCCTGTCCTCAATACCGCGATGGGACGGTTCCAGATTATCGGCTCCAAACGAGTGGCCGCGTTCATTGCCCAGATCGGACATGAGTCCGGCCAGTTGGTCTACGTCCGGGAGATCTGGGGGCCGACTCCAGCCCAGGCCAAGTACGAAGGTCGCAAGGACTTGGGCAACACCGTCCCGGGCGATGGCTTCAAGTATCGCGGGCGCGGCCTGATCCAGATCACCGGACGGGCAAACTATGCGGCGTGCGGCGAAGCCCTGGCCCTCGACCTGATCAATCAGCCAGAGCTGTTGGAGCAGCCGAAGAACGCCTGCCTGTCTGCGGCATGGTTCTGGGCAGTCAATGGGCTGAATACCCTGGCTGATGCCGGCGACTTCGAAAAGATCACGCGTCGGATCAATGGCGGGCTCAATGGCCAGGCTGATCGGCTGAAGCTTTGGAGCAAGGCGACGGCGGTGCTGGCATGAGTCCGGCAACGCTGAAGGTCGCGCTGGCTGGCGCCCTACTTCTCTTGCTGGCCACAGCCGGCGGAGTCTGGAAGGTGCAGGACTGGCGCTACGGCAAGCAGTTGGCCGAGCAGTCCGGCGCGCACCAGGCTGACCTGACCGCAATCAGCAATGCGGCGGCGGCACAGCAACGCACCGAACAGGACAAACGCCTGGCGCTCGAGCAGCGCCTGGCGGCCAGCGACCAAACTCACCATGAGGCTTTGACCAATGCTCAAAAAGACCAAGCTCGCCTGCGCGATCGCCTTGCCACTTCTGATCTGCGGCTGTCAGTCCTCCTCGCCGAAGATTCAACCGGTGGCTGTTCAATGTCAGCCGCCACCGGCGCCGGCGGCGTGGTTCATGGAGGAGCGCGCGCCCGACTTGACCCAGCGCATGCTCAACGAATTATCGGCATCACCGACGAAGGCGACCGGGGACTGATCGCGTTGCAAGCGTGCCAGGCCTATGTCAGAGAAGTGAGCCACTGACTCACTGGCGCCTGGCTGCTTCAAGCTCTCTGCGCAGCCTATCGTTCTGGTCACGCACCATCGACAGGCTTTGAATTTCTGCCAGCTGCTCAGTGGTCTCCGCTTCAAGGTTGGCCATCCATGCCCGATTCTTCTGAAGCTCTGCGGATAGCTGGTCGTTCATCGCGACCAGGCTGGCGACGTTATCCTTGGCCGCCTGTAACTGACGTTTCAGGTCCTGGATGTCCTCTTCGAGCATGCTCGCGTAATGCTTGACGGTTTCAAGCCGGGTTGGCGTGCCGAGCCATTCGCTGGTGTCTTCGATTTCGTATAGGTCCATGGCCGTGCCTTATTAATACTGTTTGAATATACAGTAATAGAGGCGGTAGAAATTGGCGAGGGTGAAGCGACAGGATGTTGGTTTTGGGGGGGTGTGTTCATTCGGCAGAACGCCGGAGAGGAAGGTCTCGAATCTCGTACCAGATTCTGTACCACTTGATGTTCCCTTGAGGGCCTCTAAGGGGTCTCAATAAGCGCTGAAACCCCTTGTCTAGCGCCTTTTGAATACGCCAGCTAATCCGCACATAAATTCCTTACCGGTTTTTCCGTTGGGGAGGGTCATTCGATTACCGCGCCAAAGCGGCGGGTACTCAAAAACTGACCCGGCTGAATCCCTGGAGTTTTAGACCGATAAGTTATAAGGGCCGGATGGGCCGCCGTTTGGCTGAACGTCATCCGACCGCAAGGGGCTGCGTCAGGCGTTGGTTCGGCGAATCAGGCGCCGCAAGGCAAACCGGTTGGGATGGCAGGCTTCAGCCACGCTTCTGGGCAGTGGCAGGGGTTCGTCATCCAGCCAGGCCGCCAGCAGTTCCCCGGACAGCGGAGCGGTGATCAAGCCGCGCGAGCCGTGGCCGCTATTGATGTACAAGCCGTCCAGCCACGGGCATTCGACGTCCGGCACCTGTCGGGCGTCCTTGCTCAGCGCGGCATAGGCCTGGGTAAATGCATCGCTGTCTGCCAGGGGGCCGACGATCGGCAGATAGTCGGGGCTGGTGCAGCGAAAGGCGGCGCGACCCTGAAGGCTTTCGGGGTCCAGTTTGTCGATCTGCAGACGCGTGACCAGATCGTGGGAGATCTCTTCGAGCATGGTCAGATTGCCCAAGTGCTCGGCTGTGGTCGGCGTCAGGTCATCGCTCTTGAAGTCGAAACTGGCGCCCAGGGTGTGTTCGCCCAGACGCGCCGGGGCAACATAGCCTTCGGCACAGACCACCGTGTTCAGCGCATGGCTCTGCGGGGTTTGCGGCAGGCGAGTGATTTGTCCGCGAATGCGCTTGAGCGGCAGTCCGGCGGTTTGGGGGAAGCGCTGGATCTCGGCAGCGCCGGCCAGCACCACCACCGGTGCACAGGCAAGCAACTGTTCGCCGTCCCAGGCCTGCCACTCGCCATCGACCCTGCGCAATTCCAGGGCATCGTGATGCGCGAGCAATTGAATCTGCGGATGCGCCATCTGCCATTGGCACAGCGCCGGCGGATGGACCCAGCCACCTTCCGGGTAGTAAAGGCCGCCCTGCGCCAGACCGATACCGGCCAGGGCTTGGGCCTGGGGCTGATCCAGCAGGTGCAGCAGGTCCGCGGGAAAGGCCTCGGCCAGTTGCAACTGACGTTCGGCTTCCTTGGCGTTGAACGCCAGTTGCAGCACGCCGCAATCGTCCCAGTCGGTGCTTCTCTGCAAGTGTTCGAGCTGGCGCCGGGTGTAGCCGAAACCACTGACGATCATTTGCGACAGCGTCGTGCCATGGGCCGATAGCTTGAGGTAAAGCACGCCTTGCGGGTTGCCCGAAGCCTCCTGTGCGACATCCTTGTGTCGCTCCAGCACGCTCACCTGCCAGCCCCGTGCAGCGAGACTGGCGGCACTGGCGCAACCGGCCAGCCCGGCACCGATCACCAGGGCGCGGCGTTCACCGGTCAGCACTACCGGTCGGGCAAACCAGGGCTTATCCGGCGCCGGAATGGCAACTTCATGGGGCCAGCCAAGGAACTCGCCGCGCAGGATTTCCCACTTGTGGCCGATGCCGGGTGTGCGTTTCATTTTAAAGCCGGCGGCATTGAGCAGGCGGCGGACCCAACCGGTGCTGGTGAAGGTGCTGATGGTCGAGCCCGGGGCGGCCAGGCGTGCCAGTTCGGCGAACAGTTCAGCGGTCCACATGTCGGGGTTTTTCGCCGGAGCAAAGCCATCGAGAAACCAGGCGTCGATCCGGGCGTCCAGTTGCGGCAATTGCTCCAGTGCATCGCCGATGAGCAGCGTCAGGGTCACCCGGCCATTGGCCAGTGTCAGGCGCTGGAACCCTTGATGGATCGCAACGTATTGCCCCAGCAATTGATCGGCAAGGGGCTTGAGCTCTGGCCACAGTGCCAGGGCCCGTTGCAGATCGGCCGGGCTCAAGGGGTATTTTTCGACACTGACAAAGTGCAATCGGGCATCAGTCGCCGCGTGTTGCTCGAACACCTGCCAGGCACACAAAAAATTCAGCCCGGTGCCGAAACCGGTCTCGCCAATCACCAGGCGACCGCCCTGGGGCAACGCGGCGAAGCGTTCCGCCAGGCGGTTCTGTTCGATGAACACATAGCGGGTTTCGTCCAGCCCCGACTTGTCGGAGAAATACACATCGTCGAACACTCGCGAATACGGGCGACCTTGGTCGTCCCAGTCGAGTTGGGCGTGGGGCATTACAGGTTTCATGGCAGGCTCGGCAACGGCAAGGCGGCCATTCTAGCCGATCGTGGGCGGGGTGCTTGATCCATGGCAATTGCCGCGTTACGGCTGTCAGGGAAAATCGCTGTTTTGTGGCGAGGGGCAAGCCCCCTCGCCACAAAAATGGATCGCGCGGAAATTCTCGGTTGGCCTCTAGTCCAATCCGCTAGTCTTGCTCACATCTGGAAGGGAGTCATTCATGTTCGAATCTGCTGAAATCGATCACGTGATCGACAAAGAAACCTATGACACCGAAGTGCCGGCCCTGCGTGAAGCCTTGCTCGAAGCGCAATTCGAGTTGCAGCAGCAAAAGCGTTTTCCGGTGATCATTTTAATCAACGGTGTTGAAGGCGCCGGCAAGGGCGAGACGGTCAAACTACTCAACGAATGGATGGACCCGCGCCTGATCGAGGTTCGCACCTTCGATCAGCAAACCGACGAAGAACTGGCGCGACCACCGGCCTGGCGCTACTGGCGGATGCTCCCGGCCAAGGGGCGCATGGGGGTCTTCTTTGGCAACTGGTACAGCCAGATGCTGCAGGGGCGGGTGCATGGCGCGTTCAAGAACGCTCGACTGGATCAAGGCATCAATGGTGCCGAGCGCCTGGAAAAGATGCTGTGCGATGAAGGCGCCTTGATCTTCAAGTTCTGGTTTCACCTCTCCAAGAAGCAAATGAAGGATCGTCTCAAGGCCTTGGCCGATGACCCGCTGCACAGCTGGCGCATCAGTCCACTGGACTGGCAGCAATCGCAGACTTACGACAAGTTTGTGAAATATGGCGAGCGCGTTCTGCGTCGCACCAGCCGTGATTACGCGCCGTGGCATGTGATCGCCGGGATGGATCCGCGCTATCGCAGCCTGGCGGTGGGCAGGATTTTGCTCGAAGGCCTGCAAGGCGCCCTGAACCGGCCGACGATTCACCCCGACAAAGTCAGCGCCGCGCCATTGCCCGTCAGCGTCGATCATGTGAACTTGCTCGATAGTCTTGACCTGACGTTGCACCTGGACAAAGAGGAATATGAAGAGCAACTGATCACCGAGCAGGCACGGTTTTCCGGGTTGATGCGTGACAAGCGCATGCGACGCCACGCACTGGTAGCGGTGTTCGAAGGCAATGACGCGGCGGGCAAGGGCGGGGCGATCCGCCGGGTCGCCGCGGCGCTCGATCCGCGCCAGTACAACATTGTGCCGATTGCCGCGCCGACCGAAGAAGAGCGGGCGCAGCCGTATCTCTGGCGTTTCTGGCGGCATCTTCCAGCCCGAGGTAAATTCACCGTGTTCGACCGTTCCTGGTATGGCCGGGTGTTGGTGGAGCGCGTTGAAGGCTTCTGTAGCCCGGCCGACTGGTTGCGCGCCTACAGCGAAATCAACGATTTCGAAGAGCAGATCGCCGATGCCGGCGTGATCGTGGTCAAGTTCTGGTTGGCCATCGATAAGCAAACACAAATGGAGCGTTTCCAGGCGCGCGAGAATATTCCCTTCAAGCGCTTCAAGATCACCGAGGATGACTGGCGCAATCGCGATAAATGGGATGACTACCGCGGCGCCGTCGGCGACATGGTCGACCGCACCAGTACCGAGATTTCGCCCTGGACCCTGGTGGAAGCCAATGACAAGCGCTGGGCGCGAGTGAAGGTCTTGCGCACCATCAACCTGGCACTGGAGCAAGCATTCGAAAAGTCCGACAAACATGAACGCAAGGCACAGAAAAGCAAGAAATGAACCGATGGTTACGCATACGCGAGGTGAATGATTGTCGCGGTCGGTAATTGAGTGAGCTTATGCTCGGGTCACTCTCAACCGACAACAACAATGAGGTATGCCATGCGTGAAGTGGTGATCGTCGACAGCGTGCGGACTGGCCTGGCCAAATCCTTTCGCGGCAAATTCAACATGACCCGTCCCGACGACATGGCGGCTCACTGTGTCAACGCCTTGTTGAAACGCACGGGTATCGACCCGGCCAGCGTCGAGGACTGCATCGTCGGCGCCGGTTCCAACGAAGGTGCCCAGGGCTACAACATCGGTCGCAATGTCGCCGTGCTGTCGCAACTGGGTATCGGCACCGCCGGCATGACCCTCAACCGCTTCTGTTCGTCGGGCTTGCAGGCGATCGCCATCGCCGCCAACCAGATCGCTTCGGGCTGCAGCGATATCATCGTGGCCGGTGGCGTCGAGTCGATCAGCCTGACCATGAAAAGCGTCAACACGGACAACCTGATCAACCCGCTGCTCAAGGAGCAGGTGCCGGGTATCTATTTTCCAATGGGCCAGACTGCGGAAATCGTCGCTCGCCGTTACAGCGTCAGCCGCGAAGAGCAGGACCTGTATGCCCTGCAAAGCCAGCAACGTACGGCTCAGGCCCAGGCCGCCGGGCTGTTCGACGATGAAATCGCGCCGATGGCAGTGAAATATCGCGTTGAAGACAAGGCCACCGGTCAGGTGCAGATCGTTGAGGGGGTGGTGGATCGCGATGACTGCAACCGACCCGACACCTCGCTGCAAAGTCTGGCTGCTCTGAACCCGGTGTTTGCCGAGGACGGCTCGGTGACGGCCGGCAACTCTTCGCAGTTGTCTGACGGAGCGTCCATGACCTTGGTAATGAGCCTGGAAAAGGCCCTTGAACTGGGGCTCAAGCCGAAAGCGTTCTTCCGGGGTTTTGCCGTGGCCGGATGCGCGCCGGATGAAATGGGCATTGGCCCGGTGTTTTCGGTGCCCAAGCTGCTCAAGGCAAAAGGCTTGCGGATCGCCGACATCGACCTGTGGGAGCTCAATGAAGCGTTCGCCTCGCAGTGCCTGTACGCGCGTAATCGCCTGGAAATCGATAACGACAAATACAACGTCAATGGCGGCTCGATTTCCATCGGCCATCCCTTCGGTATGACCGGATCGCGTCAGGTGGGTCACCTCGTTCGCGAGTTGCAGCGACGTAACCTGCGCTACGGCATCGTCACCATGTGCGTGGGCGGCGGGATGGGGGCTACCGGATTGTTCGAGGCCGTGCGTTAAACAGCCTGGGCTGGCCGTCAAATCCATGATGCGACCTGCACAGTTTCATTAGCGGCCAGACGCAAACTGTCCCTGTGTGTCACACGAGGGTGCGCCTAGAATGAGGGTTCTTGAACGTTCGCGCTGGGGATCACATGCACATTTCATCGGGTCGCTGGGTTTACGGTCTGTTCCTGGCCTTGTTGACCGCGTTGCTGTGGGGAATCCTGCCGATCAAGCTCAAGCAGGTATTGCTGGTGATGGACCCGGTCACGGTGACCTGGTTTCGCCTGATGGTGTCCGGTGGCTGCCTGTTCATCTACCTGGCGGCGACCCGGCGTTTGCCCAGTCGCCGAGCGCTCGGCCCGCGCGGTGGCTGGCTGGTGTTGATGGCGGTGCTCGGGCTGGTGGGCAACTACGTGTTGTATTTGATGGGCCTGAACCTGCTCAGCCCCGGCACCGCGCAACTGGTGGTGCAGATGGGGCCGATTATGTTGCTGATCGCCAGTGTGTTCGTGTTCAAGGAGCGCTTCAGCCTGGGGCAAGGGATTGGCTTGCTGGTGCTGCTGGTCGGTTTCGCCCTGTTTTTCAATCAACGCTTGAGTGAGCTGCTGACCTCCTTGACCGATTACACCGCCGGCGTGCTGATGGTGCTGCTGGCGTCCACGGTCTGGACCTTTTATGCGCTGGGGCAAAAGCAATTGCTCACGGTGTGGAATTCGTTGCAGGTGATGATGGTGATCTACCTGTTCTGCGGATTATTGCTGACGCCTTGGGTGCATCCGCTCGAAGCGCTGCAATTGAACCCGCTGCAAGGCTGGCTGCTGCTGGCCTGCTGTATGAACACCCTGATTGCCTACGGCGCCTTTGCCGAAGCGTTGGCCCATTGGGAAGCATCCCGGGTCAGTGCGACCCTGGCGATTACACCTCTGGTGACCTTCGGTGCCGTGGCCCTGGCGGCCTTGTGGTGGCCCGAGTACGTGCATGCCGAGACGATCAATGGCCTGGGCTATGGCGGGGCGGTGCTGGTGGTGCTGGGGTCGGCGTTGGTGGCGTTGGGGCCTTCTCTGATTGCGGGACTCAAGGCACGGAAAGTGCTGATGGCAGCGAGCTAATTCGCGTTATCGTTCATCGCGAGCAGGCTCGCTCCCACATTTGACCGCGTGCACTGTTCAATGTGGGAGCGGGCTTGCCCGCGATTACGGACTCTCAGGCGCTACAAAAATCAGCCCTTGGCGCCAGCCTCCAGCATATTCTCCGGCCGCACCCATGCGTCGAACTGTTCATCAGTCAGGTACCCCAGCTCAATGGCTGCCTCACGCAGGGTCTGCCCTTGCGCGTAGGCTTTCTTGGCAATTTCCGCCGATTTGTCGTAGCCGATGTGCGGGTTCAGCGCGGTCACCAGCATCAACCCCTGTTCCAGGTGTTCCGCCATTTTCTCGGCATCCGGCTCCAGGCCGGCGATGCAATGCTGCTGGAAGTTGCTGCAGCCGTCGCCCAACAGACGGATCGATTGCAGCAAGTTGTGGATGATCACCGGTTTGAACACGTTCAGTTGCAAATGCCCCTGACTCGCGGCGAAACCGATGGTGACGTCGTTGCCCAGCACCTGACAGGCCAGCATCGACAACGCTTCGCATTGGGTCGGGTTGACCTTGCCGGGCATGATCGAGCTCCCCGGTTCGTTGGCCGGCAGTTTTACCTCGGCCAATCCGGCACGTGGCCCGGAACCCAGCAGGCGCAAGTCGTTGGCGATTTTCATCAGCGTCACGGCGAGGGTTTTCAACGCGCCTGACAGCGTGGTCAGCGGCTCGTGGCCTGCCAGCGCGGCGAATTTGTTGGGCGCGGTGACGAACGGCAGGCCGGAAAGCGCTGCCAGCTCTGCTGCGATGGCCTCACCGAAACCGTGGGGCGAATTCAACCCGGTACCCACCGCGGTACCGCCCTGGGCCAGTTCGCAAACCGCCGGCAGCGCGCTGCGGATCGCTCGTTCGGCGTAATCCAGTTGCGCGATGAATGCCGAGATTTCCTGGCCGAAGGTAATCGGCGTCGCGTCCATCATGTGCGTGCGGCCGGTCTTGACCAGCTTCATGTGGCGCGCCGCCAGCTCGGCCAGGCCGCCCGACAATTCGTTGATCGCCGGCAGCAGATGATGTTGCACGGCCTGGGCCGCAGCAATGTGCATGGCGGTGGGGAAGCAGTCGTTGGAGCTCTGGGAGCGATTGACGTGATCGTTGGGGTGCACAGGCGACTTTCCGCCGCGCGGGTTGCCGGCCAGCTCGTTGGCGCGCCCGGCGATCACTTCGTTGACGTTCATGTTGCTCTGGGTACCGCTACCGGTTTGCCAGACCACCAGGGGAAACTGATCGTCATGGCTGCCATCGAGCACTTCATCGGCTGCTTGTTCGATCAATCGGGCGATGTCGGCGGGCAAATCGCCATTACGGTCGTTGACCCGGGCGGCCGCTTTCTTGATCAGCGCCAGGCCATGGAGCACGGCCAGCGGCATGCGTTCGGTGCCAATGGCAAAGTTAACCAGTGAGCGTTGCGTCTGAGCGCCCCAGTAGGCTTCATCCGGGACTTCAACCTGGCCAAGGCTGTCGGTTTCGATACGGCTCATCGGTCACACTCCTGTCAGTTCGATTGCGCAGTTTAGGCCGTGATCGACGGCCGTGGTTCCATCAGTCGGGATTGTGCCCATTGAACCCCTCTAAATCAGGCGCGACAAGGCTTGGGGTTGAGTGACACACTTTTTTAGGCGCAGAATGGTCGTCCTTGGGGTTTTACCTCGCCTGCTAGAAAAGGAAACTCGATGACTCGTCTTCGTGCCATCTGTACCGCGGTTGCACTGGTTTGCGCCAGCGGCCAGGTTTTTGCCGATACCGCCAGCCACAACGCCAGTGCCGAGGCCTTCCTGACCCTGGCGCACGCTGACAAATTGGGCACTCCGGTGTACATGCAAGTTCAGCAGATGTTCGCTCAACGCTTCGAGCAAACCAAAGCCCCGGAATCGAAAAAAGCCGTACTCGAAACCTACCAGGCCAAGGCTAACGCCGCCCTGGACCAGGCCATCGGCTGGAACAAGCTCAAACCGGACATGGTCAAGCTCTACACCAGCAACTTCTCCGAGTCCGAACTCAAGGACCTGGTAGCGTTCTACCAGTCGCCACTGGGCAAGAAAGTCCTGGAAAAAATGCCGCAGCTGACCCAGCAATCGGCCCAGATGACTCAAGCCAAGCTGGAAAGCGCAGTACCGGTGGTCAACAAGCTGCTGGCTGACATGACCGCCGAGCTGACGCCGAAAGACGCGACCGCTCCAGCCAAGAAAAAGCCTTAAGCGGAGTCTGGTATGACCATGCAACAACGCATCGAATCGACGCTGGGGCTGCTGCAGCCCCAGCATCTGCAGGTGCTGGATGAAAGCCATATGCACAGCCGCGGGTTGCAGACCCACTACAAGGCTGTCGTGGTCAGTGAGCAGTTTGCCGGGCTCAATCGCGTCAAGCGTCACCAGAAGGTCTATGCCACGCTGGGCGAGTTGATGGGCGAGTTCCACGCGTTGGCGCTGCATACCTACACGCCAGAAGAGTGGGCACAGATCGACGCGGCTCCGGCTTCGCCGACTTGTGCAGGTGGCAGTCATTAAAGTGATGGGCTGATGGGCTGTTGTGGCGAGGGAGCAGGCTCCCTCGCCACAACGTCATCTCGCCGTCCTAAATCACACGGTTTTTGTTAGAATATGCAACGCGCCGCTCACCCGGCGCGTTTTTTTTCGTATCCGGTTCACCCCTTACGAGGGTAGCCACCTGGAGAATCACCCATGACACAACAGATTGTCGTGGCGGCACTGTATAAGTTCGTCACCCTGGAAAATTACGTCGACCTGCGCGAGCCCCTGCTCAAGGCGATGGTCGACAACGGCATCAAAGGCACCCTGCTGATCGCCAATGAAGGCATCAACGGCACCGTGTCCGGCAGCCGCGAAGGCATCGACGGGCTCATGGCCTGGCTCAAGAACGACCCGCGCATGGACGACATCGACCATAAAGAGTCGTACTGCGACGAGCAGCCGTTCTACCGCACCAAAGTCAAACTCAAGAAAGAAATCGTCACCCTCGGCGTGGAAGGCGTGGACCCGAACAAAAAGGTCGGCACTTACGTTGATCCGCAGGACTGGAACGCGCTGATCAGTGATCCGGAAGTGTTGTTGATCGATACCCGAAACGACTATGAAGTGTCGATTGGTACCTTTGAAGGCGCGATCGACCCGAAAACCACCAGTTTTCGCGAATTCCCCGACTACATCAAAGCCAACTTCGACCCGGCCGTGCACAAGAAGGTCGCGATGTTCTGCACCGGCGGCATTCGTTGTGAAAAGGCCTCGAGCTATATGCTCAGCGAAGGCTTCGATGAGGTCTATCACCTCAAGGGCGGCATCCTGAAGTACCTCGAAGAGGTGCCGCAGGAAGAAACCAAATGGCAGGGGGACTGCTTCGTGTTCGACAATCGCGTGACCGTTCGCCACGATCTGAGCGAAGGCGACTACGATCAGTGCCACGCCTGTCGTACGCCGGTCAGCGTCGAAGACCGTGCATCCGAACATTACGTGGCCGGTATCAGTTGCCCGCATTGCTGGGACAAACTGAGCGAGAAAACCCGTCGCAGCGCCATCGATCGGCAAAAGCAGATCGAGCTGGCCAAGGCTCGCAACATGCCTCACCCGATCGGCTACAACTACAAGCAAATCACCTCCGAGGCTTGAATCATGTCTGCATGTCGCCTGCTCTACTTGATGGACCCGATGTGTTCCTGGTGCTGGGGCTTTGCCCCGGTGGCCAACGCGCTGGTCGAGCAGGCGCAGGCAGCAGGAGTGCACGTGCACCTGGTGGTGGGCGGTTTGCGTACCGGCAGTGGCGCGGCGCTTGAACCGACCACGCGGCGTTACATCCTCGAGCATTGGCAGGCGGTCACCGAGGCCACCGGCCAGCCGTTCAAACTGGAAGGGGCCTTGCCGGATGGATTCGTCTACGACACCGAGCCCGCCTGTCGGGCGCTAGTGACGGCGCGCAGCCTGGCGCCGGATTGTGCGTGGAAACTGCTCGGCCTGATTCAGCAGGCGTTTTATGCCGAAGGTCGCGATGTCACCCACGCCAGCGTTCTGGTTGAGCTGGCGGAGCGTGCCGGCCTGCCGCGCATCGAGTTCGCCGCCGCTTTCGACCGTGCCGATATGCACGCCGCTACGGCTGCCGATTTCACGTGGGTCCAGGACCTGGGCATTGCCGGTTTCCCGACCTTGCTGGCTGAGCGAAATGGTCAATTGGCGCTGCTGACCAATGGTTACCAGCCGCTCAGTGTACTTTCCCCGCTGCTCGGCCGCTGGCTGGAGCGCGCTGCCTGTGCATGATCTGCCCGACGATAGCGCGACGGTAAAACGTGTCGATCGGTTGAGCTGGGCGGAAATTCGTCGTCTGGCGCTTCATCACAAAAAGTCCCTGTGGATCGCCAACGGCGTGGCCGTGCTGGCGACGCTTTGCAGTGTGCCCATCCCCTTGCTCTTGCCATTGCTGGTGGACGAAGTGTTGCTGGGGCATGGTGACGCTGCGCTGAAAATCATGAACCACGCGCTGCCGGATGCCTGGCAGAAGGCTGCGGGTTACATCGGCCTGATGCTGCTGGTGACCCTGACGCTGCGCTGTGCCGCCTTACTGTTCAACGTGGTGCAGGCGCGGTTGTTCGCGGCGCTGGCCAAGGACATCGTCTACCGCATTCGCATCCGGCTGATCGAGCGCCTCAAGCGTATTTCGCTGGGGGAATACGAAAGCCTGGGCAGCGGCACGGTGACCACGCACCTGGTCACCGACCTGGACACCCTGGACAAGTTCGTCGGAGAAACCCTCAGCCGTTTCCTCGTGGCCTTGCTGACGCTGGTGGGGACCGCGGGCATTCTGATGTGGATGCACTGGAAACTGGCGCTGCTGATCCTGTTGTTCAACCCGTTGGTGATCTACGCCACGGTGCAGTTGGGCAAGCGGGTCAAGCACCTGAAAAAGCTCGAGAACGACAGCACTTCGCGCTTCACCCAGGCGCTGACCGAAACCCTCGATGCGATCCAGGAAGTGCGTGCTGGCAACCGTCAGGGTTTCTTCCTTGGTCGCCTGGGGCTGCGGGCCAGAGAAGTCCGTGATTACGCGGTGAGCTCCCAGTGGAAAACCGATGCCTCAAACCGGGCCAGTGGCTTGCTGTTCCAGTTCGGCATCGATATTTTTCGTGCCGCTGCAATGCTGACGGTGCTGTTTTCCGACCTGTCCATCGGCCAGATGCTCGCGGTGTTCAGCTACCTGTGGTTCATGATCGGGCCGGTTGAACAACTGCTGAACCTGCAATACGCCTATTACGCTGCGGGCGGTGCCCTGTCGCGAATCAACGAACTGCTGTCCCGCGCCGATGAGCCGGAGTACCCGAAAGGGGTCGATCCGTTCAACGGCCGCGAGACGGTGGGCATCGAGGTTCAGGGCTTGAGTTTTGGCTACGGCGACGAACTGGTGCTGAACCAGATGAACCTGTCCATCGCCCCCGGCGAGAAAGTCGCGATCGTCGGCGCCAGCGGGGGTGGCAAGAGCACCCTGGTGCAACTGCTGCTGGGCTTGTACACGCCACTGGCCGGCACCATTCGCTTCGGCGGTTCGACTCAGCAAGAGATCGGTCTGGAGACTGTCCGGGAGAATGTCGCCGTGGTCCTGCAACACCCGGCGCTGTTCAACGACACCGTGCGCGCCAACCTGACCATGGGCCGTGAACGCAGTGACGAGGCTTGCTGGCATGCGCTGGAAATCGCGCAGTTGCACGCCACGATTCGTGACTTGCCCAATGGCCTGGACAGCATCGTCGGACGCTCCGGCGTGCGTTTGTCCGGTGGCCAGCGGCAACGCCTGGCGATCGCGCGGATGGTGTTGGCCGAGCCGAAAGTGGTGATCCTCGACGAGGCCACTTCAGCGCTGGATGCTGCCACCGAATACAACCTGCATCAGGCGATGGCACGGTTCCTGAGTAACCGCACCACGCTGATCATCGCCCACCGGCTGTCGGCAGTGAAACAAGCCGACAGGGTGCTGGTGTTCGACGGCGGGAAAATCGCCGAGGATGGCGACCATCAGCAGTTAATCGCTGATGGTGGCCTGTATGCCAAGCTGTATGGGCATTTGCAGCGGTTGTAGGTTAACTCCACAGTACCTGGAGCGCGTTTTCCCCGCCGTCATAACCGAAATTTTTCATCACGATCGAGCACGATTCGCACGGGGGCATCGTCGTGGCGATATTGACGGACTTGATCGCCTTGGGGTCGGGGTACTTTTCCCGAATCACTTGGATCAACTTGCTTTCGCTGTCCAGTGACGTCGGTTTTTTCGACTGCACTGGCTTGTAGGTGCCGATGTCCTTGATGGTCGTCGGCACGGCCAGCAACTTGCCTTCATCGGTCACTTTGAGAGAGGTGTAGGGAAAGTTCTGATTCATGTCGATGTTGAAGTAGGTTGATTCGCCGACCCGAACCGAATCCGCTCCAAGATTCTGTTTGAACAGCGGCAAGTGCCCGGTCGCTCGCTGGGCGCCGGAAACGCTGACGTAGATTTCCCGTTGCCCACTGCTGGTCATGACCTCGGCGTAGGCAATGTTTCTCGGATTGAAGGAGCGTTGGCGCTTGGGGGTCAACTGGTGCAGCTTCTGCATGGTCTGGTTGATCCTTAGTGCGCTGTTGGCCTTGCTGGCGTCGATCGTCGGCGACATGAACAGCGTATCGAAGATACTGGCGGTGCGCTGACGCAAGTCCTCCGGAGCATCCTTGCTCCTGCTCCATGTCGTGGCGCCTTCGGGCAGTCGAGTGACGATCATTCGGGTTGAATGATCGAACATCAGTGCTTCTCCGGGACTGGTGTCGACCTTCAGGAATTTCATGTTGCCCGGAGGGTTAGGGGCCGTTCCGATCGGAATGGCGATTTCGTCCATGGTTTTCATCGCGAGCTCAAGGGCTTCTTTACTGTGCATGCGTGCGATGTTGTTGGCGCTCAATGACCCGGTGTACACCGTTAGCAGTTCCGCACCCAAGGTGCCTTCAGCCATGTCAGCCTTCAACAGGCGTTTCAATGTCAGCGGCTCGCTCAGGCTTTGCCCTTTGGGCACTGTCGCAAAGTAATACTTGTCGGTATTGATTCGGCTGAAGACATAAGTACTCGATTCATCTTTGGACGGCACCAGAATGGCCCCGATCCGGTGCGGGTCATCGGCGCCCTCGTAAACCCCCTTGACCTCGATACGGCCATAAATACCTTTGCGGAACATCAGGGTGGCCGGCATCTCGTGGCGAGGCACCAGCCACTTCTTGGTAAAGCCAAGTGTGGTGATGTCGCCTCTGTACAGCGTCGGGATGTTGTCGATGATCTGATAAAGATTGCCCTCATGGGTTACAAACTGGCCGTCATGACCGGGTCGGCTAACCGCTTCGGACACCCGGTCGCCAAACCAGGGCGCGTAACCTTTGGTTTCGTCGAACGAGCCGACTTCCGGTGTCGAGGCGGGTGTCCCTGTCACAAAACTATTGAGGCATTCGCTGCCGTTGTTTGGCGCGCGGCGTGGCCGGCAGGGGACTAACGTCAATGCGCTGCTGTCATCGATCATCTCGACGCGGCGCAGTTCTTCGCCGTCCAGACGGTACGGGACGTCGTCGATGAAGACTGTCGTGCGCCCATCGATGTCGAACTGGTAACGAACGTGTGCCTGTTCCGGGAGTTCAAAGAAAACCAGCTCGTCGGTTTTCTTCACGATGTCGTAGCTTGAGCGACCGAGTGAAAGTTCATGGTTCTGCGGAGTGAGTCGAGGTCCATAGGGGCGGGTGGACAGCGGGTCAACCAGGTAGTGGTGGCCGTCGATCTTTCGAACCGGCACATCTTCGATGCCTTTGACAATACCCAGCTCGTCGGCATCCGTCAGCGGTTTCCAGCGTCCCGGTTCGGTGGCCTGAGGCAGGCTGCTGACCAAGTCGTAGCTATCGGCCTTGCCGGCGAGTTTTTTTAATTGGAACACTGCCCGTCTTTCCAGGAAGACGACTGCACGTCCGGCGCCTTTTACGCCCCTGCCAACGAGCCGCAGCAGATCCACTGAACCGTCCAGGGGGTTGAGGTTCTTCAAGCTCGAAGTCAACAGTTTGCCGGACAGCTTCACCATTCGCGGCAATGTCGAGCGAATCCCCAATCTGCCAGCTCGTGCGGCCAGCCTGATGCTGCCTGCGGCGAACTTACCCAAGGGAACTGCAAATGACAGGATATCGAGCACCAGGCCGATTGCGCCGAGAACGCGATCACCGAATTTGTCCGATTGAAGGTCTTCGATGCTCCCCCAGAATGGCAGGAATCCCTTGACGCTGTGAAGCCAGTGTTTTTCCTCGAGATGGCGTTCGTATGGGGTCACTCCCCAAGCCTCTCGACGCACCTCCTTTTCATCCAGGTAAAGCAGGTGTGTAGCAATGAAGGACGCGATTTGTTGCGTGCGAGGGGATGTCAGCGTGAGGTTGGGAGAAATGTCGTGATCTGCCGACGGCGTTCGAGAAGGGGGGAGGGCGTCGCCGAGTGGGTCAAGAATCGCGAGGCAGGTGGCTCCTGATTTCGGCGGCGAGCCGGTTGCATGGGCATCCTGGTCGAATGGCAAGCGGTGTTTGCGTATGGCGATGTAGGAGGCATAGTCCTCCTCGACAAGGCGGTTGACGAAAAAATAATGACCACGGTCGCCACCGACATGGGCGGTTGTCACATCGGCGCGCGGTCTTATGACGCCGGCACGGGGCAGGCACTCGTAGAAGCGCACGGCGTTTTTGTAAGTGGCTTGCAGCACAAACCCCATGCGTGCCCTAAGCGGCAGAGTGTGTGCTGCAGTTTCTTCATCGGCCTTGCGCCCGGTTTCATCCCTGAGGCTGAGTACCCTGACTTCACCATGTTCCAGCGCCTTGCGATCGGCCCACGGCAATGTGACCAGCAGGCTTTTGATCAGCAGTTCGTAGGCTGCTTTTGATTTGGCGAGGTAGCTTTTGAATTGCTCGTCGAATAGAACGGCAATATCAGGCAGGGTGCGGTTGCGTGGTAGTAAGGTGATGGAGCGAGCATCGGAATCTACCGGGCCCGATTCAAACGTGCGGTCAGTGGACAGTCTGATCCAATCCCTGGCGGTCTTGCCGTCGTCAGTGATGTACCACTTGTTATCAGCGTTCAAGCCGCCTGAGGCGTACACCTCCAGCAAGGGCCAGGTTTTCTGCGGCAGGTCGGTGGATTCCATGATGTTGCGCTCAACGCGCTTGCCCGACCGATAGAGGTTGCGCATCACGCGGATGCGCAGCGGGTCCGGGCTAACGCCGGTGGCGAATGCCAGTTTCAGCTGTTGTTCTGCCAGCTTCAGCCGTTTTGGAGCGGAGATATCGAGTTGGACAATTGCCTCGTTCAACTGCACCTGGTGGTCTTCCAGCGCTTGCAAGGCTTTCAGTCTGCTTTCCTGAACATCGCCAGTTTGCGCGCTCGGTTCCACTGCATCGATCGCTTGCGCGCAGGTCAGCGCCGCTGGAACACGCGTCAGGGCGATTAACTGGAGCAGGGCTTTACTGGCGTTCTGGCTTTTTTTTAATGGTAGATCGGTGATTTGCTGGAAGGTCAGTCGTTGCAACAGGGTTGGGTCCAGTGCATGAGCGAGATGGGCGCCGTGAACGAAATTGACCCAGACGACAGAGGTGGCATAGGGCAAGTCGTGGGGAATGTCGCGCACCTGGAATTCAACTGGAAACCTGGCTTGACAGAGCCTGCCCAGCAGCGCTGTTTCGATCGGCGATCGCGTACGAAGTGAATCTTCCAGGTGTTGCCGGAAGTGCTTGAGGATATCGGGGTAGCTTTTGCCGTGGTTGGCGCGATGTTGCAATTGATAGCGGGCAATGCTGTGTGACGCATCGGTAAGCGTCAGGAAGTACCACAGTCGCAACGCCTCCAGCAGCAGTTTTGCGCCGATCTCAGGCACTGTTTTTTCATCGGAACGGCTGCCGTACCAATTGAGTGTTTTCAGCAGGCGTTGGCCCAGGTCACGTGCTTTTGGGGTGTCGAGCAAGCGCCCAAGGCAGGCGGTGGGTTGGGTGGCCAGTTGGTGTGGTGTCATCGGTGGTGTGACTTCTCTGGCCAGGATGTCGATGACGGAACGGGCTTCTTTTGTGACGATTTCGCTGACGACATTGAGCATCAAGATGTGCTGGTGCTGTTCTATCAGTTCACTGATTTGCAGTCCCTGTTCCAGGTTCAATCGGTGAATGGCGCGTTTCTCCTCCATCTGTTCAATCAGTCGGGTCAGGGAGTCCGTGTTTTGTTCAGCAGGCAAGGCGAGGCCGTAATACTTCAAGACCTGCGGCAGGGGCAACACCCTGTCGCTGCGTATGTATCCACCTATGCCCACAAGCGCTCGCTGAAAGGCGCGAATCTCGCCAGTGGACTTTGTTACATCCTTGATCGTATGTGTATCGACGGTGCCATCATTGTGGCTCGTCAAAAATACGCACTGATCGCCGATACCACTGACTTCCGTCAGGAGTCCTTTAAGTGGTCGAAGATGCACAGACAAGGCGTTGTCACTGGTGTCTTCGAAGAACGTGCGCAAAAGCGTTTTCGTGCGCTCGTACTCAAGTGTCAAGGGCGAGTCCGCAGAGGGGGACAGGTAGAATCCATGCAGGTCGGAGGCTCTCGTCCTGACGGCTTGTAACGCGCTCAGTATTGTCTCGTACTCGGCCTGTTGGCCGGCATGCCGTTGAGCTGGGGTGGGCGCAGCAGTTGCAGTTTGCATGGGAAAGCGACTCTTAAATGGTTGAGAGTCGTCAGTCTCAGAGTTTAGTTCACTGCGGATGCGGTACATATGTAGTGCATGTTGTACCGTGTCTGGCTTGCCGGAAGCGGGATCGCCCCCTAGTCTAGCTGTAGCGATTTCGTCCGGAAGACGAGCAAGCAGTGCTAATGCAAGGGACCTCATGAATCAAACGCGGACACTCGGAACGCCACGGTTGTTGGGCATCGTCTGGCCATTTATCGCCGTTGTGGTGTTTCAAGCCCTATTGGGTGGCGTTAGCCTATATGTGCTGTCGGCGGTTCGCGGCTATGTCGCCGGTGAAAGCTTGTGGTCCAAAGGCCAAAAAGACGCCATCTACTACCTCAATCTCTACGCGGACAGTCGTGACGAGTCGATTTTCCGCAAATACCAGGACGCGATGGCCGTGCCTCAGGGCGGTCACGAGTTGCGGGTAGCACTGGATCATCAACCGCCGAACATCGAAGCGGCGCGCCTGGCGATTCTCAAGGGTGGGAACCACCCGGATGACGTTCCCAGTCTGATCTGGCTGTACCTCAATTTCCGCCATTTCAGTTACCTCGAGAAGGCTATCGATCTCTGGACGGTGGGTGATTCGTATCTGGTCAAGCTTGATGATGTTGCGCAGGACATGCACCGGCACATTGCCGCTGGTCCGGCCTCCGAGGCCGACATCAAGAACTGGAAGGCGCAGATATTTGCAATCAATGTTGAAGTGACTCCGGCAGCGAAAGCTTTCAGTGACGCATTGGGAGAGGGATCTCGGGTCATTCTCCGGCTGTTACTGGTGACCAACCTCGCCACCGCCCTTGGCCTGATTGCGCTGGCCTTGATGCGCACCCACAAGTTGCTCAAACAACGTCATGCCTTCGCCGATGCCTTGCAGCTCGAGAAAGACCGGGCGCAGATCACCCTGCAATCGATTGGCGACGCGGTGATCACCACGGATGTCGACGGCGCAATTGCCTACATGAACCCGGCGGCCGAGACATTGACCCACTGGAAGGCCGAGCAGGCGACGGGTTTGCCGCTGGCGGCGCTGTTCAATCTGCTGGACGAGAATGCCCACACCGACGGATTCACGTTGATCGAGCGAATTCTGAGCGGTCAGCTCAGCGGTGGCAGTGAACATTCCAAATTGATTCAACGCCTCGATGGCAGCACGGTGTCGGTCACGCTGGTTGGCGCGCCGATCCGCAATGCCGGCAACGTCAGCGGCGCCGTACTGGTGCTGCACGACATGACCCAGGAACGGCAATACATCGCCAATCTGTCCTGGCAGGCTACCCATGACGCATTGACCGGGCTCGCCAACCGTCGCGAGTTCGAGTATCGCCTGGAGCAGGCGCTACACTCGCTGGGGCGGCAGACCGGGCGTCACGCCTTGATGTTTCTCGATCTGGATCAATTCAAGCTGGTCAACGATACCTGCGGCCATGCGGCGGGAGACGAATTGCTGCGGCATATCTGCGCGCTGTTGCAATCAGGATTACGCGAAGGCGATACCCTCGCTCGGCTGGGCGGCGACGAGTTCGGCATCCTGCTGGAAAATTGTGGGTTGGAGGTGGCGGAAAAAATTGCCGAGAGCCTGCGCCAGACCGTACAGGATCTGCACTTTGTCTGGAAAGGTCGACCTTTCGTGACCACCGTCAGTATCGGACTGGTTCATGTTGCGCAACATCCGTCCACACTCGAGGCCTCGTTGCGCGCTGCCGACATGGCCTGCTACATGGCCAAGGAAAAAGGTCGTAACCGGGTTCAGCTCTATCATCCCGATGATTCGGAACTGTCCCTGCGTTTCGGCGAAATGGCTTGGGTGCAGCGCTTGCACATGGCCTTGGAAGAAGATCGCTTCTGCCTGTATGCCCAGGAAATCGCGCCGCTTGGCCGTACTGAAGCGGGCAGCGGACACATTGAGATTCTGCTGCGTCTGCATGACGAGGCCGGGCGCATGATCTTGCCCGACAGCTTTATTCCGGCGGCCGAGCGTTATGGTCTGATGAACTTGATTGATCGCTGGGTCGTGCAAAACGTATTCAAGATCATTGCCCAATGTCGTGCCGAAAAGCGTCAGGGGCCTTTGGCCATGTGTGCGATCAATCTGTCAGGCACCACCATCGGAGATGAAGCTTTTCTGGACTTCCTGCGTGAACAGTTCGTTACTTATTCAATACCGGCCGAAATGATTTGTTTTGAAATTACTGAAACCAGCGCCATTTCAAATTTGGGCAGCGCGATCAGATTCATCAATGAACTCAAAGGCTTAGGCTGCCATTTTTCGCTGGACGATTTTTGCGCCGGTATGTCCTCATTCGCTTACTTGAAACATTTGCCTGTAGACTTCCTGAAGATCGACGGGAGTTTCGTAAAGGATATGCTGGACGACCCGATTAACCGCGCCATGGTCGAGGTGATCAATCATATCGGTCATGTCATGGGTAAGCGTACGATTGCCGAGTTTGTCGAGACGCCTCAGATCGAGCAGGCATTGCTGGAGATCGGGGTGGATTACGCTCAAGGGTATCTCATCGAGCGCCCGCAACTGTTTACCTGCGATAGTTTGCAAAGTCGTCCCGCCAGGCCTCAGCCTTTGTTGTTCAGGGCGCCTGGCACGTTCCGTTGAAATCTCTTGCTGATCCCAACAATCACAATCAAAAGGAGCTCGACAGTGATCGACACATTCAACCGAACCGGACCACTCATGGAAGCTGCAAGTTATCCCGCCTGGGCCCAACGATTGGTCCAGGACTGCAGCGAGAGCAAGCGCCGGGTCGTCGAACACGAGCTGTATCAGCGCATGCGTGACAACACGCTCAGTGCAAAGACCATGCGCCAGTACCTGATAGGTGGCTGGCCGGTGGTTGAACAGTTCGCGTTATACATGGCACAAAACCTGACCAAGACCCGGTTTGCCCGCCACCCAGGCGAGGATATGGCGCGTCGCTGGTTGATGCGCAACATTCGCGTCGAATTGAACCACGCCGATTACTGGGTGAACTGGAGCCGTGCTCACGGCGTCACTCTGGAAGATCTGCAGGCGCAACAGGTAGCCCCTGAACTTCACGCCTTGAGCCATTGGTGCTGGCACACCAGTTCCTCGGACTCGCTGATCGTGGCCATTGCGGCCACCAACTATGCCATTGAAGGCGCAACCGGGGAGTGGTCGGCGCTGGTCTGTTCCAATGGCGTCTATGCGGCGTCGTTTCCCGAGGAAGAGCGCAAACGAGCGATGAAGTGGCTGAAGATGCATGCTCAGTATGACGATGCTCATCCATGGGAAGCGCTGGAAATCATCTGCACACTGGCAGGCATGAATCCGAGCAAATCCCTGCAGACGGAATTGCGCCAGGCTGTGTGCAAGAGCTACGACTACATGTTCCTGTTCCTGGAGCGCTGCATGCAGCTGGAACACGCGGAAAGAACGCCGGTAGCCCGTGAGCGATTGGCACTGGCCGAGAGCTGATCTGAATGACTGTGGGAGCCAGCTTGCTCGCGATGGCGGCTTAATATTCAATAAAGAAGCTGAGTGTGACAACGCTATCGCGAGCAAGCTCGCTCCTACATCGGTCTTTCGCTGCCATTGAAGTGAAGGCTCAGCCCGCCATCGTCAAACGGTTACGCCCTTCGCGCTTGGCCACATAAAGCGCATTGTCGGCCCTGCGCAACAGGCTCTCCACAGACTCGCCGGGCAACAGGGTCGAGCAGCCGATGCTGACGGTCAGCCCGACCAGACGGCCATCAGCCAAAAAGTCCTCGGTTTGCGCCGCCAACCGCAGTCGTTCGCCAACCATGGCCGCTGCTTCCCGGGCGGTGTTCGACAGCAGGATCAGGAACTCTTCCCCGCCATAGCGAAACACCATGTCTACGTTACGCAACTGGCCCTTGATCGACGCGGCAACGGCCTTGAGCACGTCATCGCCGGCACTGTGCCCGTGGGTGTCGTTGATCTGCTTGAAGTGATCGATGTCCAGCATCAATAGCGACAGCGGTTGCAGATGGCGCCGAGACAGTTCGATTTCCCGCTGCAGCGTCTGGTCCATGGCGATACGGTTGCCGGTGTCGGTCAGTGGATCGCGCAATGCGCTCCGGGTGGCGGCACGGTAAAGCAAGGCGTTGCGCATCGGATAAAGCAGCGAGGCCAGCAGCGATTCGAGGTTGCCCTGTTCTGGCTCGGTGAAGCGTTGATTGCGGCGAAACACCAGTTCACCCAGGTGTTCGCCTTCATGACTGAGGTTGTAACTGATGGAGTGATGACCGCGTTGGCCGAACTCCAGGCGCAAGTCGCTGCTGTTGTGCTGGTAGCTCAAGGAATCGAGTGGAACGAGTCGCTGAATTTCGCGGTAAAACAGTCCGAGAATGCGTTGTGGCTCAAGACTGGTTTGCAGTTGCAGGCTCAGTTGCTGGCGCAGTTGCGCAAGACTGGGAGGTCTTTCCAGGGTGGTTTGCTGCTGACCAAAACCCAGGCGTTGCAATTTGGCGCTATCGAAGTCAATTGCGTTGGTCTGGGAAGGTGATTTCATATGGTGTGCGCCCCTGAGCAGTAAGGCTGTCTTACAAGCTGGGTGAGAGCGGCTTTGGGCTGCGCGTCATACTGGTCCGTCAGTCCCGTAGGACATCTCTTACAAGTCTAATCTGCTTTATCGCGGTTTTGTAACCCGTCGAGTTAAGCCCCGCTTGCCTGCTTTCACACTGCCTGTTTGAACAAAGGTACAGCGAAAGTCATGCCAGAGCGTTCGATTAAATGAAAAACATTTAGAAATCAATGTGTTAACTGCGGCAGAAACGGTGGAGGACACTTGTGCGGCATTTGTTTGACTGAAAAACCGCTGAACCGTAAGTGCCGCGACGGGAAGCCGGCGCGGCACAAAAGCGACGCACGGTATTACTGGGCGTTGAATGCCTGGCCGTTGATACCTGTGCTGTCCGGACCCATCAGGTAGAGGTAGACCGGCATGATTTCCTCGGGCGTCGGGTTGTTCAGCGGGTTTTCCCCCGGATACGCTTGGGCGCGCATGCTGGTCCGGGTGGCGCCCGGATTGATGCTGTTGGAGCGTACGGGGGCCACGGTATCGACTTCATCGGCCAGCGTTTGCATCAGGCCTTCGGTGGCGAACTTCGAGACACCGTAAGCGCCCCAGTACGCACGGCCCTTGCGTCCGACGCTGCTGGAGGTGAATACCACCGAGGCGTCCCGGGACAGCTTGAGCAGTGGCAACAGTGTGCTGGTCAGCATGAACATGGCGTTGACGTTGACTTGCATGACCCGCATGAAGTTTTCGCCGGACAGTTGTTCGATCGGCGTGCGTGGGCCGATGATTGACGCGTTGTGCAGCAGGCCATCGAGGTGGCCGAATTCGCTTTCGATCATCGCCGCCAACTCATCGTATTGATGGGGCAGGGCGGTTTCCAGATTGAACGGGATCACCGCGGGTTGCGGATGGCCAGCCGCTTCGATTTCGTCGTAGACCTGAGTCAGATTGGCTTCGGTCTTGCCCAGCAACAGTACGGTAGCGCCATGGGCTGCATAGGCTTTCGCGGCGGCGGCGCCTATGCCACGACCGGCGCCGGTGACCAGGATGACCCGGTCCTTGAGCAAATCAGGGCGAGCGGAATAATCGAACATAAAAACCTCACAGCAAATTCAACAAGAAGCGGAGACCGAACCTGTGGTGAGGGATCAAGCTCCCTCACCACCAAGGCAGCTTTGGTCAGCAGCTACAAAGGGCGCTATCGAGCACCTTGCGCAACTCCAGCGGATGATCGACCACCACGTCCGCGCCCCAGTGCCGCGGGTTGTCGTCCGGGTGGATGTAGCCGAAAGTCACCGCTGCCGTCCTGGTACCCGCATCGCGGCCCGATTCGATATCGCGCAAATCATCGCCGACGAACAAGACGCTGGCCGGGTGGAGGTCGAGCATCTTGCAGGCGAGGATCAGTGGCTCGGGGTCCGGTTTGCTGTTCTTCACGTGGTCCGGACAGATCAGCAGGGCCGAACGCTCGGCCAGCCCGAGCTGCTGCATGATCGGTTCGGCGAAACGCAGTGGCTTGTTGGTGACCACGCCCCAGATCAGGTTGGCGCTCTCGATGTCGGCCAGCAGTTCGCCCATGCCGTCGAATAGCTTGCTGTGCACGGCACAACCCACGAGGTAGCGCTCAAGGAATTCCAGGCGCAGCTCTTCGAAGCCTGGGGACTCAGGGTCCATGGAGAAGGTCACGGCGACCATCGCCTTGGCGCCACCGGAAATCTCATCGCGAATATGTTTGTCGTTGATCGGCGGCAAGCCGCGATCGGCACGCATCGCCTGACAGATCGCAATGAAGTCCGGCGCGGTGTCGAGCAGGGTGCCGTCCATGTCGAATAGAACTGCTCTGATACGCATCGGCTTACTCCTCGCGCAGGGTCTGGATCATGTAGTTGACGTCAACGTCGGCTGCCAGTTTGTAGTGCTTGGTCAGCGGATTATAGGTCAGGCCGATGATGTCCTTGACCGTCAGGCCAGCCATGCGGCTCCAGGCGCCAAGCTCGGAAGGGCGGATGAATTTCTTGAAGTCGTGGGTGCCGCGCGGCAGCAGCTTCATGATGTATTCGGCGCCGACAATGGCGAACAGGTAGGCCTTCGGGTTGCGGTTGATGGTGGAGAAGAACACCTGGCCGCCGGGTTTGACCATGCGGAAGCAGGCACGGATGACCGAGGAGGGGTCCGGCACGTGTTCGAGCATCTCCAGGCAGGTGACTACGTCGAATTGCTCCGGCATTTCCTCGGCCAGGGCTTCGGCGGTGATCTGCCGGTATTCGACGTTCACGCCGGACTCCAGTTGATGCAACTGCGCGACCGCCAGCGGCGCTTCGCCCATGTCGATGCCCGTCACCGTAGCGCCCCGCTGGGCCATGGCTTCGCTGAGAATGCCACCGCCGCAGCCGACATCGAGGACTTTCTTGCCGGCCAGGTTGACGCGTTCGTCAATCCAGTTGACTCGCAGCGGGTTGATGTCGTGCAGGGGTTTGAATTCGCTTTCACGATCCCACCAGCGGTGCGCCAGGGCTTCGAATTTGGCGATTTCGGCGTAGTCGACGTTGCTCATGGTTTAAGTCCTCTAAAACTTGAAAAATCCTGTTGCCCCGGTTTTCGTTCCGGGGAGCTTACGATTCATTGCGACCGCTGATGCGCTGGCCCCAGGCCTTGGCGGTAGCGATCAACTGTTGTTCATCCAGGCGTGTCAGGCGCCGGTCGTCCAGCAGTTGCTGGCCGGCGACCCAAAGGTGTTTCACGCTGTCCCGGCCGGTGGCATAGATAAGCTGCGAAACAGGGTCATAGACTGGTTGTTGGGCCAGCCCGGAGAGGTCGAATGCCACCATGTCCGCGGCTTTGCCGAGTTCCAGGGAGCCGACCTCGGCTTCGATCCCCAGGGCGCGTGCACCGTTGAGCGTGGCCATGCGCAGGGCGCGATGGGCATCCAGCGCGGTGGCCGAGCCGGCGACCGCCTTGGCCAGCAGGGCGGCGGTGCGGGTTTCACCGAGCAGGTCCAGGTCGTTATTGCTGGCCGAGCCGTCGGTGCCGACCGCGACATTCACGCCAGCCTGCCACAGGCGTTCCACCGGGCAGAAACCGCTGGCCAGCTTCAGGTTCGACTCCGGGCAATGAATCACGCTGGTGTTGCTTTCTACCAGCAGGGCCAGGTCTTCCTCGCTGATCTGGGTCATGTGAACGGCCTGGAAGCGCGGCCCGAGCAGGCCCAGTCGCGCGAGGCGAGCCAGCGGACGTTCTCCGCGCTGCTCAATCGACTGCTGCACCTCGAACGCGGTTTCATGCACGTGCATGTGGATCGAAGCGTCGAGTTCTTCGGCGATCACGCGGATTTTTTCCAGGTTTTCGTCGCCCACGGTATAGGGGGCATGGGGGCCGAAGGTGACTTTGATGCGGTCATGGTGCTTGAGGTCGCCGAACAACTCGATGCCCTGACGAATGGCTTCGTCCGCCGTGCTGGCGCCGGGAATGGGGAAATCGAGAATCGGGATCGCGATCTGTGCGCGAATGCCGCTCTTATGCACGCGCTCGGTGGCAACCTTCGGGAAGAAATACATGTCAGAGAAGCAGGTGATGCCACCTTTGATCTGCTCGGCGATGGCCAGATCCGTGCCGTCGCGGACAAACTCCTCGTCGACCCATTTCGCTTCGGCTGGCCAGATGTGGTTTTCCAGCCAGGTCATGAGCGGCAGGTCATCGGCCAGGCCGCGGAACAGGGTCATCGCCGCATGTCCGTGAGCATTGATCAGGCCGGGGCTGAGCAAGATGTCCGGCAGTTCTCGCACTTCGCTTGCATTAAGCTTCAGGGCGGCGGAACGTGGGCCGATGAAGACAATGCGTCCGTCGCGGATGCCCAGGGCATGGTCCTTGAGGACAACGCCAGCGGGTTCGACGGGTACCAGCCAGGTCGGCAGTAATAACAGGTCGAGCGCAGCGGCAGTGTTCGGCATCGAGGGTCGGTTCCAGTGCTTTTGTAAAGGATGGCGAAGTATACCCGAGCGTCTTCGCGGGGGGATCGCTATAATCGGCGGCTTTTGTTCATGAGTGCGGGGTGAGGGATGCGCGATCGACTGTTGGCTGCGGAGAAAGTGAAGGCCATCGATTGGCGTGATGGCGCCCTGTATCTGCTGGATCAGCGTATTTTGCCGTTCGAGGAGACCTGGATCGCCTACACCAGCGCGGCTGGCGTGGCCGAGGCCATTCGCTCGATGGTGGTGCGCGGTGCGCCGGCGATCGGTATCAGTGCCGCTTATGGCGTTGTGCTGGCGGCTCGCGCGCGGTTTGCCGAGGGCGGGGACTGGCAGGCGGCGCTGGCGGAGGATTTTGCTCTGCTCGCCGATTCCCGGCCGACCGCTGTCAATCTGTTCTGGGCGCTGGGTCGCATGCAGGAACGGCTCGATCGGCTGAAGAATCACGCCGATCCGCTCTCTGTCCTGGAGGCCGAGGCCATCGCAATCCACGAAAGTGATCGCGAAGCCAACCTCACCATGGCGCAACTGGGTGTGGACCTGATCCGCAAGCATCAGGGCAACGCTCAGGCAATCCTGACCCATTGCAATACCGGCGCGCTGGCCACCGGCGGCTTCGGTACCGCGTTGGGTGTGATTCGCGGGGCGTTCATTGAAGGTATGGTCGAGCGCGTTTACGCCGATGAAACGCGCCCATGGTTGCAGGGGTCGCGATTGACGGCGTGGGAGTTGGCCAACGAAGGCATCCCCGTCACCCTCAATGCCGATTCCGCTGCGGCGCACATCATGAAAACCAAGGGTATTACCTGGGTGATCGTCGGCGCGGACCGGATCACCGCCAATGGCGACGTGGCGAACAAGATCGGCACTTATCAGCTGGCGGTCAACGCCATGCACCACGGTGTACGGTTCATGGTGGTGGCGCCGAGTTCGACCATCGACATGAGCCTGGCCAGTGGCGACGACATTCCGATTGAAGAGCGTGATGGTCGCGAGTTGCTGGAAGTGGGTGGCAAGCGGGTCGGGGCGGATGTCGATGCGTTCAATCCGGTGTTCGATGTCACACCGGCTGACTTGATCGACGCCATCGTCACCGAAAAAGGCATCGTCGAGCGCCCGGATACGGCGAAAATGACGCAGTTGATGTGTCGTAAGCGCCTGCATTGATGTTCTCTGGTGCCTGGTAAATCGCCATCGCTGGCAAGCCCGCTCCCACAGGGTTCTGGAGTGTTCACAAAACCTGTGGGAGCTGGCTTGCCAGCGATGAGGCCCTATATACCAATGAATCAGCCAGATCCCGCCCCAAATTCCTCATTCAAAGCGGCTCTAAGCTTCTCTGATCCCCTTCAAGCCTGTCACCGGTCAACTAACTATGCTCCATGCGCATCTGGGGGATAGGTGCGTGGCGGCTCTTGTGATAACATCCGGCGGTTTCCAAGGTTGCCCCAAGGGGTGACCTCTACTGCGCAGATCCATGGCATAACTCGTTGATTTGTCGTAAGTCGGTGCATGGCAATGAGCCTGCAGCGGCGAGCTTCGTTCGTCCCATATGGATGTGACGAAGTTTCACCAGAAAAAGGAATCAGGCTTCTCATGGGCGAACTGGCCAAAGAAATCCTCCCGGTCAATATCGAAGACGAGCTGAAGCAGTCCTACCTCGACTACGCGATGAGCGTAATTGTCGGGCGGGCACTGCCGGATGCGCGCGATGGCTTGAAGCCCGTGCACCGGCGCGTGCTGTTCGCGATGAGCGAGCTGGGCAACGACTTCAACAAGCCGTACAAGAAATCTGCCCGTGTTGTCGGTGACGTGATCGGTAAGTATCACCCTCACGGTGATACCGCGGTGTACGACACCATCGTTCGGATGGCGCAGCCATTCTCCCTGCGCTACCTGCTGGTAGACGGCCAGGGCAACTTCGGTTCGGTGGACGGCGACAACGCCGCGGCCATGCGATACACCGAAGTGCGCATGACCAAGCTGGCGCACGAGCTGCTGGCCGACCTGCATAAAGAAACCGTGGACTGGGTGCCGAACTACGACGGCACCGAAATGATCCCGGCGGTCATGCCGACCCGTATTCCCAACCTGCTGGTCAACGGCTCCAGCGGTATTGCCGTGGGCATGGCGACCAACATTCCGCCGCACAACCTCGGTGAAGTCATCGACGGTTGCCTGGCCCTCATCGACAACCCTGAGCTGACCGTCGATGAGTTGATGCAATACATTCCCGGTCCGGACTTCCCGACGGCAGCGATCATCAACGGTCGCGCCGGCATCATCGAAGCCTACCGCACCGGTCGCGGCCGCATTTACATGCGCGCCCGCTCGATGATCGAAGACATCGACAAGGTCGGTGGCCGTCAGCAGATCGTCATCACCGAACTCCCATACCAGCTGAACAAGGCCCGTTTGATCGAGAAGATCGCCGAGCTGGTAAAAGAGAAGAAACTCGAAGGCATCACCGAACTGCGCGACGAGTCCGACAAGGACGGTATGCGCGTCGTGATCGAGTTGCGTCGTGGTGAAGTGCCAGAGGTGATTCTCAACAACCTCTACGCCCAGACCCAGCTGCAAGCGGTGTTCGGCATCAACATCGTCGCACTGATCGACGGCCGCCCACGGATCCTGAACCTCAAGGACCTGCTGGAAGCCTTCGTTCGTCACCGTCGCGAAGTCGTTACCCGCCGCACCGTGTTCGAACTGCGTAAGGCGCGCGAGCGTGGTCACATCCTTGAAGGTCAAGCGGTTGCCCTGTCGAACATCGACCCGGTCATCGCCCTGATCAAGGCCTCGCCAACCCCGTCGGAAGCCAAGGAAGCGCTGGTCAGCACCCCTTGGGAATCCTCTGCCGTGGTCGCAATGGTCGAGCGTGCCGGCGCCGATTCGTGCCGTCCGGAAAACCTCGATCCGCAATACGGTCTGCGCGATGGCAAGTACTTCCTGTCGCCAGAACAGGCGCAAGCCATTCTGGAACTGCGTCTGCACCGTCTGACCGGTCTGGAACACGAAAAGCTGCTGGCCGAGTATCAAGAGATCCTCAACCAGATCGGCGAGCTGATCCGCATCCTCAACAGCGCCACGCGCCTGATGGAAGTGATCCGCGAAGAGCTGGAAGTGATCCGCGCCGAATACGGCGATGTACGTCGCACCGAGATTCTGGATGCCCGTCTCGACCTGACCCTGGGTGACATGATCCCGGAAGAAGAGCGCGTCGTGACCATTTCCCACGGTGGTTATGCCAAGACCCAGCCGCTGGCTGCGTACCAGGCCCAGCGTCGTGGCGGTAAAGGCAAGTCGGCGACCGGCGTCAAGGATGAGGACTACATCGCTCACCTGCTGGTGGCCAACAGTCACACCACGCTGTTGCTGTTCTCCAGCAAGGGCAAGGTGTACTGGCTCAAGACCTACGAAATCCCCGAGGCGTCCCGTGCTGCCCGTGGTCGTCCGCTGGTCAACCTGCTGCCGCTGGATGACGGTGAATACATCACCACCATGCTGCCGGTCGAGGAGTACACCGAAGGTCACTACATCTTCATGGCCACCGCAAACGGCACCGTGAAGAAGACCCCGCTGGAATCCTTCAGCCGTCAACGCAGCGTCGGTTTGATCGCGCTGGAGCTGGATGAGGGCGACGTGCTGATTTCCGCCGCCATTACCGATGGCGAACGTGAAGTCATGCTGTTCTCCGATGGCGGCAAGGTGACTCGCTTCAAGGAATCCGACGTTCGCGCCATGGGCCGTACCGCCCGCGGTGTGCGCGGCATGCGTCTGCCGGAAGGCCAGAAGCTGATTTCCATGCTGATCCCTGAAGAAGGCAGCCAGATCCTCACCGCTTCCGAGCGTGGCTTCGGCAAGCGTACGGCGATCACCGAGTTCCCTGAGTACAAGCGTGGCGGCCAAGGCGTTATCGCTATGGTCAGCAACGAGCGTAACGGCCGTCTGGTCGGTGCGGTTCAGGTGCTTGATGGCGAGGAGATCATGCTGATTTCCGACCAGGGCACCCTGGTACGTACCCGTGTCGACGAAGTCTCCAGCCTGGGTCGCAATACCCAGGGCGTAACCCTGATCAAACTGGCCAAGGATGAAACCCTGGTTGGTCTGGAGCGGGTCCAGGAGCCGTCGGAGGTCGAGGGTGAAGAGCTGGAAGGTGAAGAGGGGGCGGAGTTTGACGGTGAGGTCGTGATCGACGACGTTGTCGAAGACCAGCAACTCGACGCCGCCGCTGACGAAGAACCTCAAGAGTAAGCGGGTAAGCAGGGGGCGGATGAAAATTCGCCCCCTTGTTGTTTGTCCGTAATGAAATATCGACACCTCTGGAGATCCCTTGTGGGAGCGAGCCTGCTCGCGATGCAGGCGCCACGGTACGTCTGAAGTATCGCGGTGATGCAATCGCGAGCAGGCTCGCTCCCACACATCTGTTTCAGCAGGGGGCCGGTGTTGGCTGACAATGTGATTTATTGCGTGATACCACCAAATCAGAGCGAGATTGGATGTGAGCAAGAGAGCCTATAACTTCTGTGCCGGTCCTGCGGCGCTTCCCGAAGCTGTCCTGCAGCGCGCCCAGGGTGAACTTCTCGATTGGCACGGCAAGGGCCTGTCGGTCATGGAGATGAGTCATCGCAGTGATGAGTTCGTGTCCATTGCCACCAAAGCCGAGCAGGATCTGCGTGATCTGCTGGATATCCCCTCGAACTATAAAGTGCTGTTTCTGCAAGGTGGCGCCAGCCAGCAATTTGCTCAGATTCCTCTGAACCTGTTGCCGGAAAGCGGCTCTGCCGACTATATCGATACCGGTATCTGGTCGCAGAAAGCCATCGAAGAAGCTTCGCGCTACGGCCACGTCAATGTTGCCGCTACCGCCAAGCCTTACGACTATTTCGCCATTCCCGGGCAGAACGAGTGGAAGCTGTCGAAAGACGCGGCCTACGTTCACTACGCGCCGAACGAAACCATTGGCGGCCTGGAGTTCCAGTGGGTTCCGGAAACCGGTGATGTTCCGCTGGTGGCCGACATGTCCTCGGACATTCTTTCCCGTCCGATCGACGTCTCGCGCTTCGGCATGATCTACGCCGGTGCCCAGAAAAACATCGGCCCGAGCGGCATCGTGGTGAACATCGTTCGCGAAGACCTGCTGGGTCGCGCCCGTTCCCTGTGCCCGACCATGCTCGACTACAAGGTCGCGGCTGATAACGGTTCGATGTACAACACCCCGCCAACCCTGGCCTGGTACCTGTCCGGCCTGGTGTTCGAGTGGCTGAAAGAGCAGGGCGGTGTCGAAGCCATCGGCAAGCTCAACGAAGTGAAGCAGCGCACGCTGTACGACTTCATCGATGCCAGCGGCCTGTACAGCAACCCGATCAACAAGTCGGACCGTTCCTGGATGAACGTGCCGTTCCGCCTGGCGGACGACCGTCTCGACAAGCCGTTCCTGGCCGGCGCCGACGAGCGTGGTCTGTTGAACCTCAAGGGGCACCGCTCCGTGGGCGGCATGCGCGCCTCCATCTATAACGCCGTCGACATCAACGCGATCAATGCGCTGATTTCGTACATGGCAGAGTTCGAGAAGGAACACGGCTAATGTCTGAGCAAGAACTCAAGGCACTGCGCCTGCGCATTGATGCCCTGGACGAAAAGGTCCTGGAGTTGATCAGTGAGCGTGCGCGCTGCGCCCAGGAAGTCGCGCGAGTAAAGATGGCCTCGCTGGCCGAAGGCGAAGTGCCGGTGTTCTATCGTCCTGAGCGCGAGGCTCAGGTGCTCAAGCGTGTCATGGAGCGTAACCAGGGGCCGCTGGGTAACGAAGAGATGGCGCGGTTGTTCCGCGAAATCATGTCTTCGTGCCTGGCCCTCGAGCAGCCGCTGAAAGTGGCCTATCTCGGCCCTGAAGGTACCTTCACCCAGGCGGCTGCCATGAAGCACTTCGGCCATGCCGTGATCAGCAAGCCAATGGCGGCGATCGATGAAGTGTTCCGGGAAGTGGCGGCCGGTGCGGTGAACTTTGGCGTGGTCCCGGTGGAGAACTCCACCGAAGGCGCGGTCAACCACACGCTGGACAGCTTCCTTGAACACGACATGGTGATCTGCGGCGAAGTCGAGCTGCGCATCCACCATCACCTGTTGGTCGGTGAGAACACCAAGACCGACAGCATCAGTCGCATCTACTCCCACGCTCAGTCCCTGGCCCAGTGCCGCAAGTGGCTGGACGCCCATTACCCGAATGTCGAACGCGTGGCGGTGTCCAGCAACGCCGAGGCGGCCAAACGGGTCAAGGGTGAGTGGAACTCGGCGGCGATTGCCGGTGATATGGCGGCCGGCTTGTACGGGTTGACCCGACTGGCCGAGAAAATCGAAGACCGTCCGGATAACTCCACGCGGTTCCTCATGATCGGCAACCAGGAAGTGCCGCCGACTGGCGACGACAAGACCTCGATCATCGTCTCCATGAGCAACAAGCCTGGCGCGCTTCACGAGTTGCTGGTGCCATTCCACGACAATGGCATCGACCTGACGCGAATCGAGACCCGTCCGTCGCGCAGTGGCAAATGGACCTATGTGTTCTTCATCGACTTCGTCGGCCACCACCGTGATCCGCTGATCAAAGGTGTGCTGGAAAAGATCAGTCAGGAAGCAGTGGCACTCAAAGTGCTGGGTTCCTACCCGAAAGCAGTTCTCTAAGGGCGGTAGCAAATGAGTGGTGATTTCCTAGCTCTGGCGCAGCCGGGCGTGCAACAACTTTCGCCTTACGTTCCGGGCAAGCCCGTGGACGAACTGGCGCGCGAGCTGGACCTCGATCCGGCCAGCATCGTCAAACTGGCAAGCAACGAAAACCCGCTGGGCGCCAGCCCCAAGGCGCTGGCAGCCATCCGCGATGCGCTCGCGGAGCTGACCCGCTACCCGGACGGCAACGGTTTCGCGCTCAAGACCTTGCTGGCCGAGCAGTGCCGCGTCGAGCTGAGTCAAGTGACCCTGGGCAACGGCTCCAATGACATTCTGGAGCTGGTCGCGCGCGCTTACCTGGCGCCGGGCCTGAATGCGGTGTTCAGCGAGCACGCGTTTGCGGTCTATCCGATCGTGACCCAGGCTGTCGGCGCCCAGGCCAAAGTGATTCCGGCCAAAGACTGGGGGCATGATCTGCCGGCCATGTTGGCAGCGATCGACGCCAACACCCGCGTTGTGTTCATCGCCAACCCGAACAACCCGACCGGAACCTGGTTCGACACCGAGGCGCTGGACGAATTTCTGCAAGACGTGCCGGAGCACGTGCTGGTCGTGCTGGACGAGGCCTACATCGAGTACGCCGAAGGCAGCGATCTGCCGGACGGCCTGGATTTCCTGGCGGCTTACCCGAACCTGCTGGTTTCGCGGACTTTCTCCAAGGCTTATGGCCTGGCGGCGCTGCGCGTCGGCTATGGCTTGTCCACCGCGGTGGTCGCCGATGTGCTGAACCGTGTGCGCCAGCCGTTCAACGTCAACAGCCTGGCCCTGGCTGCTGCTTGCGCCGCCCTGCAAGACGCCGAGTACCTGGCCGAAAGTCGTCGACTCAATGAGACCGGCATGCAGCAGCTGGAAGCGGGCTTCCGCGATCTGGGGCTGAGCTGGATTCCCTCCAAGGGCAATTTCATTTGTGTCGATCTCGGTCGAGTGGCGGCCCCGGTTTTCCAGGGGTTGCTGCGTGAAGGTGTGATCGTGCGTCCGGTGGCTAACTACGGCATGCCGAATCACTTGCGCGTCACCATCGGTCTGCCGGCTGAAAACAGCCGCTTCCTCGAGGCGCTGGCCAAGGTTCTGGCTCGTGGTTGATGTCACTGCGCTGCCATCTGCCGAACCTGTGATCGGGCGCCTGGTGGTGGTCGGCCTGGGGTTGATCGGCGGTTCGTTTGCCAAGGGCTTGCGTGAAAGCGGCCTGTGCCGAGAAGTGGTCGGTGTCGATCTCGATCCGCAATCGCGCAAGCTGGCGGTTGAGTTGGGTGTGGTGGATCGTTGCGAAGATGACCTGGCACTGGCCTGCCAAGGCGCGGACGTTATTCAGTTGGCGGTGCCGATCCTCGCCATGGAAAAACTGCTCGCCCGACTGGCTGAGATGAAGCTGGGGTCGGCGATCCTGACCGACGTCGGCAGCGCCAAGGGCAATGTGGTGCGAGCCGCGACCGAAGCATTTGGCGGTATGCCGCCGCGTTTCGTTCCAGGGCATCCGATAGCCGGTTCCGAGCAGAGCGGGGTGGAAGCCTCCAATGCCGAGTTGTTTCGACGCCACAAGGTGATTCTGACGCCGCTGGATCAGACCGATCCGGCAGCGCTGGCGGTGGTCGACCGTTTGTGGCGGGAATTGGGTGCCGATGTCGAGCACATGCAGGTCGAGCGCCACGACGAAGTGTTGGCGGCGACCAGTCATCTGCCGCACTTGCTGGCATTCGGTTTGGTCGACTCGTTGGCCAAGCGCAATGAAAATCTTGAGATCTTCCGCTACGCTGCGGGCGGTTTCCGCGATTTCACAAGAATCGCCGGGAGCGACCCGGTCATGTGGCACGACATCTTCCTCGCCAACCGGGAAGCTGTCCTGCGCACACTCGATACATTTCGCAGCGACCTCGACGCCTTGCGCGACGCGGTCGATGCAGGGGATGGGCACCAATTGTTGGGCGTATTCACTCGCGCCCGGGTTGCCCGCGAGCATTTCAGTAAAATCCTGGCCCGTCGGGCCTATGTGGACGCTATGAATTCCAACGATCTGATTTTCCTGGCTCAACCTGGTGGCCGCCTGTCCGGTCGGATTCGCGTACCAGGTGACAAATCGATTTCCCACCGTTCGATCATGCTGGGCTCCTTGGCCGAAGGCGTGACCGAAGTGGAAGGTTTCCTCGAGGGCGAAGACGCCCTGGCGACCCTTCAGGCTTTCCGTGACATGGGTGTCGTGATCGAGGGGCCGCACCACGGCCGCGTGACCATTCACGGCGTCGGCCTGCATGGTCTGAAGCCGGCGCCTGGTCCGATCTATCTGGGTAACTCCGGTACTTCGATGCGTCTGTTGTCCGGCCTGCTGGCTGCGCAAGATTTCGACAGCACCCTGACCGGCGACGCCTCGCTGTCCAAGCGTCCGATGAATCGCGTGGCCAATCCGCTGCGTGAAATGGGCGCTGTGATCGAGACCGCTGCTGAAGGTCGCCCACCGATGATCATTCGTGGTGGTCACAAACTTAAAGGCCTGACTTACACCATGCCGATGGCCAGTGCTCAGGTGAAGTCCTGTCTGCTGCTGGCGGGTCTGTACGCGGAAGGCAAGACCACCGTTACCGAGCCTGCGCCGACCCGTGACCACACCGAGCGCATGCTGCGTGGTTTCGGCTATCCGGTGACCGTCAATGGCGCGACTGCATCGGTGGAGTCCGGCAACAAGCTGACCGCCACCCACATCGAAGTACCCGGTGATATCTCCTCGTCGGCGTTTTTCCTGGTGGCGGCTTCGATCGCCGAAGGTTCCGAGCTGGTGCTCGAGCATGTCGGCATCAATCCTACCCGTACCGGCGTGATCGACATCCTGCGTTTGATGGGCGCCGACATCACCCTGGAAAACCAGCGTGAAGTGGGCGGCGAGCCAGTAGCTGACCTGCGCGTACGTGCAGCTAAACTCAAAGGTATCGAGATTCCGGAAGCGCTGGTTCCATTGGCCATCGACGAATTTCCGGTGCTCTTCGTGGCGGCCGCCTGCGCTGAAGGGCGCACCGTGCTGCGCGGCGCCGAAGAGCTACGGGTGAAGGAGTCGGACCGCATTCAGGTCATGGCCGATGGCTTGCTGGCGCTGGGCGTCAAGTGCGAACCGACCCCGGACGGCATCATCATCGATGGCGGCCAGATCGGCGGCGGCGAAGTGCACGGTCACGGCGATCACCGGATTGCCATGGCCTTTAGTGTTGCCTCGCTGCGTGCCAGTGCGCCCATCCGCATCCATGATTGCGCCAACGTCGCGACGTCGTTCCCCAACTTCCTCGCGCTGTGCGCACAGGTCGGCATCCGCGTTGCCCAAGAGGCCCAGTCGTGAACAGCATTGCACCGGTCATCACCATTGATGGGCCTAGCGGCTCCGGAAAAGGCACCGTCGCCGGGATACTGGCCAAACGCCTTGGCTGGAATCTGCTGGATTCCGGTGCGCTGTACCGTTTGCTGGCCTTCGCTGCGCATAACCACGGCGTTGACCTGACCAATGAAGAATTGCTGAAAAAACTCGCCGCTCATCTGGATGTGCAATTCATTGCGGCGACCGACGGTCAGTTGCAGCGCATCATTCTGGAAGGTGACGAAGTCAGCGATGTGATCCGTACGGAGAGTGTCGGGTCCGGTGCCTCCCAGGTGGCTGCATTGCCCGCGGTTCGCGAAGCATTGTTGCAGCGCCAGCGCGCATTCCTGGAAGCGCCGGGTCTGGTGGCCGACGGTCGAGACATGGGTACGGTGGTATTTCCGGATGCACCGCTGAAGATTTTCCTGACCGCCAGTGCCGAGGAGCGTGCGCGCCGTCGATACTTGCAGTTGAAGGGCAAAGTCGATGGTGTTAGTCTGTCGAGTCTGCTAGATGAGATACGTGCACGCGATGAGCGTGACACCCAGCGAGCGGTAGCCCCGCTCAAGCCGGCGGCTGACGCCATTCAGCTGGATTCCACGGAATTGTCCATCGATCAGGTGCTGGAACGCATCATGAGCGAGATCGCCATTCGCGATATCGCCGGGTGACCAAGAAGGCCGCGGGGGACCAGTCATAGTCCTGCGGCGCTTCTTTTAAATGAAACTAACCCACATCGTCTGGGGTGTGGAGATGGGCGTATTCTTCGCCCTCATCAACAGGAATTAAAATGAGCGAAAGCTTTGCGGAACTCTTTGAAGAAAGCCTAAAAACCCTGAACCTTCAGGCAGGCTCCATCATCACCGGTGTTATCGTTGATATCGATTACCAAGCTCGCTGGGTAACCGTTCACGCTGGCCTGAAGTCTGAAGCACTCATCCCGCTTGAGCAGTTCTACAACGACGCTGGCGAACTGAACATCAACGTCGGTGACGAAGTTCACGTTGCTCTGGACTCGGTTGAAGACGGCTTTGGTGAAACCAAGCTGTCCCGTGAAAAAGCCAAGCGCGCTGAATGCTGGATTGTTCTGGAAGCAGCCTTCGCAGCCGAAGAAGTGGTCAAGGGCGTTATCAACGGTAAGGTTAAAGGCGGCTTCACAGTCGACGTTAACGGCATCCGTGCGTTCCTGCCAGGTTCTCTGGTTGACGTCCGTCCAGTGCGCGACACCACGCACCTGGAAGGCAAAGAGCTGGAATTCAAGGTCATCAAGCTGGACCAGAAGCGCAACAACGTTGTCGTTTCCCGTCGCAGCGTCCTCGAAGCCGAGAACTCCGCCGAGCGTGAAGCTCTGCTGGAATCCCTGCAGGAAGGCCAGCAAGTCAAAGGTATCGTCAAGAACCTCACCGATTACGGCGCATTCGTCGATCTGGGTGGCGTCGATGGCCTGCTGCACATTACCGACATGGCTTGGAAGCGTATCAAGCATCCTTCTGAAATCGTCAACGTTGGCGACGAGATCGATGTCAAGGTTCTGAAATACGATCGCGAGCGCAATCGTGTTTCCCTGGGCCTCAAGCAACTGGGCGAAGATCCATGGGTTGCTATCAAAGCCCGTTACCCAGAAAGCACTCGCGTCACCGCTCGTGTAACCAACCTGACCGACTACGGCTGCTTCGCTGAGCTGGAAGAAGGCGTTGAAGGTCTGGTACACGTTTCCGAAATGGACTGGACCAACAAGAACATCCACCCTTCGAAAGTCGTACAAGTCGGCGACGAAGTGGAAGTTATGGTTCTGGACATCGACGAAGAGCGTCGTCGTATCTCCCTGGGCATCAAGCAGTGCAAATCTAACCCATGGGAAGATTTCTCTGGCCAGTTCAACAAGGGCGATAAAATCTCCGGCACCATCAAGTCGATCACCGATTTCGGTATCTTCATTGGTCTGGACGGCGGCATCGACGGCCTGGTTCACCTGTCCGACATCTCCTGGAACGAAGTGGGCGAAGAAGCCGTACGCCGCTTCAAGAAAGGCGACGAGCTGGACACCGTTATCCTGTCGGTTGACCCAGAGCGCGAGCGCATCTCCCTGGGTATCAAGCAGCTGGAAAGCGATCCGTTCTCCGAGTACGTTCAAGAGAACGACAAAGGCGCAATCGTTAAGGGCATCGTGAAAGAAGTTGACGCCAAAGGCGCCATCATCACTCTGGCCGACGATATCGAAGCGACTCTGAAAGCCTCCGAAATCAGCCGTGACCGCGTTGAAGACGCGCGCAACGTTCTGAAAGAAGGCGAAGAAGTAGAAGCCAAGATCATCAGCGTTGATCGTAAGAGCCGCGTAATCCAGCTCTCGATCAAGTCGAAAGACGTTGAAGACGAGAAAGAAGCTATCCAGAGCCTGCGCGACAAGCCAGCAGCTACGGATGCTCCAGTAGCCACCACTCTGGGTGACCTGCTGCGTGCTGCACAAGCGGAAAAACAGAACTAAGTTCTGACTTTCTGTAAAAAAGGGCGACTTCGGTCGCCCTTTTTTGTGCCTGGAATTTACCAGGGGTGATGGCTGTGTGGGTCGGGGGGAAACCAATGTGGCCAACAGCTGTCTCTTTCTTTAATCGGATCAATCGTTTATTTGCAGCTAGTCTTTAGACTGAGTCGAACGACAGTCGGGCAGGGTGCCTGGCATAAGGAAGTGAATGAACAAGCTCATTGTCGCAATAGCAATTCTGACATTGGCGGGTTGTACGACTAACGCCAAGACTCGCGCTGTGCGTGGGGTCAGTGGTATTGAGATTGATTGTTCGGGATTGGGCTCGGGGTGGGACAAGTGTCATAAGCGAGCGGCCAAGGAGTGCAAGGCAGCAGGCTATAAGGTTGTGGCCAGGTCCGATGATGTCAAGGAAGAAGATGAGTTTCCCTTTGGCTTCAATCCGGCGGGTTATCTGACTCGCACCATGCTGGTCATCTGCAGATGAGCGTGCGACGGCGTGTAAGTGTGGCAATGCCCTGAAATCGGGAATTTGTAGTGGGTGGGGGGATGTTAAAATTCGGACTGTTCAAAATCATCCGGGCGTGCTAAAACCTTTGAAGCGCTGATCTAGCTGCTTGAAAAAGAAGGGAAAAATATGACGAAGTCGGAGTTGATCGAACGAATTGTCACCCATCAAGGGCTGCTCTCATCGAAGGATGTGGAGCTGGCTATCAAGACCATGCTTGAGCAAATGTCCCAATGTCTGGCCACGGGGGATCGTATCGAGATCCGTGGTTTTGGCAGCTTCTCCCTACACTACCGCGCGCCGCGAGTAGGTCGCAATCCAAAAACCGGTCAGTCCGTCAGCCTCGACGGCAAGTTCGTTCCGCATTTCAAGCCGGGAAAAGAATTGCGTGATCGTGTAAACGAGGATGAAGAGGAAGTCCTTTGACTGTCGTCGCTCCTCAAGGAGTCGCTCATGCGTAATTTAAAAAGAGTGCTTCTTGGTATCTTCATACTGTTGCTGGTGCTGGCGATCCTGGCCTTCGTACTCGAAAACCAGCAATCGGTGTCACTGCTGTTTCTAGGCTGGGCTGGACCGGAGTTGCCGGTCTCTCTGATGATGGTTATCGCACTATTGATCGGCATGGTAGTCGGGCCGCTGCTAAGCTGGTTCCTGGGGCGATCTTTCAGAGCTTCGCGCAAGCGACTTGTCTGATTGCGACGAGCAGGAGATATCTGTCGAATTTGCGCCACTGCTTGTCTATATCCATTAGTAAACCGTTCATTAAACTGTAAAATGCTTGCCTTGTTCGATAGTGGCATTTTCCAACGTCGAGTCGGAACAGTGCTAACAGAGGCCTCAAGTTTTATGGCTTTTGTATTCATGGATTAGACAGTGTTCGGAAGGCGGCTCTGTCAGTAACTCAAGGGTATGGTCTCGCGTGAAAATTCTAGTAACCGGCGGTGCCGGATTTATCGGCTCGGCAGTCATTCGGCACATCATTTGCGGCACGTCTGATTCTGTCGTTAACGTCGATAAGCTGACTTATGCCGGTAATCTTGAGTCTTTGGCTGAAGTCAGCCAGAACTCACGTTACGTGTTCGAGCGTGTCGACATCTGTGACCGTGATCAGATTGATCGCGTGCTGCGTGAACATCAACCGGATGCCATCATGCACCTGGCCGCAGAATCCCACGTTGATCGGTCGATATCCGGGCCGTCTGAATTTATCCAGACCAACATCATTGGCACCTACACCCTGTTGGAGGCGGCGCGCCAGTACTGGGCCTCGCTGGATGAGGTGCGCAAGGCCAGCTTCCGATTCCATCATATTTCGACTGATGAGGTTTACGGAGACCTTGACGGTCCGGAAGACCTTTTCACCGAAACAACCCCATATCAGCCAAGCTCACCCTATTCGGCCAGCAAGGCTAGCTCAGATCATTTGGTTCGCGCTTGGGCCCGCACTTATGGCCTGCCGACCCTGGTCACCAACTGTTCTAACAATTACGGGCCATGCCACTTCCCCGAGAAATTGATACCCCTGATCATTCTCAACGCATTGGAAGGCAAGCCGTTGCCGGTCTATGGCAAAGGTGATCAGGTTCGCGACTGGCTCTACGTCGAAGATCATGCCCGGGCACTCTACAAGGTGGTGACTGAGGGTGTTGTCGGTGAGACTTACAATATCGGCGGCCATAACGAGAAACAGAACATCGAAGTAGTGCACGCCCTTTGCGCGCTGCTAGACGAGCTGTGTCCTGACTCCGCTTATCGCCCCCATGCGAGTCTGATTACTTATGTTCAGGATCGACCTGGGCACGACCAGCGTTACGCCATTGATGCCAGCAAAATTCAGCGTGAGCTGGGCTGGGCTCCGGAAGAAACCTTCGAAACCGGTATTCGCAAGACCGTCGAGTGGTACCTCAATAACGCTGAATGGGTCGCCCACGTGAAGAGCGGCAGCTATCAGCAGTGGATCGACCAAAATTACGCGGATCGCTCGAACAAGGCATGAAAATCCTTCTGCTGGGTAAGAATGGACAGGTAGGTTGGGAGCTGCAGCGCTCCCTCGAACCGTTAGGTGAGCTGATTGCACTGGATCGTCAGCCTGTTGACGGGTTGTGCGGCGACTTGTCCGATCTAGATGCTTTACGCGCGACGATCCGCCAGATCAAGCCTGATGTCATCGTCAACGCAGCGGCCTACACCGCAGTCGACAAGGCTGAATCAGACACCAAGCTGGCCTTCCTTGTGAACGGCCAGGCGGTCCAGATGCTGGCCGAAGAAGCAGCCACTCTCAATGCCTGGCTGGTTCACTATTCAACCGACTACGTCTTCAGTGGTAGCGGTTCTGTGCCGTGGCTGGAGACGGATGCTGTCGGCCCGGTGAATCAGTACGGTGCGAGCAAGCTGGCAGGTGAGCGAGCAATCCATGCATCGGGCTGCAGGCATTTGATCCTCCGCACGAGCTGGGTCTACGGTGCGCGCGGCAACAACTTTGCCAAGACGATGCTGCGTCTGGCGAAAGACAGGGATACGCTGAATGTTATTGCAGATCAGATCGGAGCCCCGACAGGGGCTGATTTGATAGCTGATGTTACCGCTCTGGCCATTCGGCAGGCGCTGCAGCAGCCCGAACTTTCAGGTTTGTATCACCTGGCAGCCAGTGGTGAAGTGTCCTGGCACGGCTATGCAAGCCATGTGATTGCATTCGCCCAGGCCAATGGCGAGCAACTTGCCGTAACAGCAGTCAATCCAATCGACACGACTGCTTACCCGACACCTGCCCAACGACCGCTGAACTCGCGTCTAAATACTCAGAAGTTACGCGAAAATTTTTCTTTACACTTGCCGGATTGGCAAAGTGGTGTAAATCGAATGCTTAGGGAAGTTCTAAACAAATGACCACGACAAATCGTAAAGGCATCATCCTCGCTGGCGGTTCGGGTACACGCCTGCATCCGCTAACTCTGGGCGTCTCCAAACAGATGTTGCCGATCTACGATAAGCCGATGATTTTCTACCCGTTGTCGGTGCTGATGCTGGCGGGTATGCAGGAAATTCTGATCATTTCGACTCCTGAAGACTTGCCGTGCTTCCGTAAGCTGCTGGGCGATGGCAGTCAGTATGGGGTCAAGTTGACCTATGCCGAACAGCCCAGTCCGGACGGCCTCGCTCAGGCGTTTATCATTGGTGAGGAGTTTATTGGTAAGAATCCTTGTTGCTTGATCCTTGGTGACAACATTTTCTATGGTCAGCATTTTTCTGACAATTTGCGATCAGCCAGCACTCAACAGCATGGCGCGACTGTATTCGGCTACCACGTCTCCGATCCGGAGCGCTTCGGTGTTGTTGAATTCGACAAAACCGGTCGGGCGCTAAGTATTGAAGAGAAACCGCTGAAGCCAAAATCCAACTATGCGGTGACCGGCCTGTACTTCTACGACAATGATGTTGTCGAGATTGCCAAAAACATCAAGCCTTCAGAGCGTGGTGAGCTGGAGATTACAGATGTCAATCGTGCTTACCTGGAGAAGAAAACCCTCAATGTAGAAATGCTTGGGCGCGGGTTCGCGTGGCTGGACACCGGGACTCATGATTCTTTGCTGGAGGCCAGTCACTTCGTGCACACCATCGAGAAGCGCCAGGGATTGAAAGTCGCTTGCCTCGAAGAAATTGCGTACAACAATGGCTGGATCACAGCACAGCAGCTTGCCAGTCAGGCTGACGCATTGAAAAAGACCGGCTACGGCCAGTACCTGCAGAAACTGCTGGATTCACCTTCACGTTGATCGGGGAGCAATGCTCCCTTCCGTGATTATTAGTTGCAAGCAGGAATGGCATGCCATTAAAACAACCCAAGGTTGCAGTTTTGCTGGCTGCCTACAACGGCATGCAGTGGATCGAAGAGCAGTTGGCTTCGATCCTCTGCCAGTCTGGCGTAGACGTCAGTATCCATATCAGCATCGATACCTCCAACGATGGTACTGAGGCGTGGTGCGAGTCTTTCGCGGCCTTACACTCAAATGTAACCGTGTTGCCGGCGGTGGGGCGTTTTGGTGGTGCTTCCCGGAATTTTTTTCGTTTGATGCGCGACGTAAACTTTGAAGTTTATGACTTCATCGCGTTCGCTGACCAAGATGACGTGTGGCATTCGGATAAGCTGAAGAGAGCAACCGAAATGTTACGCGGACAAGATGTTGATGCCTACTCCAGTAATGTGACGGCATTCTGGTCGAACGGAAGAACGCACCTTCTTGATAAAGCTCAGGCTCAGGTTGAGTGGGACTATTTGTTTGAGGCGGCGGGGCCAGGTTGCACATATGTCTTTAGCCATCATTTGGCTGAAGTGTTAAAGACCTCAATTGTTGAAAACTGGCAGGCTGTTCAGGATGTCAGTTTGCATGATTGGTACTGCTATGCTTTTTCGCGCAGTCATGGCTATAAATGGCTAATCGATCCTTATTCCTCAATGCAGTACCGGCAGCACGAGCGGAATCAGGTTGGGGCCAATACAGGCATCAATCCGCTGATTGCTCGTTATAAAACCATTCATGATGGTTGGTGGTTCTCCCAAGTCAAGTTGATAGCGAGTCTTGTGGGAGTGTCAGAGGTGCTATTTGTTAGTCAGTGGTTCAAGTTAGGTCGAAAAGAGTTACTTGCGTTGTCTTTAAATGCTTGTAAGTGTCGGCGCAGGTTTCGTGACAAGATGTTTTTCTTTTTTATATGTTTGGCAACCGCTGTTATTGGAAGAAAAACCAAATGAGCGTCTCGCGAGTACTGGTGACGGGGGCGAGTGGGTTTGTCGGGGAGGCTGTTGTTTACAGGCTGCTTCTTGATCGCCGGTACACTCCAGTAGCCGCTTCACGTGGAAGAACGCGACTGGACGGCCTTTGTCAGGTCGTGCCCTTCGACTTGGGTGGGGCAGTCACGATCACTTCAATGATGGGTGTTGAGGTGGTTGTTCACGCCGCAGCTCGCGTTCATGTAATGAATGAAAAGGCAGTCGATGCCCTTGCCGAGTTTCGACGTATCAATGTCGACGGTACTGTCAGGCTTGCACGAAGTGCTGCGGCTGCCGGAGTAAAGCGCTTCATTTTTATCAGCTCGATTAAAGTCAATGGTGAGTCAACAGAGCCAGGCAAACCGTTTGATGCGGATTTGAAACCTCAGCCGATGGATCCTTACGGTATCTCGAAGATGGAGGCGGAGATAGCGCTGAGAGACATCGCTCGAGAGACAGGGATGGAGGTGGTCATTATTCGCCCGCCGCTTGTGTATGGACCAGGTGTCAAGGCGAACTTCCTGAGTATGATGCGCTGGCTCGACAGGGGCGTGGTGCTGCCCTTCGGGGCGATTGGTAATCGGCGAAGTCTGGTAGCAATTGGTAATCTTGTGGACCTGCTGGTCACTTGCATTGACCATCCTGCGGCGGCCGGGCAAACCTTTCTTGTCAGTGATGACGCAGATATGTCCACCACCCAATTGCTCGAAAACATGGCAAATGCTCTTGGTAAAAAAGCACGGCTCTTGCCGTTGCCGGTGTGGCTGCTGAAGGCTGTGGCGTCATGTTTTGGAAAGCAAGGTGTTGCCCAGCGCCTGTGTGCCTCGTTGCAAGTCGATATCAGTAAAACCAGGCATGTACTCGGCTGGGTTCCGCCTGTCTCTGTCGAGAAGGCGCTCCGCCAAACTGCAGATTATTACCGGGATTTAAAAAACAGATGATTGTCTGGTGGTTGTTGGGTGTGGTTTTTGCGATCTCCTGTGGGTTGACCCTGGTACTGCGTCGTTACGCATTGGCCAAAAGCCTGATGGATATCCCGAATGAACGGAGTTCTCATTCTGTGCCAACCCCCCGGGGCGGGGGCGTCGCCATTGTCGCGGCCTGTTCGGTGGCACTCCCTGTGTTGGGTGGGATGGGGTACTTGGAAGGCGCGTCGTTACTGGGTGTGCTGGGTGGCGGGCTGCTTGTCGCAATCATTGGTTTCGCGGACGATCACGGGCATATCGACGCCAAGTGGCGGCTCCTCGGTCACTTTATAGCCGCAGCTTGGGCGTTGTACTGGCTCAACGGCCTTGCACCCATCCAATTGTTTGGTGAAAGAGTCGATCTGTCGGTGATAGGTAGCGTACTGGCCGCGTTCTATCTGGTTTGGATGCTCAATCTCTACAACTTTATGGATGGCATCGATGGTTTGGCGAGCGCGGAGGCCATCAGTGCGTGTTTGGGGATGTGTCTGGTTTACTGGTGGTTTGATGCTACAAGCCTGATATGGGGACCGCTGGTCCTGATCGGGGCTGTTGCAGGTTTCTTGTGCTGGAACTTTCCTCCAGCGCGAATCTTCATGGGGGACGCCGGCAGTGGTTTCCTGGGATTCATTCTGGGTGCATTAGCGTTAGAGTCTGCCTGGGTTCGACCTGAGCTCTTTTGGTGCTGGATAATACTTCTTGGTGTTTTCATCGTAGATGCGACCTGGACTCTGATGAGGAGGCTGCTTCGTGGCGAAAAGGTTTATCAGGCTCATAGGAGTCACGCCTATCAGCACGCCTCACGTCGATACCAAAGCCATCTGGTGGTAACTTTGCTTGTTGTATTGATAAACCTTGTTTGGTTGTTGCCGATTGCATTGCTGGTGGGGGCCGGTTGGCTTGGGGGCGGGGCGGGTTGTCTGATAGCGTTTGTTCCGCTGGCAATGCTGGCATGGAAGTTTCAGGCAGGAGTAGCAGGCTGACCAAGAGTCGCGAAAACTACTCCGAAAATGTTGTCTGATGGGTGTTTTGTTGCGTTACGGATGTGTCTATATTTTATTGAGTATCGCGGCGGCAACCAGGCTGATGTTGCCTTTGAGTGTTTGCCGATGAACTCCACTTTTCTTCATCAGGTAAAGCCTTGATAGCAACTTACTATTGCGGGCGGCTTCGAAGCGCTCAAGGGTACGTCTATTGTCTTCTGTGAGCTCCATTCGGATGGAGTTCAGGACTATCAGGTTTTGAGTGCTCCACTCACTGAAACGCCCGCTTAGCATTTTCAAGATACGATTGACCTGATTCTTGTAGGTTGCATTCGCTCCAATCAGGTTGCCCTCGTGCTGTCGATAAAGCAGTGTGGGGTTTTGATCAAAGACAACTTGGCCGCCACACCCGGTCACCAACAGATACGCAAGCCAGTCATGTGCTACGACCAAGGCGTCATCGGCGATACGGCACATTAGGTCGCGAGCCGCATTATTAATCATCATTGTATTGGCGCCTGCGATACTTTGAACCAATGAATTTTCAAAACAGGGACGCTTTTTGAATAATGGAGAAAATCCCAGTGGCGCAAGATCAGTGTTGACCAACTTTGTTCTTGAACAGTACAGGTGGGGCTTGCTGGTGGGGGTTTGAGGTATTTGAGCGATGCTGCGACTCAGTTTGTCTTCGAGCCAAATGTCGTCCTGATCGCTAAATGCGAAGTAGTCGGCGACAATTTCTCGATTTTTAATCAATGACAGAAAATTTTTTGCAAAGCCTTGGCGAGGGCCTTGCAATATGACGATTTTTTCATCGCCTAGTTGTTTCTTGTACTCTTCAAGAATCTCCAGTGTCGCGTCTGTCGACCCGTCATCCGAGACATGGATCGACCAGTTTTTATGAGTTTGATTAATGAATGATTCCAGTTGTTCCCTGAGAAATCGCTCTCCATTGTAAGTGCAAACAAGTATTGCGACTTTTTTGCTCTCTATCGAGTGCTCAGCTATCGCCGATGGGTCGGAGTCCAAGCGGAAGATATCCTTCATTTGTTCTACCATGATTGAAATCTCTCGCGCCTCGGTCAAGTAAAGCATCTACTCTAATAAATGAGAGGTGCGTAAGATCTGAGGGATACGTGTTTAGGCAAGTCACAGTAATTAATGTGGGTGGGCTTTGCACGAGTTTAACAGCAATGGCGGCTTGGTGGCGAGTGGCAGGGCAGGCGCTGCCAACTGCCCGTTTTTCGCCTGTCCGCCTTCCGTTCAGCGGTCGTATTTCGCCGAAAAAAAGAGCTACAATGAGGTTGTTAATAGCTTCAGGGAGCAGAACGGTGATCGAGCGAATCAATGGATAAATTACGTTCATTTCTTCTAGGGTTGCCACGCAGGCAGAAACGTCTGCTACAGGTTGGTACCGACGTTGTGCTGGTTTGGCTGGCACTCTGGTTAGCGTTCATCGTCCGGTTGGGCATTGACGACATGTACAACCCGATCCGGGTGCATGCGTGGCTTTTCGTTAGTGCGCCAATTGTTGCCATCCCGCTTTTCATACGGATCGGAATGTACCGCGCGGTGATGCGGTATTTTGGAAATGATGCCCTCATTGTAATTGTGAAGGCTGTAAGCCTTTCGTCACTGATACTTGCTGTGGTCGTTTACTGGTACAGCAATCATGCCAGTGTGGTACCTCGTTCCATAATTTTCAATTACTGGTGGTTGAGTCTTGTGATTATTGGCGGATTGCGTCTGTGCATGCGCCAGTATTTCATGGGGGATTGGTTCTCGGCTGCCCAACACGTGCCCTTTACAAATCGTGATGATGGTTTAACTAAAGTTGCTGTTTATGGGGCGGGCGTTGCTGGTAATCAACTGGTCGCTGCTTTGCGCATGGGGCGGGTAATGCGGCCGGTCGCTTTTATTGATGATGATGCCAGTATTGCGGACCGATCCATTTCCGGACTTCAGGTTTATAAGCCAAAGCATATACAGCAAATGATTGATGTGACGGGGGCCCAGGAAATACTTCTCGCACTTCCTTCGTCAACGCGAGCACGTCGTCGCGAAATTCTCAACTTCCTTGAAGGCTTTCCGCTGCATATCAGGAGTGTTCCAAATTTCACCGATCTGGCCAGCGGACGAGTGAAAGTGGACGATATTCAGGAGGTTGATATTGCTGATCTCCTGGGGCGTGATTCCGTACCGGCTCGACCGGATTTGCTGACCCATTGTATAAAAGGCAAGGTTGTAATGGTGACGGGGGCCGGTGGTTCGATCGGTTCAGAGCTTTGCCGTCAGATTTTTTCATTAGGCCCCACGGCGCTGTTGTTGTTCGATCATGGTGAATTCAACCTCTACAGTATTCTGTCTGAGCTCGAGCGTCGAATAGATCGTGAGTCCATCTCGATTCGCTTGCTTCCGATCCTGGGTTCTATCCGTCATCCTCATAAACTTCAGGATGTAATGAAGACCTGGAAAGTTGACACGGTTTATCACGCAGCGGCTTATAAACACGTACCGATGGTGGAACATAACATCGCCGAGGGCGTGCTTAATAACGTCATTGGAACCTTAAATACTGCGCAGGCGGCTCTGCAAACGGGGGTCTCGAATTTCGTTTTGATTTCCACCGACAAGGCGGTCCGCCCAACGAATGTGATGGGAAGTACAAAGCGCCTCGCGGAACTGATTTTGCAGGCATTGAGTCGTGAAGTCGCACCAGTGCTATTTGGCGATAAAGGCAACATCTCGCGGGTGAATAAAACTCGTTTCACGATGGTGCGTTTTGGCAATGTGCTCGGCTCGTCAGGCTCCGTGATACCCCTGTTTCACAGTCAGATCAAGTCGGGTGGGCCCTTGACGGTCACTCATCCGAAGATCACTCGATACTTCATGACAATTCCCGAGGCAGCCCAATTGGTTATCCAGGCGGGCTCGATGGGGCAGGGGGGAGACGTTTTCGTTCTCGATATGGGTGAGCCGGTGAGGATTGTCGAACTGGCAGAGAAAATGATCCATTTGTCGGGATTGAGCGTTCGATCGGATAGAAGTCCTCAGGGAGACATCGCTATCGAGTTCACCGGTCTTCGTCCGGGTGAGAAGCTCTATGAGGAGTTACTGATAGGTGACAATGTTTCCGCCACTCCTCACCCAATGATCATGAGTGCGGATGAAGATCATGTGCCGTGGGATGTGCTGAAGACACGCCTGAGTGAGTTACTGGTTGCCGTAGAGGAAGATGACTACTCGCGCGTTCGCCAGCTTCTCAGGGAAACGGTGAGTGGCTACTCGCCCGACGGAGAGATTGTGGACTGGATTTATCAGCAGCGCAGCCTTGATCCCTGAGGCCTTTCGATCGTGCCAGGCAAGGGGGTGGCGGTATGCTTCGGTGGTATTTACGGCATCCTCGTCGGCGTTTAAGATGCCCTGTTTGCCTCGGAAATGGAGACGATTTTCCAGCTGTCAGGGCTCACGGCTTGTTCGTTGGAGAGATATTCAGCTCTTCGTAGTATTGAAATACAATCATTTTTTACAGAACTAAGTAGTCGTTTTGCTTGTCGGGGCGTTCATGAATATTACAGTTACGAAGCCGTTTATCCCTCCCTTTGGTGAGTTTCAGACTTATCTACAAGGGGTTTGGGAACGTGAATGGTTTACCAATAATGGGCCGTTGGTGAACGAGCTTGAATTAAAACTCAAGGAAAAGCTTAACGTTGACCATCTGCTGTTTCTCAGTAATGGTACGATCGCGCTTCAAATTGCAATTCGAGCGCTCGATTTGCAGGGTGAAATCATCACCACGCCGTTTAGTTATGTTGCTACTACTTCCAGTATCGTCTGGGAGCGTTGCGAGCCTGTTATGGTTGATATTTGCCCAGATACTCTGAATATCGACCCGGAAAAGATCGAGCAAGCCATTACGTCGCGCACTTCCGCTATTTTGGCAACCCATGTTTTCGGCAATCCATGTGATGTTGAAGCGATTGAAAAAATTGCACAAAAACATCAGTTGCGCGTTATTTATGATGCTGCTCACGCGTTCGGTACTCAATATAAGAAGCGCTCGCTATTGGCCTATGGCGATATCGCGACCTGTAGTTTTCATGCCACCAAGCTTTTTCATACTATTGAAGGGGGCGCTGTAACCACGTCCAATCCTGAAATACTGAAAAAGATGGCAATGATGCGAAATTTTGGTCATTCGTCGCTCACAGAGTTCGGTGGGGTAGGCGTGAATGGCAAAAATTCCGAGGTGCATGCTGCCATGGGCTTGACGAATCTCAAGTATGTTGAAGAGATTCTTAAAGTTCGTAAAGAGTTGTGCGAGCACTACAAGTCCGAGCTCACGGATCTGCCTATTCGATTCCAGAAAATTGCCGAAAATACTGATTACAACCATTCTTATTTTCCGGTCATATTCGATGATGAGAAGACGCTCCTGCACGTCATGGCAGAGCTGAATCTGAACAATATTTATCCTCGTCGTTATTTTTACCCTTCGCTTTCTGAATTGCCTTACGTCCACGAGCAACGCTCGCCAATCTCGGAAGATGTTTCACGGCGTATTATGTGCCTGCCGCTTTACCATACGCTATCGCGTGAAGAAATCGACATGGTATGCCGGATTATCAAGCGCTCGATTAGATATTGAATTGTATTGGTTTGCAGGAGGCTGTATGAAAAAATATTTTGGGATCATCGGCGCTGGTGGATATGGCCGTGAAGTAATCCCCCTCGCCAAGGCTATGGTAGACGACCTCCTTGCGAGCGATAGCGCGGAACTATATTTTGTTGTCGAGGGCGAAATCGGAGAGGACACCATTAATGGTTATCCCGTTATTTCGCTAGATCGTTTTCTATCCTTGTCGGGCGAAAGACTATTCAGTATTGCAATTGGGGCATCCGACGCAAGGGAGCGTATATCTGCCGTCTGTGAAAGTCAGGGGGCGAAACCGTTCTCGGTCATCGCTGGAAATGCTGTGATCCTTGATGGCAACGAGATCGCGGAAGGCGCGGTGCTTTCGCCATTTGTGACGGTCACTTCAAATGCGAAAATTGGCAAGCACTTTCATGCGAATATTTATTCTTATGTTGCCCATGATTGTGTAATTGGTGATTTTGTTACGTTTGCACCAGGTGTCAAATGTAATGGTAATGTTGTTATTGAAGATCACGCTTATATTGGTACAGGGGCTTCTATTATTCAGGGCAAGGCTTCGCGGCCGTTGACCATCGGACGTGGTGCGATCGTTGGTATGGGCGCTGTGGTGACCAAGAGTGTTCCTCCAGGCATTACAGTCGTGGGGAATCCGGCTCGCCCTCTCACGCGAGAGGCGATGCGTAAATGACAACAATTCATTTATTCCCGACTGAGTTGGCGATTGAACAAATTGAAATCGGTATGCAGGTTTCATATTCTCATACAGTAACGGACGCCGATGTTAAAGCGTATGCCGGATTGTCGGGAGATAATAATCCCGTCCACATGAGTGACGAGTACGCACAAAACTCGAGATTCAAGGCGCGTATTGCGCATGGTCTGTTTTCGGCTGGTTTCTTTTCTGCAATGTTTGGAACGCGGCTGCCAGGTCCGGGTTGTGTTTATATTTCGCAGAATCTCGTTTTTAAAGCACCCGTTTATCTTCAGGACACGGTTGTAGCCACTGTTTGTGTAAAAGCGGTGTGCACCCGTAAGCGAGTGGTGACATTCAGAACTTACTGCACTGTCAAAGGTCAGTTGGTAATTGACGGCGAAGCGGAAATTTTTATCCCTAAAAAGCCAAAATCAGAAGAAGGGGTGACCAGTGCTTAAAGAGGCGGTTGGCATATCGGTTCTGTTGGTTGCATACAACCACGAAAAACATATTCGCCAAGCGCTGAATTCCTTGTTTGGACAGGTATTTGATGGGCCGATCGAATTGGTCGTGGCGGATGATAAATCTTCCGATAGCACGCTTTCGATTATTCAAGAATATGAAGGCGCTGATCCACGCTTTACATTCAAATACCTGGACTATAGTGAAAATTTAGGTATCACGAAAAACTACAAGCGCGGTTTTGAAGCTTGTACTTCGGAATTTGTGGCGGTGCTTGAAGGGGACGACTACTGGATCAGTCCCTGCAAGCTGCAACGCCAGGTAGACTTTCTGACAGCGCATTGGGAGTCAGATGTATGCTCTGTCAATTATTATGTTTATGAAGAGGATCGTGCACACCTTTCACCTAGAGTTCCGGCTTCCACCGGGCATCGGTTTATCTCTGCCAGAGAATTGATAGCCGATAATGTTGTAGGTAATTTTTCAACCTGTATGTATAGGCGGAGTGCCTTGAGTCGACTCCCCGAAGGGTTGTTTGATATCAAATCATATGATTGGATCACCAATATTGTTTTGGCCAAAACCAGCTTGATTGGATTTTTGGAAGAGCCAATGTCTGTATATCGTCTTCACGGTGGTGGCGTTTGGACACAAACCCCGCACATCGATAAGTTGAAAGCGCAGTTGGCCATTCTGCCCGCATACGATGCGTTGACAGATAATGTTTTTCACGAAGACTTCGAGCGACTCTCCAGTCATTTACGTCATGTGATTACAGTCTCCCAACTCGGGCACGTTGCCGAGTCCGTTGGGAAACCAGTGTTTCGTGTAATTCCGACACTTGTGAGCTTAATGCCACCCGTTTTTATAATGGTTATCAAATTGCTTGTTCCTGTTGCAGTCATGAATCTACTTGCCAGGGTCGTTAAACGGAGTCGTTCCGTATGAAAAAACCTACAGTATCCGTCATCATGGCGACTTATAATCACGCCAGTTTTGTTGAACAAGCAATCAGAAGCGTGCTCGGGCAAGTGGATGTGGATTTCGAATTCTTGATTTCGGATGACGGCTCTGCGGACTCGACCCGAGAGGTGGTCGCCTCAATCAAGGATGAGAGGATCAAGTTTTTCCCTAATGAAGTGAACCGAGGAGCTGGTGTTGTTACCAACGAGCTAATTGGGCGTTCATCGGGTGAATTTATCGCACTCATCAATTCGGATGACTACTGGTGCGATACCGATAAACTTGCTTATCAAGTCAAGTTCCTGCGAGACAATCCTCAGGTTGGTGCCTGTTTCGGCAGGGCGCGTTTTGTCGATAAAGACGGCAACTCCATGGGTAAGGCATCGGACGTATTCGACCAAGAAAATCGTTCGCAGGGTGCTTGGTTGAGGCGTTTCTTCGAATTGGGAAATTGCATCTGCCATCCTACAATGCTGATTCGCAAGAGTTGCTACGATCATCTGGGCATGTACAGTAATCGGCTGCGTCAGTTACCAGATTTGGAAATGTGGATTCGTTTGGTCAAACACTATCCGATCCATATATCCGATCGGGAATTGATTACCTTTCGATTGATGCCTGGTGAGAACGCAAGCAGTCAAACCGTTTCCAATTCGATTCGTACCATGAATGAGCATTATCTGATAGCCGATGAGTTTTTTGATGATGTGACTGCGAAACAGTTGGAAGATGGATTTTCTGATTTGATCAAGTTCAAGGCGATCACTTCCGATGTTCATCTTGATATCGAAAAGGCGCTTTTATACTGGAATTATAATCAGTGGCTGGGGAAACCCTATCAGTTGATTGGAATGTTGAAGCTGAACAAGCTCCTTAACAGTTCAGCTCATCAAAAAGTCATTGTTGAGGTTTATGGCATGGATGACCGGTGGTTCCAGAAGGAACTGGGGGAGATCGATGTGCTTCGTCCAAAAGTCGTTGCGGTGATGAGTCAACAGAAATCAAGAGCTCTCGGGGTTTGGCAGCGGGTATTGTCCAGACTCTCCCATTCTTGAATGTTCGAGAGCGTGTGTTTGATGTTTATTGAATATTCGTCGATTGATGAGATACCTGGTCCGGGAGATATCCGACCAGGGTTGATTTTAACTAAGTGTGGCGTAATTAATGACAAGTAATTCAATATTTAACGCGCTGGCCGACATTGTTTCGTCAGCAAAGCGCTATCCACTCGTCGGCATGCTGGGATGGGCGGATATCAAGCAGCGATACAGGCGTTCTCGATTAGGCGCGTTTTGGCTGACCGTCAGTATGGGGGTAATGATTGCCTCTATTGGTTTGGTATTTGGCCAGATTTTTAATACGCCGATGCAGGAATACTTGCCATTTCTCGCTTTGGGGATCGTCCTTTGGGGGTTCATCTCGTCCAACGTGACTGAAGGTTGTGTAGCATTTACTTCTGCTGAAGCGATTATCAAGCAGTTAAATATTCCTCTTTTTGTTCATGTGCTTCGCTGTTTCTGGCGCAATTTTATTGTGTTGGGGCATAATATTGTCATCATACCGATTGTCTTCTTGATTGTTGGAAAGCCACTGACCCTGACGATGCTGCTGTTTGTACCGGGCATCATTCTACTGTCTATAAATCTGCTCTGGATTTCTCTGGTTCTTGGGGTATTAAGCACCAGGTTCCGTGACATCACGCAGATCATTGTAAACGCTACCCAAGTCGTATTTTACCTGACCCCCATTATGTGGGCGCCGTCGTTGCTTCCTTCACGGCATGCGGCCTACTTGCTCAATTTGAACCCGATTTATCATTTGCTGGAAATTACTCGTGGGCCGGTATTGGGTACTACGCCTGCTGCAGAGAGCTGGATCTTTTCGATCGCCATGGCAGTGATCGGTTGGTTGGTTGCAATTGTTATATATAATCGGTATATGCGCCGTATCCCTTACTGGCTTTGATGGAAAATTGTATGGCTTCTATTGATTTTAATAACGTCACTGCCGAATTTCCCATTTACAATGCTAATGGACGCTCCCTAAAAAAGCGGCTTATTCAGGTCGCTACGGGCGGAAAGTTGTCAGCAGATGAGCGGGGGCACGTAGTCGTTCGCGCTTTGGAGGATATCAATTTTTCCTTCAAGGACGGCGATAGGGTTGGCTTGCTAGGGCATAACGGAGCGGGTAAGAGCACTTTATTACGCCTGTTGTCCGGGGTTTTTGTGCCCACTTCAGGTGTTGCCAGTATCGAAGGTGATATTGGTTCGTTAATTGATATCTCGCTTGGCATCGATCCGGAGGCGACAGGGCGAGAAAATATCTATTATCGAGCAGCTCTCTTAGGGATCAGCAAGTCTGAAATCGAACGTAGATTTGACGAAATCGTAGAGTTCTCCGAACTGGGGGATTTCATCGATATGCCTACGCGGACTTATTCTTCAGGTATGCATCTGCGCTTGGCATTTTCCGTCTCTACCATTATTTCTCCAGAGATTCTTCTGATGGATGAATGGTTGTCTGTAGGCGATGCAAATTTCCAGCATAAAGCAGAGGCGCGGATGACTGATATTCTCAACTCTACCAAGATACTGGTGGTGGCGACGCATTCACGTGAGCTCGTCCTGAACACCTGTAATAGGGTTATCTGGCTGGAGCACGGAAAAATCAAAATGGACGGAGATCCTGCTTCTGTCGCGACCGCTTATTTTGGCATGTGATTTTATTTAATTACGCAGTTGAGTTTATAGTGTTGAAAAGCTCACCCTTCTCAGGGTGGGCTTTTGGTTTATTTGATCCAAATTTTAGAGGGCTGTGCTGATCCGCTGGGGCATGCCAGTGAACTGGCTAAAAGGGGAGGGGGCCAGGTTTTCTGGGCTCATGGGGATTTTAGAATGCGAAAATTAGTAAATAAAATGATCAAGTATTTGAAGTCTGTTGCCCATGATTATCTTTTCAAGATTGTCAAAAAAGAACCTGAGAAGTTTGACGCGGTTAAACTGGCATGCAAGGAATTGCTTGATAAGGATTTCTACTTGGAAAGGTATCCTGACATTGCGGCCGCCAATGCCGATCCCCTTTCCCATTACATCGAATATGGTTTTGCAGAGGGGCGTTGGCCGTTTTCAATTACCAGTGCTGATGCCGGACTTCGAATTCAAAAGGCTCTTGAGTTTGATCCGTTGAACAGCATGGCTGTAAAATTGAACTTGATGTTGACTCTGAGTGCGCCGGATCTGGATACGATAAGGCGTGGACTGGCGTGGTATAAGGCTGGGGTAGCAACGCCTGAATTGATCGAGTTGCATCGCCAATTAATTGAAGAATCAGCGGTCGCGTTACTCATTAATCGATATTGGAATTCAATTAAATTTTCAGAGATGCACTCCGTTCTAGGTGAGTTTCTGGAGCTTTTGCCGGAATCGAATCAAATCAAAACGGCACTCGCTCTTTGCATATTCAGGCTTGGTCGGTTCGAGAAGGCGGGTAAAGCCTTTTCAGAGTTATCCGAGATACCTCCAGTCTTTGAAGGTTTGGTTTCGGAAGCAGTAATGACTATCGCCGAAGCAAAAAAAGTCAATATAGATCTGCCTTGCGAGTCGCAGATCCTGCTGTTGGATTCGTCCTTTCCGTCCAAGGTCTCTTCTTTTCGTTATGGGGAGTTCAAGAGCTATCTCGAAGAGATTGATGAGTGCTCAATACAGGTGCTACCGGATAACTTGTCAAAATACGGGGAGCCACTGCCGTTTCATGCACAGGTAGATCAATTCAGAAAAGTCAGCGGGCTGGCGTCGAATCGAATCAGGTATTTTGATACTGACTTTATTGGCGACCCCAAAGTCGCTTATTGCGTCTTCTTGAACCTGGCTGATTACTTTTATACTCAGATAGGTCTGCCCTCTGCCGAGCATCTCTTGTTTACCCTTTATCCGGGGGGTGGGTTCAATTTGAATGACGGGGTTTCGGATCAGAAACTTCGCAGGCTTTGTGATAACCCAAAGTTGTCAAAAATTATTACAACTCAGAACGTCTCCTATCGATATCTGGTCGAGGGTGGTTTTTGTGGGCCGGACCGCATTCAGCATATATACGGCGGCATCATTCCAAATATTTATACCTTGGACGATCATGTGCCGACGGCGAAGAGCCTGGATAAGCCACTCGATGTTTGTTTTGTTGCTCAAAAATATTCGGCGACCGGCGCTGAAAAGGGGTATGACGTATTTGTCGATATCGTCAAAAATTTTGCGAATTCACCAGACATCCGTTTTCACGTCGTTGGTGGCTTTGATAAAAATACCATTGAGCTCGGTGATATTCGTAATGTCACGTTCTATGGGACGCAATCCGCAGATTTCTTTGATGGTTTTTACACAAATATGGACTTGATATTGTCTCCCAATATCCATCTTAGTGCGTTGGATCCTTCCCAGCCGGAATCGTTTGATGGTTTTCCAACAACCGCTGTAGTAGAAGCCGGATTGAAAGGAGTTGCTGTCTTCCTGACCGATTTTAAAGGCATGAATTTTCATCTCGATGGCAGTGATATTTTTAATGAGCATGAGATGAAGATTATTGACAGGGATCCTGATTCAATCAGTCAATTGATTAACGGCTATCTGTCCGATCGAGAGGCATTGATGGAACTTGGGCAAAACGGTAGGCGTGCCATCTTGAGGGAGTTCAGTTATGAGGGGCAGATGCGCCCTCGGATTGAGCTGCTCAATCATTACCTTTCTGCTACTTCTTGAGGTGAATGACGGTGAAATCTTTGTTTGCTAACTGTCTTTCTATCAGCAAATCGTGCCTGCGCCGACTGCTTGCAAAGCTTTCGGTTCCTCGAACAAGAAATTCTGTTGATAATATTGATTCTCGACTTGAGATTGTCTTACCGTATTTTGACGTTGGTTACTGGTCGCGTTGCTATCAAGGCGATGCAGGTAGTTCAGGTGAGTCTGTCGTTGATTTTGTTAGCAAAGGGTTCAGCAAGGATAGTAACCCTCATCCATTATTCGATAGCGAGTACTACTTGGCACAATTGCCGGGTGTGCAATGGTTGAATATTACCCTTCTAGAACATTATGTTCTGGAAGGTGCCGCTGCCGGCCTTGATCCCTCACCCTTTTTTTCGACGAACTACTATTATGATTTCTATCCTGATGTTAAAGAGGCATGTGTAAATCCTTTATTACATTTTATGCATTCTGGCATTCATGAAGGTCGTGAATCGCTGTCGATTGTTGAACTTGTGTTGGGCCCCTATTTCGACGATAACCTGTCCGGTACTGTTCAAAATGAATTTTTCATGGCGTATCAAGCCATACATAGCGCGTCGCTAAAGCGTTTTCGACAATCAATAAAACTTCTTCGACTATCCAAGAGTCATATTCCCGCACCACTCTATTTGAAAATAGCCGGCATATGTTTTTGTTTGGCAGGGCGTTTTTTGAGTGCACAGCGTATTTTTCAGGAGTTGTCGCAACGTCCTGGAATTTTGGATGCGGATAATTTGTATTCGTACGCTCTGACGAAGGCAGGGGAAATTGCAGAAGGGCGAGGGGATAGCGATCTTGCTTATAGAAACTATTCCTTGGCTAACCAGCGTGGATATGAGTTGGCAGGACATGCTTTGATAAAACTGTCTCGACGGTATTTTAATAAGGGGATGGTGTCTCAAGCATTACGTTTAATTGGTGAAAGCAAGGTCAAAAAGGCAACGCTCGGAACGCATATTTTGCCCATGCGTTCGGTCAAGAGTCATTGTATTGAATTCGATTATTCATACTACGAGATTTTTCCATCACGCCCCATAGCGGAACTATCCTTGAGCTTTCTTGAGGAAGGCTCGCCGCTTACGTCTGAAGAGGGTGATTTGTTAGCACCACCATTTTACATTGCGCTCATGGAAAAGACGGTCGGTATTTCTAAATGCAATGTCGTCGTCAGTAATCGACAGGTTGTTTTAGATGGTATTACGCATCCCGTTTTTTACCGCTCGGGATTGGGTGATATGTACGATAAAGAAAAAATTATGCTCTCCAGAAATGGGGAAGACGCGTTGGTGCAGTGGCCAAATAAACACCCCGAGGTGCTTGACAACGGATTAAAAATGTTTGGTGTTCAAAGCGGCAATTATGGACATTGGTTTCTTGAGTATTTGCCCAGAATGCTGGCGTTCGACGGTGATTTCTGTGACGAGAGTTTTTCTATTGTGGTGGATGCGAACATGCCCCAGTCACATCTGGATTCGCTCTCTCTGCTTAATTCAAAGAAGCGGCCTGTTGTTGTCTTGCCAGTTGATACAATCGTCGAATTTTCCAGGCTGGCTGTCGCGCCGGTTCCCGCTTTTTTTCCATTGGATGTGGAAGAGGGAGTTGCTTATGACACGGTTTGGCCAAGTGATATTTTCTCACAATTGAAAGCAAAGATTATTGAAGGACTGGAAAGAGAAAATTTTGTATTTTCTGAAAAGTCGACACGCTTGTTTCTGTCTAGGCGTGGCTTCAGTAGTCGACAGTTGGTGAATGAAGTCGAGTTAGAAAAAATATTACACGACTTAGGATTCACAACAATCTACCCGGAAACGATGAGTTTCGCCGAACAAGTCGATGCATTTCAATCTGCCACAATTGTGGTTGGTTCTTGTAGTTCGGCCCTTACAAACGCGATTTTCTGTAACGCCGGGGCGCGCATCGTTGCTCTGATAAATGATTGCCCGGATTTCAATTTTCGGGGATATGCCAGTTTTATCGAGGCTGGTGGTGCGCAGATCTTGTTTGTCCGGGGGGTGTCTTGTCCGGACCAAGCTTCAGTACATCGTTATCATCGTAGTTATGTTATTTCGACTGAAGCGTTTTCCAAGGCAATTCAGTGGGCGCTTCATTAGTGTTGTGCAGGCTGATTTGATGGTCCGTAAAATCGATTGGTTGCAGCCGCGATTGGGGATGTAGTAATGGGATGGGCATTAAATCTTGATTGTCTCACATCCTGCAATGGACACATTTTTGACAGGCTCCAGACATCACCTAAGTTTGGGAGACAGCTTCGGAAAGCTGTTTTCTCAATTGATGTCATGGAGCGTCATTTATGCGTACTGGCTACTTCAACTCCCTGGTTTTTGCCCTTCTGACCACTGCCTCTATCGCTGCTACTGCGGCTCCCGCTGCGAAGCCGGAGAGCAATAATGCCCCCATGGTGATGGAGGTTTCTCCAACTGCACAATCGGGCAGAATCGATCTAAATGCTGCCGATGCTTCCACATTGCAAAAGGAACTCTCCGGAATCGGCGAGGCGAAGGCTCAGGCGATCGTTGCGTATCGTGATATCAATGGGCCGTTTGCTTCGGTGGACGAGTTGCTCGAAGTGAAAGGAATCGGCAAGGCAATTCTGGATCGTAATCGCGATAAGCTGGAAGTGAACTAAGCTAAACATTCAACGCCAAGGGGGCCGGTCATTGACCGGCCTTTTTGCGCTCTGGCGTTCGCAAAGCTGCGCCTTCCGTCCGCCGCCTAAAAATTACGACTATCATATGGCGTTTAAATTATGCATATAATAAATACCCGTCGAGGCGCGTTGACGTTAATGCGCTGACCTTTTCTCAATCATTTCCAGGAGCACAGTTATGACTTCCACCCAATCCCAAGGTACGGCCCTCGTCACCGGCGCTTCCTCCGGTATCGGGGCGGTTTACGCACAGCGTCTGGCGGCGCGTGGTTTTGATTTGTTGTTGGTTGCTCGTGATCTGCAGCGGCTGGAAGAAGCGGCGAGCCAGTTGCGCGCCAAGCATGGGGTTCAGGTCGAAGTGTTGAAGGCAGATCTGACGCAAAAGGAGGATGTGCTGAAACTCGAGCAGCGTCTGCGCAGCGATTCGAGTATCAATCTGTTGCTGAATAACGCCGGTGTTGCGGCGGACGGTTTGCTGGCCAATGCCGATACCGATCAGTTGGAGCGATTGATCCAGCTGAATGTCACTACCGTCACGCGCTTGGCATCGGCAGCGGCCGCCAGTTTTGCCAAGGCGGGTCGGGGCACGATCATCAACATTGCCTCGGTCGTGGCTTTGTTTCCCGAGCGTTTCAACGCGACCTACAGCGCCAGCAAGGCCTACGTGTTGAGCCTGACCCAGTCATTGAATGCCGAACTCGACGGCACCGGGGTTAAGGTCCAGGCTGTGTTGCCGGGCGTCACACGCACCGAGATCTGGGAGCGTTCCGGTATCGATGCGACCCAGATTCCCGCTGATATGGTCATGGAAGCAGGAGAGATGGTCGATGCTGCGCTGTCGGGTCTGGATCAAGGTGAGTTGATCACCATCCCTTCCTTGCCGAATCTCTCTGAGTGGGAGTCGTATGTAGCGGCGCGTCATGCGATGGCGCCGAATCTGTCCAGAAGCCAGGCCGCCGCGCGTTATAAATGAAGCGCCACTAATCGGCATGAGGTATTTGCGTAATGAGTAATCGTCGAGTGGTTGTAACGGGCATGGGCCTGGTGTCCCCGCTGGGTAGCGGGGTCGAAGCTGTATGGTCGCGTCTGTTGGCGGGACGCTCCGGATTGCGGAAATTGCCCGATGAGGTGGTTGCCGATTTGCCTGCCAAGGTCGGCGCTGCGGTGCCAACGCTGGCGGAGGATGCCGAGGCCGGTTTTGATCCGGATCGGGCAACCGCGCCCAAAGAGCAGAAAAAAATGGATCGCTTCATTTTGTTCGCCATGGAAGCGGCGAGGCAGGCGATTGAACAGGCCGGTTGGCAAGCGCAAACCGCTACTGCCCAGGAGCGCACGGCAACCATCATCGGTTCCGGCATCGGTGGTTTCGGTGCGATAGCCGATGCGGTGCGCACCACTGACACTCGTGGCCCGCGACGTTTGTCACCGTTCACTATCCCGTCGTTTCTGGTCAATCTGGCAGCGGGACATGTATCAATTCAACACGGTTTCAAAGGGCCGTTGGGGGCGCCCGTGACAGCTTGTGCTGCCGGGGTTCAAGCGATCGGCGATGCGGCGCGCCTGATTCGTTGTGGTGAGGCCGACATCGCTGTGTGTGGTGGAGCAGAGGCGGCGATCGATCGGGTCAGTCTCGCCGGTTTTGCAGCTGCTCGGGCCTTGTCCAGCGGTTACAACGACACCCCGGAGCGTGCCTCACGGCCGTTCGACAGTGGGCGCGATGGTTTTGTCATGGGCGAGGGCGCCGGCCTGCTGGTGATCGAGTCTCTGGAACACGCCTTGGCACGGGGCGCTCAACCCTTGGCGGAGTTGGTCGGTTACGGCACCAGTGCAGACGCCTATCACCTGACTGCAGGGCCTGAGGATGGCAACGGCGCGCGCCGCGCCATGTCGCTGGCATTGGCGCAGGCCGGTATTGCGCCAGAGCAGGTCCAGCACTTGAATGCCCACGCGACCTCGACGCCGGTTGGCGATTTGGGGGAATTGGCGGCGATCAAGGCATTGTTTGGAACGGATAACAAAATTGCCGTGACATCGACCAAGTCGGCGATCGGGCATTTGCTCGGCGCAGCAGGCGGAGTCGAGGCGATTTTCACGCTCCTGGCGATCCGTGATCAGATCGTACCGGCGACTCTGAATTTCGAAAATCCTGACCCCGCTGCCGATGGCGTGGACATCGTCCATGGTCAGGCTCGGCCGATGGCCATCGAATATGCGCTGTCCAACGGTTTCGGGTTTGGTGGGGTCAATGCCAGCGTGTTGTTCAAGCGCTGGGAAGGTTAGCCTTGTGATTGTTTAAGTGACGCGCGGGTTACGTCGAGAATCTGCCGGGCCAGCTCGGGATTCTCGACACAGCGCGAAAGCAGCAACGCCCCGACCAGCGTGGACATGATGACAATGCTGCGTTTTTCCGTATCGTCGCCTTCAAGGGTGTTCTGGATTTGTCGAAGTCGCGCATTGAGCACCGCATCTGAAGTCGGACTCGGCTGCCCGCGCATGCCGAGCTCCGATGACATCGTGGGCAATGGGCAGCCTTCTTCGGGGCAAGTCTGGTGCCGTTGCGACAGGTAGGCATCGATGAAGGCGTCCAGCGGTCGATCCTGAGCGAACAGCTCTGCACAAACGACATCAGCCTCATCCCCTGCCGCCTGTAAGGCCTTTTCCACCAATTCATCCTTGGACTTGAAGTGCGAGTAGAAGCCACCGTGAGTCAAGCCCAGCGCTTTCATTAGAGGTTGCAGGCCGGTTGCGCCGATGCCGTCACGGCGAAAGCGCGCTGAAGCTTCCTTGATGATGCGTTGGTGGGTCTGGGCTTTATGGTCCTGCGAATAACGCATCTGATATCTCCACATCAATGCCCCATATTAACCCTTGAAAATTGCATGGTGACTGTACTTCTATTTCTAAAAAGCATGCAGATGCGACTAAGCGATCGTGATGCATTGCATCTGATGGCACGAATAGTGAACACCTGTTGGCTGACGATTGTTGAACAATCCTGAGGCAATAGTATGAACAGCGGACTGTCACTGGCTGACCACATCACATTGGAGTTGCGCGCCGACATCATCGGTGGACGCTTGCTGCCTGGCATGGCGCTGGTGGAAAACGACCTGGTCTCTGCCTATAACGCCTCGCGTAACACCATCCGTGAAGCCTTGCATCGTCTTGGTCAGGATGGCTTGACCCACTATGTGCGCAACAAAGGCGTCATGGTGCGCAAGTTGGGCAGTGATGATGTGCGGGACCTGTTCAAGGTCCGGCGCACGCTGGAACTGCAAGCCATCAGTGCCAGTCACCCCCTGCGTGACTATCAGTCCGACCGGATGCTCCAAGCCCTGGAAGCCACAGAGTTGGCGCGGGAGCGCGAGGACTGGCGCGCCGTCGGCACCCACAGTCTGCAATTTCATCAACACATTGTCGGGTTGCTGCGCAGCCCGCTGTTCGATGAGTTCTTTACCAATGTCGTGGCTCAATTGCGCCTGGTGTTTTGCACCGCGCCCGATGAGTCGCGTTTTCAGGCGCCATGGCTGGCCCGCGACCGGCAGATCCATGAACTTCTGGTCGAAGGCAACAAGCGTGCGGCCGAGGAGGCCATGGGCCTGTATCTCGACGATTCCGAACACCAGCTGTTGCAAATGCTTGCGCCTTCTTCCCATCACTGATCGAGGATTCGTGCCATGTACAAAGACTATCCGGCGGCCTATCAAGTCAGCAAAGGCTCCGCCTTGCAGGTGGATAAAGCCTTTTATGAGCGGGTGCGTGATGTGAAGGAGGGACGCACGCTGATCGAGTCCTTCGAAGTACCGATTCGCACCGGCCGCGCCTGGAAAGTCCCGGCCGGCCATGTGTTTCGCGTGACGACACCGGTCGGGCCGCAAGTGGGTGATTTCAACGTCTGGAATGCCAACGACCCGCGCGAGCGCTTGTGGGCGTCGCGCACCCGGCAGCTACAAGGCGCACACGTCAGCACCCATGACCGGCTCTGGTCGAACCTGCCGTTTCTGCGGCCGCTGGTGACTATCACCGATGACAGCCTGGCGGGCTACGGGATTGATGAACATGGCGGTCGACTGCACGATTTGCTCGGCACTCGCTGCGATCCCTATGTGAACAAAATGCTCACCGGCGAGGATTTTCACCACCACTGCCACTCCAACCTGACCCGCGCCGTGCTGCCCCACGGCCTGACCGAGCTCGATGTGCACGATGTGTTGAATATTTTCCAGTGCACGGGGCTGAACCACGACGACATGTACTTCATGAAAGCGTGTCCGGCCAAGAAGGGCGATTACCTGGAATTTTTCGCCGAAATCGACCTCCTGTGTGCACTGTCGACCTGTCCAGGCGGAGACTTGTCGTTGGCCATGTGGGGGCCTGACGCGCAGGATCCGCTCAGCGTTTGTCGTCCGTTGGGCGTGGAGATTTATCGATTGGAGGAATCGTTGCTGGAGGGGTGGAGCCAGCCTGAGCGCGCGGCCTACAAGGGGCTGCATGGCTTGCACATTGCCAAGGCTGATTGGGAAAAATAGCCCCGCACCCTGTAGGAGCGAGCTCGCTCCTACCCGATGAAAAACAAACCCCCGCGGATACAGCAGGTTTTTTCAGCGGTCCTGCGCATCCTTGGCGTCCGCTTCCGCATTACGCTCGGCTACGCGTCGACGTTGCTCTTCGGTCAGATCGACCTTGTTGGCGGTGTCACGCAGCATCATCAAACCGCCAACGATGGAGCCGATGGCTATTACCAGTATCAACCAGGCATACCAGGGCATAGGACTCTCCTTGAAGGCAGGCCGGTTGGCGAGGCTCGACAACCGCGCGTGCATACCACTTTGAGTGAATGACTTTCGCAGTGGTTCCATTCTATGCCTGATAGGTCAGCTGCACCGTGATTGTTTTAACGCCCGGTCAACATCGCATCCGCCGGCGCATCGGCACGTAACTGCCCGGTGAGCATGAAGTACACGAACCCCACCGCCATGAATGCGAGGAAGATCAGCCCGATCAACATGTTGAACCACGCCATCGCCACCAGGCAAACCACAGCGAGCACCAATGCAATGAACGGCACCAGTGGGTAGCACGGCGCGCGGAAGGTGCGCTCCAGGTTCGGCTCGGTTTTGCGTAGTTTGAACAGGCTGAGCATGCTCATGATGTACATCACGATGGCGCCGAACACGGCCATGGTGATCATTGCCGCCGTCAGGGTCATGCCGCCAAGGTTGATCAGGCCATCGCTATAGATCGCTGCAATGCCGATCACGCCGCCGGCGATGATCGCCCGGTGCGGTGTCTGGAAGCGCGACAGTTTGGCCAGGGAGGCGGGTAGGTAACCGGCGCGGGCCAGTGCGAAAAATTGCCGCGAATAGCCGAGGATAATCCCGTGGAAACTCGCCACCAGCCCGAACAGGCCGATCCACACCAGCATGTGCAGCCAGCCCGAGCTTTCGCCGACCACGGTTTTCATTGCCTGTGGCAGCGGATCGTTGATGTTCGACAGGGTGCGCCAGTCGCCGACGCCACCGGCGAAGAACATCACCCCCATCGCCAGTAACACCAGGGTCAGGATCCCGCTGATGTAGGCCTTGGGAATCGTGCGTTTCGGGTCCTTGGCCTCTTCGGCGGCCATGGCTGCGCCTTCAATGGCCAGGAAGAACCAGATGGCGAAAGGAATCGCCGCGAACATCCCGGCAATCGCCGGTGCGCCGAACACATTGGAACCGGCCCAGCCATTGAGGGCGAAGTTGCTGAAGCTGAACGCCGGCGCGACCACACCCATGAACACCAGCAGTTCCGCGACCGCCAGCACACAGACCACCAGTTCGAAGGTCGCCGCGAATTTCACTCCAAGGATGTTCAGGCCCATGAAGACGATGTACGCGCCGACCGCGGCGTGTTTCGGGTCGAGGGCCGGAAATTGCACGTTGAGGTAGGCGCCAATGGCCAGGGCGATGGCCGGCGGCGCAAAGACGAACTCGATCAGCGTCGCCAGCCCGGCGATCAATCCGCCTTTCTCGCCAAAGGCTCGGCGACTGTAGGCAAACGGACCACCGGCATGGGGAATCGCCGTGGTCAACTCGGTGAAGCTGAAAATGAAGCAGGTGTACATGGTGGCGACCATGAATGAGGTCACCAGAAAGCCCAACGTCCCGGCCACGCCCCAGCCATAACTCCAGCCGAAGTATTCACCGGAAATGACCAGCCCGACCGCAATGCCCCACAAGTGCAGGGTGCCCAGCGTGGGTTTGAGTTGTGTGTTCATGCGTTTGCTCCCTCAACGGATTGGACAGCTCGGGGGAGGGCGTGTGCAGTGGGCGTGCCATTTCGTGATTTGCCGTCGTAAAGCGATGAAAGCTGTCGTATCGGGGATGTTCGGCTCTGTATGCCGGTATTTTTTGCTCCAGATGAGAGCGTCGTCGTCAGTCATGCCGCCATCGCGGGCAAGCTCGCTCGCGATAAGGCCCGACAGAACACCGCTGTAACAAAGCCATAAACCCACTCTTTACACTTTCTTTATGCCCCGCCACACCCCTCGATCTCGTTCCTTTACAGCCTCCCTGTCGACAATGACTCCACACGCGGCAATGCGCCGTAACACGGAGAATTTCCATGAGCGTTCTGGACGGGGTGTCACTGCTGCTGGCAGTGGGGCTGTTCATTTATCTGTTGGTTGCGCTGTTGCGCGCGGACCGGAACTAGGAGCGGCTATGCACAGTTATGACTATTGGCTGATCCTCGCGTTTTTTGCCTTGGTATTGGTCCCGGCGCCGTTTCTCGGACGCTTCTACTACAAGGTCATGGAAGGTCAGCGCACCTGGTTGACGCCGATCCTCGGCCCGGTCGAGCGTGGCTGTTATCGGTTGGCGGGAGTCGATCCGCAGGCCGAACAGAGTTGGCAGAAGTACGCACTGGCCTTGCTCGCCTTCAACCTCGCAGGCTTCTTGCTGCTGTTCTTGATCCTGGTGTTCCAGGACCATCTGCCGCTCAACCCGCAAAACCTGCCGGGTCAGGAGTGGACGTTGGCGTTCAACACCGCCATCAGCTTCATGACCAACACCAACTGGCAGTCCTACAGCGGCGAAGCGTCGTTGAGCTACCTGAGCCAGATGGTCGGCCTCACCGTGCAGAACTTCGTCAGCGCCGCCACCGGCCTGGCCGTGCTGGTTGCGCTGTGCCGTGGCATTGGCCGCAAGTCGACCAAAAGCCTCGGTAACTTCTGGGTCGACATGACCCGCGCCACCCTCTACGGCTTGTTGCCGATGTGCCTGCTGCTGGCGCTGTACCTGGTCTGGCAGGGTGTGCCGCAAACCTTCGCGCAGTATGTGAATGCCGTGACCATGCAAGGCGTCGATCAGGTGATCCCGCTCGGTCCTGCTGCCAGCCAGATTGCGATCAAACAATTGGGTACCAACGGTGGTGGCTTCTTCGGCGTCAACTCGGCGCATCCGTTCGAGAACCCGACGGCGTGGAGCAATCTGTTCGAGCTGGCGTCGATCATCCTGATCCCGGTAGCGCTGGTGTTTACCTTCGGCCACTACGTGAAAGACCTGCGTCAGAGCCGCGCGATCATCGCCTGCATGTTGGCGCTGTTCCTGATCGGCGGCGCCACCTCGCTGTGGGCTGAATACCAACCGAACCCGACCCTGAACAACGTCGCCGTCGAGCAGACCGCACCGCTGGAAGGCAAGGAAGCGCGCTTCGGCACCACCGCCACTGTGCTGTGGTCGGTGACCACCACTGCCGCGTCCAACGGCTCGGTCAACGGCATGCACGACAGCCTTAACCCGCTGAGTGGCATGGTCGCGCTGGTCAACATGATGGTCGGCGAAGTGATCTTCGGCGGTGTGGGCGCCGGGCTCTACGGCATGTTGCTTAACGTGTTGATCGCGGTGTTCCTGGCGGGCCTGATGATCGGGCGCACACCGGAATACCTCGGCAAGAAACTGCAGGCCAGGGAAGTGCAGCTGTTGGTGGTGACTTTGATGGTCATGCCGATCGGCGTGCTGGTGCTCGGCGCGATTGCCGCCAGCCTGCCAGGCCCGGTAGCAGCAGTGAGCAACCCGGGTGCCCACGGTTTCAGTCAGTTGCTTTATGCCTACACCTCGGCCAGCGCCAACAACGGCTCGGCGTTTGGCGGCTTCGGGGCCAACACCCCGTTCCACAACCTGATGCTGGGCCTGGGCATGTTGATCGGTCGCTTCGGCTACATCCTCCCGGTACTGGCCCTGGCCGGCAGCCTGGCGATGAAGAAAACCGCACCGATCAGCCAGAACAGCTTCCCGACCCACGGCCCGCTGTTCGTGACCCTGCTGACCGTGACCATTTTGCTGGTAGGTGGTTTGACCTTCCTGCCGACCCTGGCGCTGGGTCCTATCGCTGAACACTTGAGCATGGGTTTCTGAGGACTATTTGATGAATATGCCCGTAACCAAAACCGTCGCCGCGAAAGCGCCGGAGCAACCGAAAACCGCGATCTCGGCGCTCTGGCGCCCGGCGCTGGTGCAAGCCTTCGTCAAGCTCGACCCACGCCAGTTGCAGCGTGCGCCCGTGATGCTGGTGGTCGAACTGACGGCGATCCTGACCACCGTGCTGTGCTTCATTCCAGACACGGCGGTGCCGACCTTCGTCGCCGCGCAAATCGCCGTGTGGCTGTGGTTCACCGTACTGTTCGCCAACTTTGCCGAAGCCCTGGCCGAAGGTCGTGGCAAGGCGCGCGCCGACAGTCTCAAGGCCGGCAGTGAAGGCCTCAGCGCTCGCCGTAAAACCAGCAATGGCACCTTTCAAGTGGTGCCGGCCACCAGCCTGCGCAAGGGCGATGTGGTGCGCGTCGAAGCGGGGGAGATGATCCCCGGTGACGGCGAGGTGATCGAAGGCATCGCCGCGGTCAACGAGGCGGCGATTACCGGTGAGTCCGCGCCGGTGATCCGCGAGTCCGGCGGCGACCGCTCGGCCGTCACCGGCAACACACGGCTGGTGTCTGACTGGCTGTTGGTGAAGATCACCGCCAACCCGGGCGAATCGACCCTGGACCGCATGATCGCTCTGGTCGAAGGCGCAAAACGCCAGAAAACCCCGAACGAAGTGGCCCTCGACATTCTGCTGATCGGCCTGACCCTGATCTTCCTGCTGGTGGTCGTCACCCTGCAGCCGTTCGCCCACTTTGCCAACGGCAGCCTGCCGCTGGTGTTCCTGGTGGCGTTATTGGTCACGCTGATTCCGACCACCATCGGCGGTCTGTTGTCGGCCATTGGTATTGCCGGGATGGATCGCTTGGTGCGTCTGAACGTGATTGCCAAGTCCGGTCGCGCCGTGGAAGCGGCGGGGGACGTGCACGTCCTGTTGCTGGACAAGACCGGCACCATCACCTTCGGTAACCGTCGTTGCACGGCGGTATACGCCGCCCCGGGCGTCAGCTCGAAGGAGCTGGCCGAAGGTGCGTTGTTCGCCTCGCTGGCCGATGACACCGCCGAAGGCAAATCCATAGTCGAATACCTGCGTGCCCTGCATCCACAACCCGAACCGAGGGCTGAGTTGCTCACCGGCGTGCCGTTCAGCGCCGAAACGCGCCTGTCGGGTGTCGACTATCAAGGTCGCGTGTACCGCAAGGGGGCGGTGGACTCGCTGCTCGCGTTCGTTGGCCAGAAACGCGCCGAGCTGGCCCCGTCCCTGTCGCGAGAAATCGACAAGATCGCCCAGAGCGGCGGCACCCCGTTGCTGGTCTGTGCCGACGGCAAACTGCTCGGCGCGATCCACCTCAAGGACGTGGTCAAGCCCGGCATCCGCGAGCGCTTCGCCGAGCTGCGCAAACTGGGGATTCGCACGGTCATGGTGACCGGCGACAACCCGCTGACCGCTGCGGCGATTGCCGCCGAAGCGGGCGTGGATGACGTGCTGGCCGAAGCCACGCCGGAGAAAAAACTGGCGCGCATTCGTCACGAACAGAACGATGGCCGCCTGGTCGCCATGTGCGGCGACGGCGCCAACGACGCCCCGGCCCTGGCCCAGGCGGATGTCGGCATGGCGATGAACGACGGCACGCAAGCCGCCCGTGAAGCGGCGAACATGGTCGACCTCGACAGCGATCCGACCAAGCTGCTGGACGTGGTACAGATCGGTAAGGAATTGCTGGTGACCCGCGGTGCGCTGACGACCTTCTCGATCGCCAACGACGTGGCCAAGTATTTCGCGATTTTGCCGGCGCTGTTTGCCGCGATCTACCCGCAACTGGGCGTGTTGAACGTGATGCACCTGAGCAGCCCGCAGAGCGCGATTCTCTCGGCGATCGTGTTCAACGCCTTGATCATCGTGGTGCTGATTCCGCTGGCGTTGCGCGGTGTACGAGTCCAGGCGGCCAGTGCCGCGGCATTGTTGCGACGCAATCTGCTGATCTACGGGCTGGGCGGAATCCTGGTGCCGTTCGTGGGCATCAAGGCGATCGACATGCTGTTGACGGCGTTGCATCTGGTTTGATCTGACACTCCCCACTGTAGGAGCGAGCCCGCTCGCGATGGTGGTCAACGATAACGCGCCCTTTCTGACAAAGCGCGGCGCCTTCAGATCCATCGCGAGCAAGCTCGCTCCTACAGGTTTTCCTGCGAATTCGAGGATTTTGAAATGTCCACAATGATACGTCCGGCCTTGAGCCTGTTGGTTTTGATGACCCTGATCACCGGCGTGGCTTACCCCTTGGTGGTCACTGGCGTGGCCCAGGTTGCATTCCCGGATCAGGCCAATGGCAGCCTGGTGCGCGATGCCCAGGGCAAGGTCCGGGGCTCTGCGCTGATCGCCCAGGATTTCGTCGGCGACGCCTGGTTCCACCCACGGCCATCGGCCGGTGCATTTGCCACCGTGTCGAGCAGTGCCAGCAACCTGTCGCCGAGCAACCCGGCGCTGGCCACTCGGGTGATCGACGATGCCAATAAACTGCTCGTACCCGGTCAGGGGCCGGTGCCGTTGGCGCTGATCACCACCTCCGGCAGTGGTCTCGATCCACACTTGCCACCGGCGGCGATTGCCTATCAACTGGCGCGTGTCGCGGCAGCGCGCAACGTACCGGTGTCTACGCTTGAGCAATTGATGAATGCGCACATCGAGCAACCGCTGGTGGGGCCGCCGGTGGTGAATGTGTTGGCGCTGAATATGGCGTTGGAAAAACTGTAGATCGGTGGCGGCGTCAATCGCTAGCAGGCTAGCCCCCACAGGAAGTCAGCAATCCCCTGTGGGAGCTAGCTGCTAGCGATGGCAGCAGAACAATCACCACATCAACACCTGAAAAAAGAGAGCTTCAAACATGAGCGACTCCGGCCGCGCCGACGCGCTGTTAGCAGACCTGCCCCGGGATGGCCGTGGCCGACTCAAGGTTTTCCTCGGCGCGGCACCCGGTGTCGGCAAGACCTACGCCATGCTGCAAGCGGCACACACGCAACTGCGCCAGGGGGTGAAAGTCATTGCCGGTGTGGTGGAAACCCATGGTCGTGCCGAAACCGAGGCGTTGCTCGGCGGCTTGCCGCAACAACCGCTGGTGCGCTCGGAGTACCGGGGCGTGATGCTCGAAGAGATGGACCTCGACGGTCTGCTCGCGGCCAAACCGAAGCTGGTGCTGGTCGACGAACTGGCCCACAGCAACGCCCCCGGCAGTCGCCACGCTAAACGCTGGCAGGACATTCAGGAATTGCTCGCTGCCGGCATCGATGTGTTCACCACGGTCAACGTCCAGCACCTGGAAAGCCTCAACGATCAGGTCCGTGGCATTACCGGCGTGCAGGTTCGCGAGACCTTGCCGGACTGGGTGCTGCAAGAGGCCTACGAGCTGCTGTTGATCGACCTGCCGCCACGGGAACTGCTCGAGCGTCTGCGCGACGGCAAGGTCTACGTGCCGGAGCAGGCGCGAGCCGCCATCGACGCATTTTTCACCCAGACCAACCTCACTGCCCTGCGTGAACTGGCGATGCAAACCGCGGCGGCTCAGGTCGATAACGATCTGGCCCAGGGTTATCGCCAACTGGGTCAAGCCGCGCCGGCCGTACGGGGGCGCCTGCTGGTGGGCGTTGACGGCGATGCCCAGGCCGAGCGCCTGGTGCGCCACGCCAGCCGTGTCGCCCAGCGCCGGCATCTGCCCTGGAGCCTGGTGCATGTGGACAACGGCAGCGTGCGTGACGAGCAATCACGCCTTTGCCTGCAAAGCGCCCAGCAACTGGCCGAACGCCTGGGCGGCGAAGTGGTGCTGCTGCGTGCCGGCGAGGTAGCGAAAACCCTGATCCAGCACGCGGCCGAGCGCCGTGCCAGCCTGGTACTGGTCGGCCAGTCCCGGCCACGACTGCGTCGGCGGTTGCTGGGTGGTGGTCTGGCGGCACGCTTGTTGCGCGATGCGCGAGGGTTGGAAATCAACGTCCTCGACAGTGACGAAGAAAAAAATCCGCCCCGACAACATCCGGCGCATGCGCTGGTCTGGTTCGACTATGCGCTCGCTGTCGTGGCAACGATTTTGGCCAGTGCGTTGGCATGGGCCGTGGCCAGTGTCCTGCCATTGCCCAATATCTCGCTGGTGTTCCTCGCCGCCGTGTTGCTGGTGGCGGTGCGCAGCAGTCTCGGGCCGGCGCTGGCCTGTGCCGCGTTGTCGTTTCTGACCTATGACTTCCTGTTCATTCCGCCGAATTTCTCCTTCAGCATCCAGCGCGAAGAAGACGTGCTCACCTTATTGTTCTTCCTGCTGATGGCGGCCCTCACGGGCAACCTCGCGGCGCGCCAGCGCCGACAGTTGCAGGCCTTGCGCGATACCCAGGGAGAAACCACCGAGTTGCTCGACCTGTCACGCAAACTCACTGCCGCCACTGACCGTCAGGCCGTGATCAGCGCCGCCGCCCAGCACCTCAACGGCTGGAGTGACCTGCAACTGTGCCTGCTCAATCGCGACGGTCAAAGCGGCTGGAAAGTCGAAACCGGTGGTCCGCTGGAGTTTACCGAGGCCGAACGCGCCGCCGCCGATTGGGCCTGGCAACACGATCAACCGGCGGGTGCCGGCACCGGTACGCTGCCGTTTGGGCGCTGGTGGTGGTGGCCCTTGTCGGTGGAGGATGGACCGCTGGCGCTGCTCGGCGTGTGCGCCAAGGAAGGCCAGACCTTGAGCGGCCAGCGTCGGCGTTTGTTGACCGCGTTGAGTCAACCGTTGGCCCAGGCTCTGGCTCGCGCGCAATTGGCCGATGATCTGGAAGCCGCACGGCTGCACGGCGAGACCGAACAACTGCGCAGCGCCTTGCTGGCCTCGGTGTCCCACGATTTACGCACGCCCCTGACTTCCATGCGCGGCAGCATCGACAGCTTGTTGGCCCTCGGTGAAGCGATCCCGCTGGAGGATCGCCGCGAATTGCTCGAAGGCACCCGCGATGAAGCCGAGCGCCTGGACCGTTATATTCAAAACCTGCTGGACATGACTCGCCTCGGTCACGGTGCCTTGAAGCTGGCGCGGGACTGGGTGTCGCCGGCCGACATTGTCGGCAGTTCACTCAATCGACTGCGTGCAGTGCTGGCGCCGTTGCAGGTCAGTGTCGAGATGCCGGCCGAGTTGCCGCTGCTGTATGTCCACGCCGCACTGATCGAACAGGCACTGATCAACGTGCTGGAAAACGCCGCGCGGTTTTCGCCGTTGCATGGCCGTCTGCAATTGCGCGCCGGTGTCGCTGACCAAGAGCTGTTTTTCTCGGTAAGCGATGAAGGACCGGGCATTCCCGAAGCTGAGCGATCGAAGATTTTCGACATGTTCTACACCGCCGCGCGCGGTGATCGCGGCGGGCAGGGCACGGGGCTGGGGCTGGCGATCTGTCAGGGCATGGTGGGCGCCCATGGCGGTCGTATCAGCGTCGCCGACGGCATCGAAGGGCGTGGCACCTGCATTACCTTGCACTTGCCGTTGCAGGAACAGCCTGCCTTTGAAAGTGAGCGCTGAAAGTGAAGCCTGATACTCTTTGGAACTCTCTATGCCGCGACCGGAAACCATGAGCCAGACCACGACCATTTTGGTCATCGACGATGAACCGCAGATCCGCAAATTCCTGCGTATCAGCCTCGCTTCCCAGGGCTACAAAGTGCTGGAGGCCGGCACTGGCACCGAAGGCCTGGCCCAGGCAGCCTTGAACAAACCGGACCTGTTGGTGCTCGACCTTGGGCTGCCGGACATGGATGGCCAACAAGTGCTGCGCGAATTCCGCGAGTGGTCGACGGTGCCGGTGCTGGTGCTCTCGGTACGCGCCAGCGAAGGGCAGAAAGTCGAAGCGCTGGATGGCGGCGCCAACGACTACGTGACCAAACCGTTCGGCATTCAGGAGTTTCTGGCGCGAATACGTGCGTTGTTACGTCAGGCGCCAGTGGGCGAGGCTCAGCAAGCGGCACTGACCTTCGGTCCACTCACCGTGGACCTGGCCTATCGCCGGGTATTGCTCGAGGGCGCCGAAGTTGCGCTGACCCGTAAGGAGTACGCGGTGCTGGCGCAACTGGCGCGGCATCCGGGGCGGGTCATCACCCAGCAGCAATTGCTCAAGGACATTTGGGGACCGACCCACACCGAGGACAGCCACTATTTGCGAATCGTGGTTGGGCATTTGCGGCAGAAGCTGGCGGATGATCCGACCCAGCCGCGGTTCATCGTGACCGAGGCGGGAGTGGGGTATCGGTTGTTGAGTGAGGGTGGTCTTCAGGCAGGTTCTGGCTGATCGGGCCCCATCGCGGGCAAGCCCGGCTCCCACAGGCTTGAGCTGAACACAACATTTGTGAAGGCCACTGAACTTGTGGGAGCTGGCTTGCCAGCGATGAGGCCATTGCGTCGACTCGAGAAATCTCAGGATTCGCGCTCGCTCTCATACCGATCCAGCGTATCCCGCGCAATCTCCCGTCCCAGCGCGATCAGCTCCGGCGCCTTGTAAAACTCGAAAAACCGGCACACCCGCTTCGGCACGTTGATCAGGATGTCCGGCGGATACCCGGCAATCTTGTACTGCGCCAGGGACGTCTGCATCACCTCGAAACTCTGGTTGATCAAATCCAGCAACGACGCCGGCCCGACGTTGTCGATGATGAATGAACCGGTGGCTGACTTCGGTGCTCCGTCGCGTTCCGGCGCAGCAGCCGGTTGCTGGGCTTCGGGTTCGGCGGATTCGATCCAGGGGTTGATCTCGGCCGCTTCGGCCATCAACGCTTCTTTTTCCAGCAGCAACAATTGTTCGGCCTGCTTGCGCCGGAACGGCAACTTCGAACCGAGGGAATTGATCAGGCTGTCGAAGCGGCTTTTGAACGCGGCGGGCCGCTGGATCACCGGCAGTTGGTAATGGCGCTGGTTGGTGGAGTTGAGGTTAACCGCGATGATCAAATCGCAATGGCTCGACACCACTGGCACGATCGGCAGCGGGTTGAGAATGCCGCCATCCACCAGCATGCGATTGCCTTGCATCACCGGGGTAAACAGGCTGGGAATTGCCGCCGAAGCCCGCATGGCCTGGTGCAGGCAACCTTCCTGGAACCAGATTTCCTGCTGGTTGGTCAGGTCGGTGGCCACCGCCGTGTAGGGGATGCGCAGCTCTTCGATATTGATCTCGCCGACAATCTTGCGGATCCGTCCGAAGACCTTTTCTCCACGAATCGCCCCCAGACGAAAACTGACGTCCACCAGACGCAATACGTCGAGGTAATCCAGGCTCTCGATCCAGTCGCGATACTCCTTGAGTTTGCCAGCGGCATAAATGCCACCCACCACCGCGCCCATGGAGCAACCGGCGACGCAGGCGATGTCGTAGCCACGCCGCTCGATCTCTTCAATAACGCCAATATGGGCATAGCCGCGGGCTCCACCTGAGCCCAGTACCAGTGCGACACGCTTCTTCATGAATCGCCCTCGTTTTCAATGGTTCAACAATGCACCCATTGAGGGGCGTGCTTCAATCGTTAAGGTCGCTCGATGGGTCAACGCGTCGTTATTTCGATACTCCATGGCGGCAGATGGTTATTCTCTCGAACGCTATAGTTTGCTGTGGCGATGGACGGCACTTTTCATGCCCCAGGCCGTCCTACCTGCACAATTGTTTACCTATCGTTGAGGTGTGAGTGATGAAAGCCTGGATTTGTGTGCCTTTGATTGCCCTGGCACTGGCCGGTTGCGCCGGAAAAACCGCGTACCGCGATAGTTGTGGCAGCAACCTCGATGCGGCGTGGCATGAACTGGACCTGGCCAAAGCCGAGGGTTTCGCCGGGACGGTCAGTTACTCCAAGGCCTTGTCGCTGTTGACCGCCGCCAAGACCCAGCAGCAATTCGAAGGATTCGAAGGTTGCACCAAAAAGGCCGAGAAGGCCCGGTTCTATATTCGTGAGTCACGGGCGGGGCGTTGAGGCATGATGTAAGGTCATTGGGGAAGTTCGATTCAAGGAGCAAGCGATGTCTGACTTGATTGATCGGTTGGTGGCGCAGGTTTTAGGGCTGGAGGTTCGTCTGCTGGCCTGTCAGGCTCGCCTGAGTGCCCGCACCGATCCGGAAGCGCTGCACGATCTGCGTACCACGGTGCGCCGCATGCGCAGCCTGTTACGCCCCTTGCGTGGCTTGCCCGGTGTCGAACAGCTGGAAGCGGCAGCGTCCGCGGTCGGCGACCTGACCACCCCCTTGCGTGATCGCGAAGTGCTGGCGGCGTATTTGCTCCAGCACGATCAACCCGAAGCGGCTCAGCGACGCATGGCGCAGATGGACGAAGCCTATCCCGCAGTGGCCGCAAGCCCCGAGCTCAACCAACTGCTGATAATTCTCGATGCCTTTCCGCGCTTCCTGCGGGCCGCCCAGCGTCAGGATCTGCTCAAGGGCCTGCGCAAGCGTATCGTCAGGCGCCTGGCCAAGCAGTGGAAGAAACTCGACGAGGCGCTGCACGATCCTGCCCACGACCGCCATCGTTTGCGCCTGCTGATCAAGCGAGTGCGCTATGGCATCGAAGCTTACCCCGAGCTGGACCGTTTGCCGAAGGCGGCGTTGCCCAGGCTGAGATCGGCCCAGGCGGCATTGGGCGATTGGCACGATTGCTGGCAATGGCTGGTCAGGGCCGAGCAGGAGGCGGATTTGCATCCTTGTGTCGCGGTCTGGAAAACCACCATGGTCAAGGCAGAGCACCGTGCTGATCGTGTCCTGGACAAGTTCAGCAAGGCCTGCTTCAAATCCTGACTGTTCCCCGGCCCTCCTGCACGGCTTATCTGTCGTGCACTTTGGCGGTAATCATCACTGTGGCCGACGCGCCGGCTGGTTAAGATTCCCTGATCCTTTTCCTGCCCTTGAGGTTTGCATGCGTTTTTCCGATTTGCTTGACGCCGTCCGCCGCCAGCCCCTGGCGTTGTCGATTCCGGCTGAGTGGGCACAGGGGCGAGCCAGCTTCGGTGGTCTGGTGGCTGCCTTGCAATACGAAGCCATGCGCGCCAGGGTGCCAGCGGATCGGCAGGTGCGTTCGCTGGCGATCACCTTCGTAGGTCCGGTCGAACCGGAGGTGCCGGTCAGTTTCGAAGTCGATGTGTTGCGTGAAGGCAAAGCCGTCAGCCAGGTGCTGGGCCGGGCGATGCAGAAGGGGCAGGTGGTGACTTTGATCCAGGGCAGTTTCGGCGCCTCGCGGCCTTCGGAAGTGGCGGTGACGGCGCAACCGGCCCCGGAAATGAAACACTGGGATGACTGCCAGGAGCTGCCCTACGTCAAGGGCGTGACCCCGGAATTCATGCGGCATCTGGCGATGCGCTGGAGTGTCGGCGGGCTGCCGTTCACTGGCAACACATCCCGTGAGATGGGCGGCTGGGTGCGCTTGCGTGGCGATGTGAAGGAAGAGGCGGTCACGGAGTCGCACATACTGGCACTGGTCGACGCCTGGCCGCCGGCGCTGATGCCGTTTCTGAAGAAGCCGGCGATGGGCAGCACCCTGACCTGGACCATCGAGTTCGTGCAGCCGTTGCTCGAACTGAGCACCCTGGACTGGTGCAAATACCTCGTCGAAACCGAACACGCCGCCGACGGCTACGGCCATGCCGCCGCGAACCTGTGGGATGCGCGGGGGCGTTTGATTGCCATGAGCCGGCAGACCGTGACGGTGTTCGCCTGATCAATGATGGCGGTGGCGCTCCCGCCAGGCGCGCCACCAGCCGCCGCTGAAGAAAAACCGTGGGAATGTCAGGAACTGCTCGACCAGCAGGCGCGAGACGGCATCCTTGCGATCACTGAACGGCTCGGACGCTTGCGCCTCCAGGCTGTGACCGTGACGTTGCAAGGCCAGCGCGGCCAACAGGCCGATCACGCCGATGGCGATGTTCACGAAGCTCAAGCCGAACACCCCGGTAACAATCAACAGGAACCCCAGGATGAACAGCGGCACGGCAATCAGGTGTAACACCAGATTGGTCGGATGCTGATGATTGTTCGGGTAGGCGCGCCATTGCCAGGCGGGAAGGTTGGGGTGACGTTTACCCATGATGTTTATCCTCGATCCATGTTGAACACATGAATAAAGGATAGGTCTGGCTGATGCGGGCGGCGAATCAAGGTTGGCTATGGAGGTGATAGAGGTCATGGTCAATATTGATGCTGAGCGGGCCAGCCTCTTCGCGAGCCAGTTCGCTCCCACCATGGCGTTCTGTCAGACCACAACCTGTGGCCGCTGATTATTCCTTGTGGGAGCGAGCTGGCTCGCGATGAGTCCCTTAGAGCTTGAGTTGCCCTATGGCCCTGCTCAACTCCCCGGCCAACGCCGCCAGGTCATTGCTGGTCGTTGCCGAATTGACGGTTTGCCGCACCGTGTTCTCGGTGACATCGCGAATGCTCACCACCGCCCGATTCATCTCCTCCGCCACCTGACTCTGCTGCTCGGCCGCCACCGCGATCTGCGTATTGCTTTCACGCATTTGCGCCACCGCGCCGGTGATCTCCGCCAGCGCCGCGCCGGCTTCCTGCGCCTGTTGCACGCAGTCGTCGGCCTTGAACGAGCTCTCCTGCATGAAGTCCACGGCATCCCGGGTCCCGGCCTGCAGCGCGGACACCATCACGGTGATTTCGTCCGTGGAGGTCTGCACGCGTTTGGCCAGGTTGCGTACCTCATCGGCGACCACGGCAAATCCACGACCCATTTCACCGGCCCGGGCCGCCTCAATCGCAGCGTTTAACGCCAGCAGGTTGGTCTGCTCGGCAATGCTGTGAATCACATTGACCACACCATTGATTTTTTGACTGTCCTCGGCCAGGCGCTGAATCATTTCGGCGGTCTGCTGCACCCCGGTCGACAACCCGGCAATCGACTTCTGCACGCGCATCACTACTTCATGCCCGCTGCCGGCCAGGGTGTCGGCCGATTGCGAGAGGTCACGGGTGGCGCCCGCGTGCTGGGCGATATGGTAGACGGTGGCGGTCATTTCATTGATCGCCGTGGCGGCCTGATCGGTTTCGCTTTGCTGGCCGAGCATGCCCTGGCGCACGTCATTCATGCTCGACGCCAGCCGCGCGGCGCCGTCATCCAGTTGCCGGGCGGTATTGGCGACGGTGTTGACCACCCGTTGATAGCCGGCCTGCATGGCGTTGAAGGCATTGGCCATTTGCCCGACTTCGTCGCTGCACGCCAGTGGGACACGGGCCGAGAGGTCGCCGGTTTTTTCGACGTGGAGCATCACGTCTTTCAAGGTGTTGAGCTGGCTGAGCAGGAAGCGGATCAGCAGTTGCGAAGCGCCAAGCATCGCCAGCATCAGGATGAACACGGCGACCGCGTAGTTGGCAAAACGCTCGCTGAATACCTGGCTGAGGCTCGGGCCATGGGCAATCACCGCGACCTGCTGACCATCAGCGCGAGTGAATACCTCGGCGCCAATGAGCAGGTTGTCACCGAACAACGGCATGCTGTCGATCTCGACCCAGCCCTTGGCATCGGTCAGTTCCAGCACAGGCTGCCCGTTGAGCTGCGGGGCATGCCCGCGATCGGAGGTCAGTACATTGTCCGCTTTCGGGAGTGGCTGCCCCACGGGCCAGGCGCTGAGCAATCGAGCCTGGGCCTGGGCCGATGCCTGGGCGGTCTGAATCCGGGCTTGCTGTTCGAGCTGCACGGCGTACAGCACCAGCAGCAGCGTGGTGACGAAGGCGACGGCATTGACCGCCCAGAATTTGTATTTCAGCGAAATATTGCTAAGCCAGGCACCCATGGAGGTTTTCTCTGATAGCGGAAACAGCATTGGCAAGGTGCCAGTATTGTGCCGCTATGCAGGTTGACGAATGTTGACATGCGTCAATGGGTCACCCCTTTACCCTGTGGGCAAACTTGTTCCCACCGGAGGTGTGTTTTATTCCGGGATGGAAGGCAGACCATAGAACGCCCGTGCACAGGCGGTCGTGTGGGCGGCCAAATCTTCCAGGCTCTCTGCGCGATGCAACGCCACCTCGCGCAGCACTTCCGTCAGATAGGCCGGTTCATTGCGACCGTTCTTTGGCTTGGGTCGCAGGCTGCGTGGCAGCAGATAGGGGGCATCGCTTTCCAGCATCAGGCGTCCGCGCTTGATCTCTTTCACCAGCGGATGCAAATGAGTGCCTCGGCGTTCGTCGCAGATCCAGCCGGTGATACCGATGTGCAAGTCCAGGTCGAGGTAACTGAACAGCGCCTTGCGTTCGCCGGTGAAGCAATGCACCACGGCGGCGGGTAGTTGATCGCGGAAGTCGCGCAGGATGTCCAGCAAACGCTGGCTGGCGTCGCGCTCGTGAAGGAACACGGGCAATTGCAATTCGACTGCCAGCGCCAGATGCTCCTCGAGGACTTTTTCCTGCTGCGGGCGCGGAGAGAAGTCGCGATTGAAGTCCAGTCCGCATTCGCCCACGGCAACCACGTTCGGTTCCTTGAGCAAACTGCGCAGACGCCGGGCGCTGTCTGCATTCCAGTCGCTGGCCGAATGGGGGTGAATACCGGCGGTGGCGAACAGCCGTTGAGCGCTTTCATCCAGTTGTTGGCACAACTCCAGCGCCTGTTCGCTGCCCTCGACGCTGGTGCCGGTGAGCACCAATTGGCAGACGCCGGCGGCGTAGGCGCGCTCGAGTACAGCCTGGTGTTTGTCGGCGAAACTGGGGTTGGTCAGGTTGACGCCGATATCGATGAGTTGCATGGTGCTACCTCGGACCAAAGGCCGGAAAGCATATCAGAGCTGTCGATTTATAAGAAAAGCCAAGAACTACAACGAGTTAAAGCTGTCTTTTGATGCCGCGAGCCAGGATGGAGTGGTTAGTGTGCTATCACTGTGCCAGTCTTTCGCCCGTTGCCAGCGCTTCAGGCGCTCTGTTTTTTTCGTTTGATTTCATGAAAAAACTCATGGGATCAACCCGAATTCTTTCCGGAGAGTGGATGAAGCGTTCCTCGGTTTTGCTACTGCTGTGTTGTTCGCTGCTACTGCCGATGCCGGCGGTTGCGCGTCTGCCCGGGCCGCTGCAAGCCGCTCCGGCGGGTAAGGTGCGTGACCTGACGGAAATCCGCAGCAGTCGCGTCCTGCGGGTGCTGGTCAACCAGAGCCGCAACAGCTCCGGCGAAGTCCAGGGCCAGGCCATCGGCGTCGAGTACCATCGCTTGCGCGCCTTCGAGCAATACCTCAATGGGTATGCCCGTGACGGTCAGGCAATCACCCTGAAGATCATTCCCAAAGCCAAGGATCAATTGCTCGGCGCGTTGCAGCGTGGCGAAGGGGATGTGGTGGCTCCAGGGGAACTGCTCGACATGCAAGCGGCCCAAGCCGTCAGCACAAGTCAACCGATTGCCAGCGGTATTCCGCTGGTACTGGTCGGCAGAAAAGGCGAGCGCAGCTACACCCGTCTCGAACAACTCTCGGGTAAAACCCTGGCCTTGCCCACCGGCAGCGCCGCCGGGGACGCCGTCAGCCAGATCAATCAGAAACTCACCTTGCACAAACTGCCGCCAGTGAAGATCGAATGGGTCGATCCGACCCTGGCGGTCGAGGATGTGCTGGAAATGGTTCAGGGCGGGATTTTTCACCTGACCATCGTCGAACAACCGATCGCCGAACGTTGGGGCAAAATTCTGCCGAAGTTGCGTTTCGATCGTCAGGTGCACATCCGCAATCCCGGCGAGGAGTTCTGGTTCGTGCGCCGCGATGCGTCGATGTTGCGGGCCAGCATCGATCGCTTCCTGACCACTTACAAGAAGCCGTCGGACCAGGATGTCGCTTTCCTGCGGATCTATCGGCGCCTGTATCAAGTGCACGATCCATTGGCCAAGGCTCACCGGCAGCGCCTGGAACAGCTTCGACCGGTGCTGCAGAAACACGCGGATGCCCAAGGTATCGACTGGCTGAACCTGGCGGCACTGGCGTTCAAGGAGTCCGCCTTGCAGCCCTCGTCTCGAGGTGGTGGCGGGCCGACGGGCCTGATGCAGATCACCCCGTCCGCGGCTCAGCGGGTAGGGGTCAACAATATTCAGGATCTGGATGCGAACGTGCAGGCCAGCGCCAAGTACCTGGCGATGATTCGCCGCAAGTTCTTCTCCAGCCCGAAACTCAACGAACGTGAGCGCATGGCGTTTGTACTGGCGGCCTACAACATCGGTCCGGAGCGGGTCCAGGGGATGCGCGCCGAGGCGCGGCGTCGAGGGTTGAATCCGAATCAATGGTTTTTTCAGGTTGAACGCATTGCCATGGAGCAGGTGGGGATGGGACCTGTCAGCTATGTTAATAGTGTGAACAAGTATTACTTGGCGTTCGATCGGGAGCGGGAGTCGTTGGAGCCCCAGGGGCAGAAGGTTGCCCTACGAAAGTGATCGAATAAACTGATTGTTATGGCGGATTTTTTGCGCTTTTAACATGAAATTTACTGATTAATATAGCGGCCAACCCACCCATACTCTCTAAGGATGACCCAGCATGAGCACACTGATTAACAAGGTTCTATTTACCCGCGCTGGCTACGGCCTGACCGTTCTGAGAATTTTTGTCGGCATCATCTTCGCTGCCCACGGCTCGCAGAAACTCTTCGGCGCGTTTGGCGGGTATGGCCTGGCCGGCACGGCACAGTACATGGAAAGCATCGGCCTGGCGCCGGGCTATCTGATGGCGACACTGGCGGGTGGCACTGAGTTTTTCGCCGGCCTGGCCTTGATCATCGGGTTGCTGGTTCGTCCGGCGGCACTGGGCCTGACTTTTCTGTCGCTGGTCGCCATCTTCTCGGTGCATATCCACAACGGTCTGTTTATGGCTAACAACGGTTATGAGTTCGCCCTGGCGTTGTTGGGTGGCAGCATCGCCGTGATGATCGAAGGCGCCGGCAAGCTGTCAGCCGACCGCGCCATCGCCGGCTGACCGCTCTGGCTCAACGAATAAGGCCCGCTTCGAGCGGGCCTTTTTGTTGCGTGTCATTCTTGACACTGTCCGGTCAGCTTCAATAGGATGTTGCCCATGCGCCGATTTAAACAGCTACTTGCGGGGCGCCAGGTGACTCATTGAGTCGCTGTCAGAAGCTTGAAACAGGCTTCGAAATACCGCTAAAGCGCTGGTTCGGTGTTGCCTCTCACCTGCCATGCAGACTTTTGAGGCAGAGACACGACACGATGAATGCACTAAGCCCCGTTGTACGCCCCGCGCCGATTACGGCACATCTCACCCAGCGCAATCCAAAAATCCTGCTTGGCGGTAAACACCAGCCGACGCTCTTGCGTTATCTCGATGGCTGGCCTCGCCGTACCGGTGGACCCGCAGCGTTTCTGATCCAGTTCGTCGAAGACGGAGAGTCCCTGGCCCGGTTTGCCAGCGACAGTTTCGATCTGGCGGTGATTCAATCGCCCAGCGCCGCCGAGGCGGTCGACGTGATCAGGCAACTGACCCGTGTGGCCCGCCAAGGGCTTATCACTCGTCGCTGAAGTTCTGAGGCGGGAACGTCGGGCGCCGAGGTATCGCATCGCGGATGATGCGACAGGCTCGTCCGATCCCGATTCACTCAAAGCGATTCCCCTGCGTCCAGTCTGGCGAGCAGGGCCTGGCCGCGTTGCCAGAGTGCCTGCTGCTTGGCATCCGGCATGCGTTCGAGGTTTTTGTAAACCATGGCCATGCGTTGATTGCCGCGCAAAAGGTCGCGATGACGCATCAGAAAATGCCAGTAGAGCGAGTTGAAGGGGCAGGCATCCTCGCTTGTGCTTTCACTCACCTTGTACACGCAGTCTCGGCAGTAGTCAGACATGCGTTTTATGTATTGACCGCTGGCGCAGTAAGGTTTCGAGCCCAGATATCCGCCATCGGCGTGCATCACCATGCCCAGTGTATTGGGGAGTTCGACCCAGTCGAAGGCATCCATGTAGATCGCCAGGTACCAGTCGCAAACCTGGCTCGGGGCCACGCCGGCGATCAGCGCAAAGTTGCCGGTAACCATCAGCCTCTGGATGTGATGGGCATAGGCCTGTTTCAGGCTTTGGCCGATCGCCTGGCGCATGCAGTTCATCTGCGTGTCGCCGGTCCAGTAGAACTCCGGCAGCGGCCTGCTGTTGCCGAATAGATTGCCGTCGGCGTAGTCCGGCATTTTCAGCCAGTAGACGCCACGCACGTATTCGCGCCAGCCGATCAGTTGCCGGATAAATCCTTCGGCCGCATTCAGCGCAATGCTGCCTGACCAATAGGCGGCCTCCACATCACTGCACAGCTGACGCAGGTCCAGCAGGCCGATATTGAGCGCAGCGCTGATGCGGGCATGGAACAGAAAGGGTTCGTCGCTGGCCATGGCATCCTGATAGTCGCCGAAGGCGGCCAGGCCATAGTCTAGAAAGTAGTCCCACAGCACCTGTGCCTCGGCGTGGGTCACGGGATAGTCGAAGGTATCCAGGGAACCGTAGTGGTGAGAGAAGTGCTTGCCCACCAGTGCCATCACGTCTCGGGTGATCGAGTCTGCGCCAAAGCGTGCCGGGTACGGCGGTTTTACGCCTTTGGGCAAGGCCTTGCGGTTTTCTGCATCAAAGTTCCAGGCGCCGCCCACCGGCGTACCATCGCCATTGATCAACAGGCCACTCTTGCGCCGCATTTCCCGGTAGAAAAATTCCATGCGCAGCTGCTTTTTGCCGTTCGCCCACGCCGAGAACTCGTCACGGGAACAGAGAAAGCGTGTATCGGCATGCCACTGAATCGGTAACCCGGCATCCTTGAGCGACTGCTCCAGACGCCAGTCACCGCACGCTGTCAGGTGCAGTTCGTGCGGCTGCAACAGTGACTGCCAGCGCCGTAGCTCGCCGGGCACTGAGCCGGTGTTGTGCGGATCATCGAGGGCAACGTATTGCACATGGATGCCACGCTGGCGCAACGCCTCTGCAAAATGGCGCATGGCACTGAAGATGAGTGTGATTTTTTGCGGGTGATGAGGGACGTGGCTGGCTTCCTCCATCACCTCTACCAGCAACACCGCATCGAGCTTGCTATCCAGCCCTTTCAATGAGGCCAGATCAAACGATAACTGGTCGCCCAGGACCAGGCACAGCCGACGAGTGTTTTTCATGAGGCAGGGGCCGGGGTCACAGGTTCACCAGGGCGTAGCCAGTGAAAAAGGAATGCGCATCGACTCGATGGGGCCTTCACGTACGCCGCACATCTCATCGTGGACACATTGCTGCACCAGCACGCAGGGAAAGGGCGGGACAAGCTGCAGCATTTCACGCAGATGACTGACAGAGCGCAGGTGCATCGGCTTCGCTGCATCATCCAGCAGAGTGAACTGGCCGTGATCCAGTCTGACGCGAGCCAGATAAAAACCGCCCTCCAGCGACAGCAGCTCCAGTTCACGGACTTCACCCTTCAAGGCCCGCTGGGTCAACGCTTGCAGATTCAAGGTGCACTCCTTGCCTACCCGGGTAGGCGTTCGCCGTCACAAGCAAAGAAATTGCCGCTATCGGCAAGGGCCAAGCGGTCAATCAGGGATAACAGTTCATGGCCAGGCCTCGCCCGCAGACAGGGGTGATACCCGGCCGGGAGTCAAGGGCGGCGCCCAATCAGTTGCAAGAACTCCTGGCGCGTCGTGGACGACTCGCGAAAGGCGCCGAGCATGACCGATGAGGTCATCACCGAGTTTTGCTTCTCTACGCCCCGCATCATCATGCACATGTGCTTTGCTTCGATAACCACGGCCACCCCGGCGGCATCGGTGATGTGCTGGATGGCGTCGGCAATTTGCCGGGTCAGGTTTTCCTGTATCTGCAGGCGGCGGGCGAACATGTCGACCACTCGTGCCACCTTCGACAGGCCCAGCACTCGCCCCGTAGGGAGGTAGGCCACATGGGCCTTGCCGATAAAGGGCAGCATGTGATGCTCGCACAGTGAATACAGCTCGATGTCGCGCACGATGACCATCTCATCGTTCTGTGATTCGAACAGGGCGCCGTTGATCACGTCCTCCAGGCGCGTTGTGTAGCCGTTGCACAGGTATTGCATCGCTTTGGCTGCGCGCTTGGGTGTGTCCAGCAATCCTTCTCGCTCAGGGTTCTCGCCGACGCCGACGAGAATTTCACGGTAGTGCTCGGCTAATGATGGGTTCACTTTGATTTTTCTCAGCCATACGGCCTTTCAGGAAAGGGACACCCCTGGCAACAGGGGAGTGCTGGTCACTCAAGGTTTTACGCGGGTTTGGTCAAAGCCCCTGTGGCCCGGGTTTGTCGCCGGGCGAATGACAGGGTGAAGCGTTCCAGGTCTGTTTTGTGTTCAAGGCCGCCCCCTCGACAGGTGCTGCTTTTGGCTCCGGCAGCGCACAGCGGTTGTCGTGACAGCGACGGCTTCCATCCGGATGAGGCAACCAGGCCAAATGGGGGCGTAAGCGGCAGAACAGCCAATACCCGACGGCCAGCAACGGGCGGATCGCGCGCCATGTCAGTGGCGTGGCCCAAATCCCCAGGCCGGCTGCTCGCCAGCTCCAGAGCGTGGCGTCCAGGCCCGTCATCCAGCGGCCATCGGCGAATCTGGCATGAAGGGAGGACTGCATTTGCTCGACAGTGAACCCCAGGGCCTTTGCGTCAAACGCTTCGTCACTGATGTCAACAAACAGCAGTCGGGCGTCAATGGCGCGCCGGCTCAGGAACCTGATTTCCCGAGCGCAGAGCGGGCATTCACCGTCAAAGTACAGTGTGAGTGGCCACGGCTGTTTATTATACATGTCGGCGCTTCTTGTATAGGTTTTGTATAAGATAGGCTGAAAAAAACCGACTGACAATGGTCGTCACTCTTCTCCGTGTCATTGGCTCCCGGTGTGGGCCGTATAAGCGACACACAACCTGTATAGCCAAGAGCGTCTAAGGTTCATCCCTGATGCGGTTTACCTGAATGCTGCTGGCTGAAGTTATGATACGAACGCGCCGGGATGCTGGCGTTTTTGCTGTGAACCTGTGGACAGGGCGCTACACAATCGTGCCCGGATAACCGTAAGTGAGAGGCCCGTCTTGAGCACCAACATCATCACGAAGGAAGGTCATGAGGCTTTGAAGCAGGAGCTTGATTTCCTTTGGCGAGAAAAGCGCCCCGACACGACGCGCAAGGTCACCTGGGCGGCATCGCTCGGCGACCGCAGTGAAAACGCGGATTATCAGTACAACAAAAAGCTGCTTCGGGAAATTGATCGGCGAGTCCGATACCTTCGCAAACGTCTCGAGGATGTACGGGTTGTCGAGTATTCACCCGAGCAGGAAGGAAAGGTGTTCTTCGGGGCTTGGGTCGAGATCGAAAACGAGGCCGGGGATATCAAAAAATTCAGGGTCGTGGGGTATGACGAGATCTACGGTCGCAACGATTACATCTCGATAGATTCCCCCATGGCCCGTGCGTTGTTGAAGAAAGAGGTGGGGGACGAGGCCGTTGTGCAGACCCCCAGTGGGGAAGTGCTGTGGTGGATCAATGAAATTTCATACCGAAAACAGGATGAAACACTCGGATAACGGCATCTTCATGGAGGGGAGGAGGGTTGATGGATCAACCCTCGCGCAGGACTGTCAGGGGGCTGGCGTTCAAGGCGCGACGAGTGCCGAACACGCCGGCGCCGCCGATCAGCACGGCTCCGATCAGTGGCAGCAGCAACAGCCATGGGTGCGGATGCCAAGGCAGGTCAAAGGCGAACCGGTAGAGCACCAGACTCACGACTTCCGACCCCAGCGCGGCCAGTAATCCGCTGACGGCGCCCAGCAAACCAAATTCGATCCGCCGCGCCTTGACCAGCAACTGGCGTTCCGCTCCCAGCGCCCGCAGCAGCGCGCCCTGACGAATGCGTTCATCCAGCGTCGCCTGCAGGCCGGAAAACAACACCGCCATGCCAGCCGCCAGCACGAACAACAACACGTATTCCACCGCCAGCGTGACTTGGGCGAGGATGCTGCGCAGTTGCTCCAGCAACGCTTCGACCTGCAGGATGGTCACCGCCGGAAAGCTGCGGGACAGATCGACAATCTGCTGATCGTGGCCCGCTGACAGATAGAAGCTGGTCAGATAGGTCGCCGGCAGATCCTTGAGGGTGCCGGGCTGGAAGATCATGAAGAAATTCGGCTGGAAGTTGTCCCAGTTGATTTCCCGCAGGCTGGTGACCTTCGCCTCGCGGTTGACCCCGCCGACGCTGAACACCATGTGGTCGCCGAGCTTCAGCTTCAGGCTTTCGGCGACCTTGCCTTCCACCGATACGCCAGGCACCTCGTCCGGAATCTGGTCTTGCCACCAGTTGCCCGCGGTGAGCTTGTTGCCTGCCGGCAGGTCCGCCGCCCAGGTCAGGCTCAGATCGCGCTGGATCGCTCGATCACCGGCCGAATCCTTGCTGACGATTTGCTGCACCGGTTCACCGTTGATGCTGATCAGCCGACCCGGCACGACCGGGTAGAGCGGGGCCGATTGCGCCGACAGTGAGATCAGGCGATCGGTAAAGGCCTGTTTATCCGCAGGCAGGATGTTCAACGCGAAATAGTTCGGCGCATTTTTGGGTAACTGGTTTTGCCAGGTGTCCAGCAACTCGCCGCGAAGCAGGGCGATCAACGTCATCGACAGCAGGATCAAGCCGAACGCCAGGGACTGGCCTGCGGCCGCCAGCGGGTGACGCAACAATTGGCCCAGACCGAGGCGCCACGGCAGGGAGGCTCGGGCGAGCATGCGTCGCAGGCTTTTCAGCAGCAGTAACAGCAGGCCACCCAACACCAGCGCGGCAATCATGCCGCCGCCCAGCAGGGCAAACGTCAGCAGCAGATCCAGGCTCAGGCGCCACATGATCAGACCCAATGCGGCCAACGCCGCGCCGTAAACCATCCAGGTGCTGGATGGAATGGGCAGCATGTCGCGACGCAACACCCGCAACGGTGGCACCCGGCCCAGCGCCGCCAATGGGGGCAAGGCAAACCCGGCCAATGCCACCAGCCCGGTACCGATTCCGGCAAAGGCCGGGAACAGGCCGCCCGGTGGCACGTCGCTGGGCAACAAGTCATGCAGCAAGGCAAATAACCCCAGTTGCGCCAGCCAGCCGATCGCGGCGCCGCTGATGCTCGCGAGCAATCCGAGTACGGTCAATTGCAAACTGAACAGCACCATGGTTTCGCGCCGGGACAGGCCCAGGCAGCGCAGCAGCGCGCTGGCATCGAAGCGGCGGGTGGCGAAGCGTGTCGCCGACAATGCCACCGCCACTCCGGCGAGCAAGACCGCCACCAGACTGGCCATGTTCAGATAACGTTCGGCCTTGCCGAGCGCACCGCCGATCTGCCGGTTGCCATCGCGGGCATCCTGGATGCGCTGGTTGGCTGCCAGGCCAGGCTTGATCAGTTGGCGATAGGTTTCCAGTGCCCGGGCATTGCCACGCCAGAGCTCGCGATAACTGACCCGACTGCCGGGCTGCACCACGCCGGTTGCCGCAAGGTCGTCGAGATTGATCAGCACCCGTGGCGTCAGGCTGTAGAAGTTGCCGGCACGGTCGGGTTCATAGGTCAGTACCCGCGCCAGGGTCAGGGGTTTCATGCCGACATCGATGCTGTCGCCGATCTTCAGGTTCAACGCGGTCAGCAATCGTGATTCGACCCAGGCTTCGCCGGGTTTCGGCCCGCCTCCGGACGTTTCCGGGGCGAATGGGGCAGGGGCGCTTTTCAGTTCGCCGCGCAATGGGTAGACACTATCCGCCGCCTTGATACTCGACAACTGAATGCCATTGTCGGTGGCGATGACGCTGGAAAACTCCACCACTTGCGCATGTTCGAGGCCCAGATCGGTGCCGCTTCTTATCTGCTCCGGGCGCGCCGGTGAGCTGCCTTCGAGCAGCAGGTCGGCGCCGAGAAACTCGGTGGCGCGCAACATCATGGCGCCGTTCAGGCGGGCGCCAAAATAACCGATGGCAGTGCTCGCGGCCACGGCCACCACCAAGGCGAAAAACAATACGCGCAATTCGCCGGCGCGGGCATCGCGCATTAATTGGCGAATGGCGAGGCTGAACAGGCGCACAAACGGCAAGCGTGCCATCAAGGCTCCAGGGGGGCGACCAGCAGGCCGGCTTCGAGGCGGATCAGGCGCCGGCAACGGTGTGCCAGGCGTTCGTCGTGGGTCACCAGCACCAGGGTCGTGCCGCGTTCCTTGTTGAGTTCGAACAGCAAGTCGCTGATGCGCTCGCCAGTGTGGCTGTCGAGGTTGCCGGTCGGTTCATCGGCAAACAGCACGTCTGGTTCGGCGGCAAACGCACGGGCAATCGCCACGCGCTGCTGTTCGCCGCCGGAGAGCTGGCGTGGCGAGTGGGTCAGGCGCTGGCCAAGGCCCACGCGCTCGAGCAATTCGGTGGCGCGTTCGCGGGCATCTTTGCGGCCGTCGAGTTCCAGCGGCAACATGACGTTTTCCAGGGCATTGAGGCTGTCGAGCAACTGAAATGACTGGAAGACGAAACCCACGTGCTCGGCACGAATGCGGGCGCGCTGGTCTTCGTCGAGGTGGCTCAGGCTTTGCCCGGCGAGGGTGACTTCACCACTGCTCGGCAGGTCGAGTCCGGCGAGCAGGCCGAGGAGGGTGGATTTGCCGGAGCCGGAGGCACCGACGATGGCCAGGCTGTCCCCCTTGTTCAGTTCCAGGCTGAGTTCGTGCAGGATAGTCAGTTCACCTTCCGCGCTGGGGACCACTTTGCTGAGGTTCTTCGCGGTGAGAATGCTTGCGCCCATGGAGAATCCGATGCGTGTGTGGTTTTTGAGTGCTGGCCTGGCCTTGATGTGCATGGCCCAGAACGCAGCGGCGGGTACAGTCCTGATCGTTGGCGATAGTATCAGCGCCGGTTTCGGCCTGGATACCCGGGTGGGGTGGGTGTCGCTGCTTGAACAGCGGCTCAAGCGCGAAGGTTTTGACGACACGGTGTTCAATGCGTCCATCAGTGGCGACACCAGTGCCGGAGGCCAGGCACGCCTGCCAGCGCTGCTTGCAGAGCATAAGCCGGAGTTGGTGATCCTCGAACTTGGGGGTAACGATGGTCTGCGCGGAATGCCGCCCACTCAATTGCAACAAAATCTTGCCTCAATGATCGACAGCTCCCGTGCCAGCGGTGCCAAGGTGCTGTTGCTCGGCATGCAGCTGCCGGCCAATTATGGCAAGCGCTATACCGATGCCTTCGCCGAGGTCTACAGCAATCTGGCCACCGAGAAAAACATCCCGCTGGTACCGTTTTTCCTCGACGGCGTGGGCGGTCATCCGGACTTGATGCAGGCCGACGGCATACACCCGGCGGCCGGGGCCCAGGACAAGTTGCTGGAGAATGTCTGGCCTACCCTAAAACCGCTGTTATGACTCTTTTCTAGGCGCGGGCTTTCGGCTAAGGTGGCGCCCCCGATTTGGAGCCCCCGATGCCGCGTCCCGCCTGGTCACTTTTTGCCTATCAACTGATCGAGCCTGACGAACAGCTGGATCTGTTCGCCTGCCAGGAAGTGCGGGTGCATCTGGTGGCGCGTCAGCTGGAGTTGGGCGGCTCGGCGGACCGTACCTTGTGCGGCAGCCTGTTGCCGGCGCAGCCACGCTGGTCGAGTGTCGATCGCCGGGTGTTTCAGGACCAGCGCCTGTGCTCGTTGTGTCGAGCGATTCTCGAGTCGCAAAAGCGCGGCACTTCGCCGATCTGGCCAGAGTTGCGGTTCGAGCTGTAAATCATCAACGATAGCAAGCTATCGGCCAACTCCCCGAAATAACGGGCGTCGGTGTACAATCTCGTCCTTATACCCTCTGTTGATCATGCGAAGGATTTTCCGGATGTTGCCGCGCTTTCCTGCCGTCACCCGCTGCCTGACACTTGCCGCCCTCTGTGTGGCGGGTCCTGTTGCAGCATTGGAGCTGCCACTACCACCGCCCGGTGAAGATATCGTCGGCCAGGTGCAAGTCATCAAGGCCAAGTACGAAGACACCTTCGCCGACCTTGGTACCACCTACGACCTGGGCTACACGGAAATGGTCGCGGCCAACCCGGGCGTCGACGCCTGGCTGCCGGGTGCCGGTACCGAAGTCATCCTGCCGACCCGTTTCATCCTGCCGCCGGGTCCGCGTGAAGGCATTGTGATCAACCTGGCCGAATACCGCCTCTACTACTACCCGAAAGGCAAGAATGTGGTGTACACCTTCCCGCTGGGTATCGGGCGTGAGGGCTGGGGCTCACCCATCGCCCACACCACCATCACCGCGAAAACGCCTAACCCGACCTGGACGCCTCCAGCGTCGATCAAGGCAGAGCACGCCGCCGACGGTGATCCGTTGCCGAACGTGGTGCCGGCGGGCCCGGATAACCCGCTGGGGCCGTTCAAATTCAGCCTGGGCACTCCGGGCTACCTGATTCACGGCTCGAACAAGAAGTTCGGCATCGGCATGCGCACCAGCCACGGCTGCTTCCGCATGTTCAACAACAACGTGCTGGAAATGGCGAGCATGGTGCCGGTCGGTACGTCGGTGCGGATTATCAATGACCCGTACAAGTTCGGCGTCAGTGGCGGCAAGGTGTATCTCGAAGCGCACACCCCGCTGGATGACAATGGCAACCCTTCGGTGGTCGACAAGCACACGGCGGTCATCAACGCGATGCTCAAGCGTGAAGACATTACCAACAATCTGCGCATGAACTGGGATGTGGTGCGTGACGTCGTTGCCGCTGAAGACGGCCTGCCGGTGGAAATCGCCGTGCCGAGCACTTCCGCGCCGATGGTCACAAGCGCTCCGCTCGACCCGATGCAGTAAGCCTGGAAAAAGGACCCGCCGACGCAGGCCGCGTCGGCGGGTTTTTTATTGCTTGCGACAAACGCCGGGCAATAAAAAAGCCGACCCAAAAATGGGTCGGCTTGATAACAATCCCGAAGGATTATTACTTGCGGCTAGCTTTGTCCAGCATGCGCAGAGCACGCTCGTTAGCTTCGTCAGCAGTCTGTTGTGCTTTTTGAGCAGCAGCCAGAGCTTCATCAGCTTTACGGTAAGCTTCGTCTGCACGAGCTTGGGAGCGAGCTGCTGCGTCTTCAGTAGCAGTCAGACGTGCTTCGGTTTCTTTCGATGCGCTGCTGCAACCGGTAGCCAGAACTGCGGCCAAGGCCAGAGCAGAGAATTTCAGAACGTTGTTCATCGTGTTCCCCTTCAAGGACTTTCCATTAAATTAGCTATCTCCTCACAGTGAGGAATTAGCCGGCGTACATACTACCCATTACTAGTCGTAAGTAAACTGACGTAAAGCAAGAAGCCAAAAAAATTGTAGGCGTTGATTCTTTTTCGAGCAACTTTTAACTGCTCTGTTTAAAAAATATACAGCTGCAATGCCCGAGCTGAGCGATCCAATGAGGAAAAGCTTACCGCTCTCGTAGCACTTTTCCTCTGTCTTGGCTGAAGAGTGTCTAGATGGATTCGTCTACACTTTTGTTCGGATCTTGGGTGGCGTCTCTCATATCTTTCTCTATCTTCAGGTGACTTTAACAAAGGGCGTTCGTCTTAAGTCTCAACATCCGGCAATGTTCAGGCTATCGACCTTGGGGCGATCTTCGGTCGAGCCAGCCCTGCGTCACCCGGAGCGGCACCCGCCAACCAGCATGATGACGAGTGCACCTTGAGCATTTTTGCCAATGGTGCCTACTATTTGTACGTGCTCGGTTGCGCGAGATCGGTGTAGCTCTTCTCGGTGTCCATTCAGGCACGGGGTGGCGTAGATGTTTCTTCGCCGGAAAAACATCGGTAAGGTAGGGGTCGAAATCCAAGACCCGCGAGGAGTAGTGATGAGCGAGGCGTTGTCCATCCACCATGACCAGGCTGGTCATCAGTTCGAGACCAATGTGGACGGTCATCGTGCCTACCTGACCTATATGGATCTGGGGAAACAGACCCTGGATATCTATCGCACCTTTGTGCCCAACGCATTGCGTGGTCGTGGCATTGCGGCGGCGCTGACCGAACAGGCGCTGCAGTACGCCGAGGAAATGGGCTACACCGTCATTCCATCGTGCTCCTACGTCGAGCGCTACATGGAGCGTCACCAGCGGCATGCCGCCAAGCTGAGCCAGTAAGCTTGAAAAAAACGAACGCATAAAAAAACGCCGGGTTCAGCCCGGCGTTTTTTTGTCTGCAGCCAATGGCGCGATCAGGAGCGATCGCGTTTAGGCAGCACATCCTTGAGCTTGGCGTGCATGCTGCGCAAGGTCGTTTCGGTGGCCGACCAGTCGATGCAGGCATCGGTGATCGACACGCCATATTTCAGGTCGGCGAGGTCTTTCGGAATGGCCTGGCAACCCCAGTTCAGATGGCTTTCGACCATCAGGCCAATGATCGACTTGTTACCTTCGAGGATCTGGTTGGCGACGTTTTCCATCACCAGCGGCTGCAGGGCCGGGTCCTTGTTGGAGTTGGCGTGGCTGCAATCGACCATGATGTTCGGCTTGATCTTCGCTTTGTCCAGCGCCTGCTCGCAGAGGGCGACGCTGACCGAATCGTAGTTCGGCTTGCCGTTGCCACCGCGCAGAACCACGTGACCGTAGGCGTTGCCCTTGGTGGTCACGATCGACACGCCACCTTCCTGGTTGATACCCAGGAAACGGTGCGGGCTGGAAACCGATTGCAAGGCGTTGATCGCCACGGTCAGGCCGCCATCGGTGCCGTTCTTGAAGCCGACGGCCGAGGACAAGCCGGAGGCCATTTCGCGGTGAGTCTGGGATTCTGTGGTGCGCGCGCCGATGGCCGACCAACTGATCAGGTCCTGCAAGTATTGCGGGGAGATCGGGTCGAGGGCTTCGGTGGCGGTAGGCAGGCCCATTTCGGCCAGGTCCAGCAGCAGTTGGCGACCAATGTGCAGACCGTCCTGGATCTTGAACGAGTCATCCAGGTACGGGTCGTTGATCAGGCCTTTCCAGCCGACGGTGGTGCGTGGCTTCTCGAAGTACACGCGCATGACCAGATACAGGGTATCGGACACTTCCGCGGCAAGTGCCTTGAGGCGCTCGGCGTATTCGTGCGCTGCCTTGATGTCGTGGATCGAGCAAGGCCCGATGACCACGAACAGGCGATGGTCGGTGCCATCAAGAATATTGCGAATGACTTCGCGGCCCTTGGTGACGGTGCGCAGGGCGGCGTCGCTCAGGGGGATATCGCGCTTGAGCTGATCGGGGGTGATCAGAGTCTCGTTGGAGGCGACGTTTAGGTCGTTGATCGGTAAATCAGCCATCGTTTACTCGTCAGGTCACGGGTGCCGGCCGCCAGCGAACCCGCGCGGCGGAGCACAGCAAATTAAGCGCGTCGGGGAGCGGAACCTTAGCGCGTTACACCGTGGCTCGACAATGGGCAGGGGGCGGTTTAATCGAGCATTGATTGCGCAAATGCTCTGTGAACCGTGTCATCGGAGAACTCGTCGGCATGCTCCTGAACCCACTCGAGGGCCAGCGCCTGAACTTCCTGCAGGTCGCTGTGTGCGTCATGCTGGCGGCAGAAGCGCTCGATCTGGCATACCTGCTCGCCCATCCGGGCGCTGAACAACGTCTGCTCGTCCACGAAGGCAATACCCACCAGATAGCCATGTTTGCGTCGCAGGCACCAGGCCACGTAGCCTGGAATTCGCATGTCGGGGTTCAGGGTCGGCATGCGCACTTCCAGCGCCGTACCATGGCGCCAGGCGCGATGATAATTGCAAGCCATGCCCCCGAGGCTGGTAGTGTGCAATTGTTGCCGTGAAATACACTCAGGTGTCAGCAACGTTAATTCGACGGGCACTTCATCAGGATGAGGAATGAATCGTCCCATGAACACGGACTCCATGTGTCGGCCATCTGACAGCGTTTCCCCCAGTATAGTGGTCGAATTGGAACTGACCGATTTCGACGCCGACCAACGGCTGCTGACGATGAGCGGTGTATCGCTGGTTATTTTCACCAGCGTGGGCTGTTCCAGTTGTCGTTTTGCCCGTGAGCGATTGCCCTCTCTCGATCTGGCCGTCGATCGGCTGTGCTGGATCGACGCCGGAAACAATGGCGGGGTGGTCGAGCGTTATCAGGTCTTTCATTTGCCGGCGCTGTTTGTCGTGCGCGACGGTGAGTTTTTTGGAGCATTGAATTCGCGCCTGACAGACAACGAGCTCAATCGAGCGGTGCGCAAGGCATTGAGCCGAACAGCAGAGGAGTTGCCATGATGGGGGCGGTTGCCAAGCCGACAATCGGCATTATCGGGACCGGTGCAATCGGCGGGTTCTACGGGGTGATGCTGGCGCGTGCCGGTTTCGATGTGCATTTCCTGCTGCGCAGCGAGTTTTCCGCGGTGGCCGAGCGCGGGCTGCACGTAGACAGTGCGCCCTACGGTGCCATGACGTTGAGTCCGGTGCAGGCCTATTCGACGGCCGAAGACATGCCGCCGTGCGACTGGCTGCTGGTCGGGACGAAAACCACCAGCAATGCGGACCTGGCACCCGCCATTCTTCAAGCCGCGGCACCGAATGCCAAAGTATTGCTGCTGCAAAATGGCCTGGACGTCGAAGACAGCCTGCGTGAACGGCTTCCCGATTCGCTGCATGTACTCGGTGGCCTCTGTTACATCTGCGTTCATCGCGAAGGTCCCGGCGTCATTACCCATCAGGCGCTCGGCGCGGTGCATGTCGGCTTCCACAGCGGTCCTGCGGCCGATGCGACGGCGCGTGCGGCGATTGTCGAGGAAGGTGTCGGACTGTTCCGTGCCGCCGGTATCGATTCCCAGGCGATGGCGAATTTGCATCAGGCGCGCTGGCAAAAACTGGTCTGGAATGTTCCCTATAACGGTTTGTCGGTTTTACTGGGGGCGAGCACTACGCCGTTGATGGCCGATGCCGACAGCCGCGAGTTGATCAGGGCACTGATGGCCGAAGTGGTCCTGGGCGCCACCGCTTGCGGTCACGATATTCCGGCGGGCTATGCCGAACATTTGTTCATGGTCACCGAGAGAATGCCCGATTACTGGCCCAGCATGTATCACGACTTCCTGCACAAGCGCCCGCTGGAGCTGGCGGCCATTTACACCCGTCCACTGGCGGCGGCCAAAGCGGCGGGGTGTGAGCTGCCGCGCATCGAGGCGTTGTATCGCAGTCTGAGTTTTATCGATCGACGCAACACCTGAGTCGACCCACCAATGGGGGAAGGGCATGCCAAAGGCAATTGACGACAAGCTGGTGCTGGCGATTTCCTCGCGAGCGTTGTTCGACCTGAGTGAAAGCCACAAGGTCTACCTGTCGAGTGGCGTCGAAGCTTACCGGCAGTATCAGATCGAACATGAGGACGAGATCCTCGAACCCGGCGATGCCTTCCCGCTGGTGCAAAAACTCCTCAATCTCAATGCCAGCCTCGGCCGTGCCCGGGTCGAGGTGATCCTGGTGTCGCGCAACAGTGCCGACACCGGCCTGCGGGTGTTCAACTCGATCCATCACTATGGACTGGCGATTTCCCGCGCAGCGTTTGTCGGTGGTCGTAGTCCCTATCCGTACCTCAAGGCGTTTGGTTGCGATTTGTTTTTGTCGACCCATGCCGAGGACGTGCGCAATGCGCTGGACGCCGGCTTTGCCGCGGCGACCATTCTGTCGGGAGGCGCCAGCCGTGCGGCCAGTGATGAATTGCGCATCGCCTTTGACGGTGATGCGGTGCTGTTTTCCGACGAGTCGGAGCGCGTCTATCAGGCCGCTGGTCTGGAAGCGTTCCAGGCCAGCGAACGCGAGGCGGCCCGCGAGCCGTTGCGCGGTGGGCCGTTCAAAGGCTTCCTCGCCGCCCTCAATCTGTTGCAGCGCGAGTTCCCGGACGATGCCTGTCCTATCCGCACGGCCCTGGTGACGGCGCGGTCGGCGCCGGCCCATGAGCGGGTGATCCGCACCTTGCGCGAATGGGACATTCGCCTGGACGAATCGCTGTTTCTCGGCGGCCTGACCAAATCGGCCTTTCTCGAGGCCTTCGCCGCCGACGTGTTTTTCGACGATCAGGCCGGTCATTGCGAACTGGCCCGCGAAGTCGTCGCCACCGGTCATGTCCCCCATGGCATAAGCAACGAGCAAAAGGTTTAAGCCCGCCGATCAACGTGTTGCGCGGGGCGTCGTACTCGCCAAGGCACTGCTAAGCTGATTCAAGTCTGCGCCATGTTGGCACTCGAGGAGGTCATATGATTCATTCGATGCTGTATGCCACTGACCTCGGCCTGTACGCACCGCTAGTGATGCAGCATGCCTTGGCATTGGCACGGACCTTCAATGCCGATCTCTACGTGGTGCACGCGGTTGAACCCATGGGGCTGTTCGCTGAGTCGGTGCTTCAGAGTTACCTTGATGAGCAAGCGTTGAACGAATTTCACAGTCAGGGCCTGAACACGGTCATTGCCAATATCGAGCAGCGGGTGCTCGACAGTTTTCGTGAAGAATTGGGGGGGGAGGGCGCACAGGATCTGGAGCTGATTCGTGCTGTGCGGGTGCTGCAGGGTGATCCGTCGCAGGTGATTCTCGACCAGGCGCAGAAACTCTCGGTGGATTTGTTGATCCTGGGTAGCCACAGCCATGGGGCTGGCGCGGAAACGCCGCTGGGTCGGACCGCGGCGCGCGTCCTGCAACTGTCCCGCGTACCGGTCTATCTGGTGCCGCTGGTGGAGCGCCGTCGCCAAGGGGATCGCTAGAGCACCAATAGTGCCAGTTTGATAAAAAGTTCTAGATTTATTCTTCAAACCATTAATATAGTTATATAACGTCGCTGATGCCCGTGGCGTCTATCTGCTTTGAGGGATTCATATGAAGCTTCAACAATTGCGCTACATCTGGGAAGTGGCGCACCACGACCTCAACGTTTCCGCTACCGCCCAAAGCCTGTACACCTCGCAACCGGGCATCAGTAAACAGATCCGACTGCTGGAAGACGAATTGGGCGTCGAGGTCTTCGCCCGCAGCGGCAAGCACCTGACCCGCGTGACCCCGGCTGGCGAGCGCATCATTACCACGGCTGGCGAGATTCTGCGCAAGGTCGAAAGCATCAAGCAGATCGCCCAGGAATTCTCCAACGAGAAGAAAGGCACCCTGTCGATCGCCACCACCCACACCCAGGCGCGTTATGCATTGCCGCCGGTGATCAGCAATTTCATCAAGCAATACCCGGACGTGGCCCTGCACATGCACCAGGGTTCGCCGATGCAGATCGCCGAAATGGCCGCTGACGGCACCGTGGATTTCGCCATTGCCACCGAAGCGCTGGAGCTGTTTGGCGATCTGGTAATGATGCCGTGCTATCGCTGGAACCGCTGCGTGGTCGTGCCTCAGGGACACCCGCTGACCAAGCTGTCGAAGCTGACCCTCGAAGCACTGGCCGAATACCCGATCGTGACTTACGTGTTTGGTTTCACCGGCCGTTCGAAGCTCGACGAAGCCTTCAGCCATCGTGGCCTGACGCCGAAAGTGGTGTTCACCGCGGCCGACGCCGACGTGATCAAGACCTATGTTCGCCTTGGACTGGGCGTGGGCATCGTGGCGAAAATGGCAGTCGATACCAAACTAGACAACGACCTGGTGGTCCTCGACGCCAGCGAGCTGTTCGAATCCAGCATCACCAAGATCGGGTTCCGTCGCGGCACTTTCCTGCGTGGCTTCATGTGCGACTTCATCGAGAAGTTCGCTCCGCACCTGACTCGCGAAGTCATGGCCAAGGCCATCCAGTGCCACAACAAGCAGGAGCTGGAAGAGCTGTTCGACGGCGTCGAACTGCCGGTCCATTGATCAGTGGGCGCCCCTAGACCGCTTCGGTGACAGCAAACTGTTGCCGAGTACCCGCCACCAGAATCTCCACTTCATCGCCCTTGAACTTGCCCAGCAGGCTTTTGCCCAGCGGCGAGCGCGGGGTGATGACCGTGATCAGTTGCCCCACCAGATCGACCTTCAGGCCTGCCGCATCAGGTGCCAGAAACAGCCATTGCTCGCGACCCTTTTCGTCTTCAAGGCCGAGCAGTGCGCCGACCTCGATCCCGCGCTGCTCATCATAAGAACGCAGTATCAGGTTCTGGCAAAGTGCCAGTGACTGCCTGATCTCCTCGACCCGTTTGGCCTGGCCGGCAGCCAGATAGGACGCCTCCAGTCCCAGTGTGTCGTACTTGTTCTCGGCGATGTTTTCTTCATGGGTCGCGGTTTCGTATGCGGTCTGCGCGGCGCGTTCCGCGATGTCGAGATCGATGCGCAACTTGTCGAGAATCAGTTGGTGGACAGTTTGTTTGTTCATGGTCAATCGCAGAATTGCAAAACGTTGGCGCGACTTTTTTCGCTCGGCGCGGTGTGGTCCTGTTGCAGCCAGAACTGGCACTTGGGATTCGACAGATTGCGACTGCTGCTGCGAGCCTGATCGAGCCGTTGTGCTTGCTCGTTCTTGCGCAGGTTCTCTTCGTATTGCTCGAACAGCGGGCTCTGTGGAGGAATATCCGGTACCGGTTGTGCCACAGCAGGCGGGTTTGCCAGTTGCTGCACGGCCTGGGCCACGGGCGCCAATTGCTCGCTGAACAAAAAGCGAGAAGCGAGCCAGCAGGTCAGCGCAATGGCAATGAACCCCAGCCACAAACCGAGGGCGATGCTGCCGCTCAATTGCAAGGTGTTGAGCTGGATCGGCAATGGGCGGCGCGGGTTGGGACGGTAGGGCATGGCTGCCTCCTGGCGGTGGTCGCGGGCGAGTGGCGATTGTCGCACGAAGATTAATCGCCGTCGGCCCTTCTGCGCGGGGTAATTTATGCGGACAATCGGTGCTTTTTCCAACGGGAGCCTGGAATGCCTGAAATGAAAACCCGCTGGGATATTTTTTGTACCGTCGTCGACAACTTCGGCGACATCGGCGTGACCTGGCGTCTGGCCCGGCAACTGGTTGCCGAGCATTCGCAGGCGGTGCGGTTGTGGGTCGATGATCTGCGCGCCTTCGAGCGCCTCTGCCCGGACATCGACATCCACGCGTTGCAGCAATGGCAGCAAGGTGTTGAGGTGCGGCAGTGGATGGCCGACTGGCAGCCCACTGAAGCCGCCGATGTGGTGATCGCCGCGTTCGCCTGCCAGTTGCCGGGTGCTTACATGGAGGCGATGGTCGAACGGGAAAAAACGCCGCTGTGGATGAACCTCGACTATTTGAGCGCCGAGGACTGGATCGTCGGCTGTCATGGCTTGCCGTCGGTGAAGTACAAGCAGGTGCAGAAGTTCTTTTTCTTCCCCGGGTTCCACAAGGGCACCGGTGGCTTGCTGCGTGAAAGCGATCTTCTTGAACGGCGTGAGCAATTTCAACAGAGTCCGGCAGCGCAGCGACTTTTCCTTCAAGGGCTGGGGATCGATCGTGCACCCGGCGCGCAACTGATCTCGCTGTTCGCCTACGAAAATACCGGCCTGGCCAGTTGGCTCGACGCGATGGCTGGCGACGTGACGCCCACGCATCTGTTGGTGCCGGAAGGGCGGATTCTCGGCGATGTCGAGCGTTGGCTCGGTGTGCAAGGGCTGGCGGCGGGTGCCGTGCATGTGCGCGACGCCTTGACCGTGCAAGTGCTGCCGTTCGTCCGACAGGACCAATACGACCCGTTGCTGTGGAGCTGCGATTTCAATGCCGTGCGCGGTGAAGACTCGTTTGTCCGCGCGCAGTGGGCGGGTCGACCGATGCTCTGGCACATCTATCAGCAGGACGAAGATATCCATCTGGACAAGCTGGAAGCCTTCCTCAGGCTCTATGTGAAGGGCCTTTCCGGGCCGGCTGGCGAGGCGATCAGCGGTCTCTGGCGGGCGTGGAACGCCGGTGAAAGAATGACCGACCACTGGCAATCGACCCGCAAACACTGGCCAGAGCTGGAAAAGCACGCCCAGGCGTGGTGTCTGGAACAAGCCTTGCAGGCTGATCTTGCCACGGCGCTGGTACAGTTTTATGTAAATTGGATATGATACGCGGCCTAGATTTTTGTAAATCCCATCCAAATTCGGATATTCGCAATGAAAACTGGTAAAGAACTCAAACCCGGTACCGTGATCCGTATCGACAACGATCCTTGGCTGGTTCAGAAAGCTGAATTCACCAAGTCGGGTCGTAACAGCGCGATCATGAAGACCAAGCTGAAAAACCTGCTGACCGGTTACAAGACCGAGACCGTTTACAGCGCCGACGACAAACTGGACGACGTGATCCTCGACCGCAAAGAAGCGACCCTGTCCTTCATCAGCGGCGACTCCTACACGTTCATGGACACCACCGACTACACCATGTACGAGCTGAACGCTGAAGACATCGAAAGCGTACTGCCGTTCATCGAAGAAGGCATGACCGACGTTTGCGAAGCCGTGTTCTTCGAAGGCCGTCTGGTTTCCGTAGAGCTGCCGACCACCATCGTGCGTCAGGTTGACTACACCGAAGGTTCCGCTCGCGGTGACACTTCCGGCAAGGTGATGAAGCCTGCCAAACTGAAGAACGGTACCGAGCTGTCGGTTGCTGACTTCATCGAAATCGGCGACATGATCGAGATCGATACCCGCGAAGGCGGTTCCTACAAAGGCCGTGCCAAATAAGCACAGCTTCAGGAATGAAAAAGCCCGACCATTGAGTCGGGCTTTTTTGTGTGTGCAGTTTGAGGCTCAATTTTTTATTTCAGGTGCTCTTTGAGTTCTTGCGAAGCCTGCAGCATCGCCGAACGCACCGCTGGCACCTGACTGACCACGTTAAGCAAACCGTAGTCGTGGATCATGCCGTTGTAGCGAACCGAGGTCACCGGCACGCCGGCTTCGTCGAGTTTACGTGCATAGGCTTCGCCTTCATCGCGCAGGACGTCGGCACCCGCCGTTTGCACCAGCGCCGGTGGCAGGCCCTTGAGTTGCGCAGTGGTGGCCCGCAGCGGCGAGGCGTAGATCTCGTTACGTTGATTGGCGTCGGTGGTGTAGTTGTCCCAGAACCACTTCATCATGTTTTTGCTGAGGAAGTGCCCCTCGGCGAACTGGTTGTACGAACCTGTCTCGAAGTTGGCGTCGGTCACCGGCCACAGCAGCACCTGGAACCTGATCGCCGGTGTGCCCTTGTCTTTGGCCATCAGTGCAACCACGGCCGCCATGTTGCCGCCGACGCTATTGCCGGCCACGGCCAGGCGTTTGCCGTCGACATGGATCTCTTTGCCGTGCTCGGCCACCCACTGGGTTGCGGCGTAGGCCTGGTTGATCGCCACCGGGTAGTGCGCTTCCGGCGACGGTGTGTAGTTGACGAAAACCGCCGCTGCGCCCGAACCGACAACCAGGTCACGCACCAGTCGTTCGTGGGTCGGGAAGTCGCCCAGTACCCAGCCACCACCGTGGAAGAACATGAACACCGGCAGCTCACCCTTGACCCCGGCCGGCCGGACAATGGTCAGGTTCAGCGGCTGGCCGTCGACCTGAATCGTCTTCTGGCTGACATCGGCTTTTGGCAGCGTCAGCTTCACCCCGGCCTGCGCACCTACCAATACGGCGCGCGCTTGGGCAGGTGTCATTTGCTCCATCGGTTTGCCGGTGCCGGCATTGAGCACATCGAGGAATGCCTGGGTGTTGTGTTCGACGTCGCCGGCAAATGCACTCTGGATGGACAGGGCGAGAAGGGTACCGGTCAAGACTTTGCTGAAAGTGTTCATGTTCATTTCCTGTTCGGGCCTGGGCAATCAGCGATTAGACGGTGACGTGCAGACGCACATCGACGTTGCCGCGGGTGGCGTTGGAGTACGGGCAGACTTGGTGGGCCGCGTCGACCAGGGATTGCGCGTCGGCTTGTTCAAGGCCCGGCAGGCTGATATGCAAGTCGATGTCCAGACCGAAGCCGCCAGGGATCTGACCGATACCGACGTGGGCGGTGATCGATGCGTCGTTCGGGATGCTGCGTTTGGTCTGGCTGGCGACGAATTTCAGAGCGCCGATGAAGCAGGCGGAGTAGCCGGCTGCGAACAATTGCTCAGGGTTAGTGGCTGCGCCGCCCGCACCGCCGAGTTCTTTCGGGGTGGCGAGTTTGACGTCGAGGATGTTGTCACTGGAAACCGCACGACCATCACGGCCACCAGTGGAAGTTGCGATTGCGGTGTAGAGAGTTTGCATGGTGAAAGCCTCGTCCAGGTTTGTTTTTGTGCGCTAAATGGTTGCGCGCTAAGTAAGTGCGAAATGAATGTATCGCGCTAATAGTTAGTGCGCAAGATAAATCTTTAAGAAAAATCTATCCAGAGATCGCGTCGATGCGACCGAATTGGCTGGAAGGCTTGATTTAGAGACGCGAGAGGGGGAAAGGCGGGTCGCAAAAAAAATTTATGTGGCCGGGATTTCAAATACGCAGGCGACTCTTGTGGGAGCGCGGCCTGCCCGCGATAGCGCCCTGTCAGTCGACATCAATGGCGCTGACATACCGCAATCGCGGGCAAGCCCGGCTCCCACAGGATTCAGGTTTCCACAAACGGGTGATGCGAATTCAAATCAGGCTTTCCTGCAGGTGACGACGCAGCGCTTGCAGCTCCGCTTGCAGTGTCTGCAGTCGCTCCAGCGTCATGCCGCTCGCGCCGAGGATGCATTGGGGGATGTCACGGGCTTTGTCGCGCAAGGCGCGGCCCTTGGCGGTGAGTTCGACGATCACCACGCGCTCATCTTCACGGCTGCGGGTGCGACTGAGCAGACCTTCGGTCTCCAGGCGTTTGAGCAGCGGCGTGAGAGAACCAGGATCGGTCAGCAAGCGTGCGCTGATTTCGCCTACGGTCAAACCGTCCTGTTCCCACAGCACCAACATCGCCAGGTACTGCGGGTAGGTCAGGCCCAACGCCTGCAACAGAGGCTTGTAGACCTTGGTCATCATCAGCGAAGTGGAGTGAAGGGCGAAGCAGGCCTGATTGTCCAGCAGCAGGTCGTCGCAGGTATCCGGGGTGTCGCGCTCGGTGGTCATGTCAAAGCCTTGATCAGTGATCTTCAGAATCTAGCGGGCGAATCTTTAATGCGCCAGACAATTCTCGACTAGTGGCGGCCCAGGTGGGTTTGCAGCACCAGGTCCCACGGCGGTATCGGGCTGAAACGGCTTTTCAGGTATTCCAGCAGCAAGCGGCTGCGGGAATTGGGTTGCTGTTCCAGGCGCAAGGCATAGATCCCGGAGCTCTCGGGTTTCGGCAGGCCACTCTCACAGAACAAGGGCAACAGTTCGCCGCGCAGCAGGTATTCACTGGCCAGCCAGGTCGGCAAATGCGCAATACCCAATCCGGCCAATGCACCGCAGACCAGTGCCTCGGCATTGTTGGCGCTCATGCGCACCCGGGAAGGGCGGTGCAATTGCATTTGACCGTCTCGCTCGAATCGCCAGGCGAAGGGGGGAGCCAGGCCATCCCAATCGAGGCCGTCGTGATCAATCAACTGAGCCGGATCGGTGGGTACGCCCCGGCGCTGCAAGTAGTCGGGACTGGCGCAGGCGATGCGCATCATGCTCGCCAGCGGCGTGGCCACCAGCCGGGTGTCGGCCATCTGCCCGGCACGCAGTACCAGATCGACCTTGCCCAGGTTCAAACCTTGCATGTCGACAAAACTGTCAATCAGGTGCAATTGCACATCGAGGCCGGGATAAAGCATCAAGAAATCGGCGATCACCGGGGCCAGATGCCGGCGACCGAACGCGGCCGGCGCATCGACCCGAATCAAACCTTCCGGCGCACTGCTGAGGGACACGGCTTCCGCCCTGGCCAGGCGTAACTCAGCGACGATCCGCCGTGCGCGTTCTGCAAAGGCCAGCCCCGCCGGCGTGGCGCGCACCGCGTGGGTGCTGCGAATGAATAACTGACTGCCGACGGCGCTTTCCAGGCTATCGATGCGCCGGGCCACCGCCGAAGGCGTCAGCGGATGACGGCGGGACGCCGCGGAAAAGCTCCCGGTTTCCAGCACGTCCAGAAACAGGCCCAGTTGATCAGTCAATTGATTCGGATTCATGTGTGGTCAATGCTTGTGCGAAATTGGCATAGCCATTGTGCGTTGCTGTGCGTTTCCGAGCCAGAACCAACTGCGTAGGATGAATCGCCTCACCCAAAGGGAAAAACGGCTGTGATTGAGTTTCTGATGTATCTGGTCTTCGGCGCAGCCCTGGGAACCCTTGGCGGGATTTTCGGCATCGGCGGAGGTTTGATTGCCATTCCCTTGCTGGGTGTGTTGTGCGGTCTCGATCAGCAGATTGCCCAAGGGACGGCGTTGGTCATGGTTGTGCCCAATGTCATGTTGGCACTGTGGCGTTATCACCAACGCAACCGCATCGAGTTGCGCCACGCGTTGCCATTGGCTTCGATGGGGTTCTGTTTCGCCTGGATCGGTTCGATTTGGGCCGTGGGCGTTGATGCGCAAACCATGCGGATTGGCTTTGTCGCGTTTCTGGTCGCCCTGTCGGCCTACAACCTGGTGCGCATGTTCACTGCCAGCGCGCCGGCCTCGGCGCAGATGAACTATTCGTGGCCGTGGCTGGGTGTGCTCGGTGCGGCGTCCGGAACCATGGGCGGATTGTTTGGTGTAGGCGGGGCGGTCGTGGCTACGCCGGTATTGACCAGTCTGTTCGGTACTACGCAAGTGGTGGCGCAGGGCTTGTCGCTGGCGCTGGCATTGCCAAGCACCGGCGTCACGCTGGTCACCTATGCCGTACACCATCAGGTGCACTGGATGATTGGCGTGCCACTGGCGCTCGGTGGCCTGATGAGCATCAGTTGGGGTGTGAGGATCGCCCATGCCATGCCCGAGCGGTTGCTGCGCGGATTGTTCTGCGGCTTCCTGGTGTGCTGCGCGGTGATGCTCGCCTTTAAGGTTTGAAGCCTTCGACGATGTGCTCGGCGAGGCATTCGGTAATCGGGGACGGGTTGTGCAGGTTGCGCACCAGCATGATGCTGGCCTCGGGCAGGCTCGGCAGGTCTTCGGCCTCACCGAGGATGCGCATGTCTGCGGTGATCAGGCTTTCCAGTTGCGCGGTCACGGCCAGACCGGCGCTGACCACTGCCATGATCGCCGACAGGCTGTCGCTGTTGTACGCCACGCGATAATCGCGGCCCATGACATCGAGGGCGTTACAGGCCCACAGGCGGCAGAAGCAATCACTGTTGAACATCGCCAGTGGCAGCGGCGTCTGCTCGTGGGCGCTGTAGCATTGCGCCTCGGCCCAGACCAAGCGTTCCTTGCGCAGTAGCTGACCGATCTCGCTGCCCGGTTCGCGAGTCACGATGGACAGGTCGAGGTCCTGGCGCATCAGCAATTGTTTGGACGACTCGCAGTGCACTTCGATCTGGATCAGCGGATAGGACTGGGCAAACCGGCGCAGTATCCCCGGCAGAAAACGCATCACGTAATCGTCCGGAGTACCGATCCGTACCGTGCCGACCATGTGCGGTTCGCGCAAGGTGTTGAAGACTTCGCTGTGCAGCTTGAGGATGCGCCGGGCATAACCGAGCAATACCTGGCCTTCCGCCGTCAGCCGAACCTGCCGGCCGTCGCGCTGGAACAGCTGGCGCTGCAAAACGTCTTCTTCCAGCCGCTTCATCTGCATGCTCACGGCCGACTGGGTGCGGTTGACCAACTCTCCGGCGCGGGTAAAGCCGCCCTGGTCGGCGATGGCGACGAAGGTGCGCAGCACTTCGGTGTCGATGCTCGGGTAGGCGGACATTCATCAATCTCCGAGATATGTGACATCAGAAACATTCGTTGGATTGATCTTAGTCCTGGCGCGAGACTGGAGCTATCCAAAACGGAGGGCAACAAGATGAAAGGTCAACATGAATACCCAGCGGTAGAAAAACACTCGATCCACCTGGTATCCGATCTGCTGCACAAATTCAGTCGCTGGTACGAACTGCACAAGGAGCGCGAAATGCTGGCGAGTCTGAGCGATGAAGCGCTGAAAGATATCGGCATGAGTCGTGCGGATGTCGAATTCGAGTCGGTCCAGCCATTCTGGAAAGACCCGATGCATAAATGATGAGTGCCACGCTACACAAACCACTTACCGGTGAGGTAGGTTGCGAGCAGACAAGGAGATGCTCATGCCCGCAACGTTGTCCTTTACCCTCAAACAGGCTCGGCGTCTGGCGCTGGCTGCCCAAGGGTTCAACGGGCGTCAGCCGCCAGCGACGATCAAGCCGCTTCAGCTCAACCGCCTGATCGAGCGACTGGGCGTTCTGCAGATCGACTCAGTCAATGCCTTGGTGCGTTCGCACTACCTTCCGCTGTTTTCCCGCCTTGGAAACTACACTTGCGACGTGCTCGACCAGGCTGCCTGGAGTCAGGGCCGGCGTCGAACATTGTTCGAATACTGGGGCCACGAGGCCTCTTTACTGCCCCTGTCGATGTACCCGTTGATGCGCTGGCGCATGCAGCGAGCGAGTCGTGGCGAAGACATTTATCAACAACTGGCGCGTTTTGGTCGTGAGCAGCAGGACGTCATCCGTCGGGTGCTGGCCTCTGTCGAGGCGCAGGGCGCGCTGGGGGCCGGAAGTTTGTCGACCCGCCAGGAGCGGGCGGGGCCGTGGTGGGACTGGAGTGCGGAAAAGCATGCATTGGAATGGTTGTTTGCCACCGGTGAAGTGACCGTGGCCGGCCGGCGTGGGTTCGAGCGGCTTTATGATTTGCCGGAGCGGGTGATTCCCTCGGCGATTCTTTCGCAGCCACGGATTGATGAGGCGCAAGCCCAGCGCGGATTGCTGTTGCATGCCATGACAGCATTGGGCGTCGGCACGGAAAAGGATCTGCGCGACTACTTTCGCCTGAATCCCGCTGATAGCCGTCCACGTCTGGCGGAGTTGGTCGAGGCCGGTGAATTGCTCACCTGCGAAGTCCAGGGCTGGCGCCAACTGGCCTATTGCCTGCCTGAGCCCAAGGTACCGCGCAAGGTCGAGGCCAGTGCCTTGCTTTCACCTTTCGATTCACTGATATGGGAACGCAGTCGTACCGAACGCCTGTTCGACTTTCGCTATCGGCTGGAGATCTATACGCCGCAGGACAAGCGAATTTACGGCTATTACGTCCTGCCGTTCCTGCACCACGAACGGATTGCCGCGCGGGTTGATCTGCGCGCCGAACGGGCGGCCGGTCGATTGGCAGTGCACGCGGTGCATGAGGAGCAACCGGGGCTGGATGACGAAGGGATGCTGGCGTTGGCGGCCAATCTGCGACAGATGGCGCAATGGTTGGGGCTGGCGCAGGTTCAGTTGAATTGTCCCCGGGCGAGTGCGGACAGGTTGCGGGTGGCATTGACCAGCATTTGCGGGGTTTGATCTGAGGGCATCGCTGGCAAGCCAGCTCCCACAGAGGTTGCGTCGTGCACATTATTGCCCAACGACGTAAATCCTGTGGGAGCTGGCTTGCCAGCGATGGGGGCGATGCGAGTTAGCGCCGAACCTGCTTCAAAGTCTCTGCAATCAAAAACGCCAACTCCAGCGACTGATCGGCATTCATCCGCGGGTCGCAATGGGTGTGGTAACGATCCGACAAGCCGTCTTCGGTAATCGGCCGCGCACCGCCGATGCATTCGGTGACGTTCTGCCCGGTCATCTCGATGTGGATGCCGCCGGCGTAGCTGCCCTCGGCTTCGTGCACCTGGAAGAACTGCTTCACTTCGCCAAGAATCTGCGCGAAGTCACGGGTCTTGTAGCCGCTGCTGGCCTTGATGGTGTTGCCGTGCATCGGGTCGCAACTCCACAGCACTTGCTTGCCTTCACGCTGTACGGCGCGGATGAGCTGCGGCAAGTGATCGCCGACCTTGTTCGCGCCCATGCGCGCGATCAGGTTCAGGCGGCCTGGATCGTTGTCCGGGTTGAGCACATCGATCAGGCGAATCAAGTCTTCAGGGTTCATGCTCGGACCGACCTTGACCCCGATCGGGTTGTTCACCCCGCGCAAGAACTCGACATGGGCACCGTCGAGCTGACGGGTGCGGTCGCCGATCCACAGCATGTGCGCCGAGCAGTCGTAGTAGTCGTTGGTCAGGCTGTCGCGACGCACGAAGGCTTCTTCGTAGTTCAGCAGCAGCGCTTCGTGGGCGGTGAAAAAACTGGTCTCGCGCAGTTGCGGCGAACTGTCCATGCCGCAGGCGCGCATGAAGGCCAGGGTTTCATCGATGCGGTCGGCCAGGTGGCTGTATTTTTCCGCCAGGGCCGAGTTGGCGATGAAGTCCAGGTTCCACTTGTGTACCTGATGCAGATCGGCAAAGCCGCCCTGGGCAAAGGCGCGCAGCAGGTTCAGCGTGGCGGTGGACTGGTGGTAGGACTGCAGCAGGCGCTCCGGGTCCGGTACGCGGCTTTTTTCATCGAAACCGATGCCGTTGACGATGTCGCCACGGTAGGCGGGCAGGGTCACGCCGTCGATGGTTTCGTCGTTGGCCGAGCGCGGCTTGGCGAATTGCCCGGCCATGCGCCCGACCTTGACCACCGGGCAGCCGGCGGCAAAGGTCATGACAATCGCCATTTGCAGCAGCACCTTGAAGGTGTCGCGGATTTTCGCGGCGGAGAACTCGGCGAAGCTTTCGGCGCAGTCGCCGCCCTGCAACAGAAACGCCCGGCCCTGGGTCACTTCGGCAAACTGACGGCGCAACTCCCGGGCTTCACCGGCAAACACCAGCGGCGGATAGCTGGACAGGGTTTGCTCGACTTGCAGCAAATGCGCCGCGTCGGGGTATTGGGGTTGTTGCTGGATCGGCAGGGCGCGCCAGCTGTCAGGGCTCCAGGGTTGGCTCATCGCAGTCTCTAATGTTTTACGCTCGGACAGCCATGTTATCAGCAATTAGTGCGTGACCTGTTCCCGTCGCTTCGCGGACAATCGCGCCTTTGCCCCACCCTGTTGGCGGTGTTATTGCGTTGCCGGGCCCGGTGACGATCAGGAGACGAAATGACTGAGGAGCGCGTCGAGCATCTGCTCGCCGAGGTGCAGGACGAATTTGGCGTGATTCGCGTGCTGGAAGTGGCCGATTACCGCTTTCTCGAATTCGGTGATGCCATCGAACAAAGCTGCGTCTTCACGGCCGATCCGAGCTGGCTCGAATATGACTACACCCGGGCCATGCTGATTGGTGCGCTATGCCACGAACAACCGGAAAGCGCACTGTTTCTGGGCCTCGGTGCCGGGACGCTGACCCAGGCGTGCCTCAAGTTCCTGCCGCTGGAGGACGTCGAAGCCATCGAGTTGCGCCCTGACGTGCCGCGTCTGGCCATCGAATACCTCGGGCTGGATGACGATCCGCGCCTGTACATTCGCGTGGGTGATGCGCTGGAATTGCTCGACACCGCGGAGCCGGCGGACCTGATTTTTGTCGACTTGTATACCGATGTCGGTCCCGGAGTCGGGCACCTGGCCTGGACTTTCCTGGAAAACTGCCAGAAACGCCTGAATCCGGGCGGCTGGCTGGTGATCAATCAATGGGCTACCGATGATGGCAAACCATTGGGTGCCGCGTTGCTGCGCGGGCTCTACCATCGGCATTACTGGGAATTGCCGGTGAAGGAGGGCAATGTGATCCTGATCGTGCCTTCGGAGCTGGATCAGCAACTGGACATGGACGGCCTGATCGCGCGGGCCGAAGGGCTGGCGCCGCGGTTGGGGTATTCGTTGCTGCCGTTGATCAAGGCAATTCGGCCGGCGAGCTGATTGTTGTCTGGGCGGACCTCATCGCGAGCTTGCTCGCGATGGGGCCATGGAGGCCAACACACATTTCACATGCCTTTGAAGACTCCGGGGCGCCGCTCCACCAACGACAAAACACCCTCCCGGGCATCCTCGCTGCTCATCAGCTTCTTCACCAGTGCCGGCAACCCTTGCGCGGCCACCGTTTCTCCTTCATAACGCGCCTGCCGGGCCGACATCAATGTCGCCTGAACCCCGAGTGGCGCCTGCCGGGCAATTCGCTCGGCCAGCTCGATTGCCCGTGGCAGCAAATCCTCGCTGGCCATGACTTCCTGCACCAGCCCCAGATGCAAGGCATCATGGGCATCGAACTCATCTCCGGTCAGCATCCAGCGCATCGCGTTCCCCCAGCCGGCGACTTGATGCAGGCGCAGGGTGGCGCCTCCAAAGGGGAAAATGCCGCGTTGCACTTCCATTTGCGCAAAACGGGTGTTGCTGGCGCACAGGTTGATATCGGCGGCCAGCATCAACTCGATGCCAATCGTCAGGCAGTAGCCCTGCGCGGCGACAATCACCGGTTTGTTGACCCTCGGACCGGCGAACACGCCCCACGGATCACAGCCGCCGGGCGGTGCCTGCCAGCCTTCGGTCAACGTGGCGCTGGCATTGACCAGGTCCAGTCCGGCGGTGAAATGCTCGCCATGACCGAAGACCACCGCCACCCGCGCTTCGGTGTCAGCCTCGAACTCGCCGTACGCCAGGCTCAATTCGTTGAGCAAGTCGAGATCGAAGGCGTTGCGTTTGGCGATCCGATCCAGGCCGATCATCAGGACATGACCACGCTTTTCACGGCTCACGCGGCTGGTGTTGAGCTCTTTCATGGTGCATTTCCTCGGGCGGGAAGGGGAGTCAGACCGACGGTCTGCCTGTTCAAGATGAACCGTTTTAGCGCCAGCGCCCGCATGGCCGGGCCTTTGAAAAATAGACGCTCGCCTGATTATCCGCAAAGCCTGTGACAGAACGCCGTGCACAGGAGTTTTGCGATAAAAAAAGCTCCCTTTTTCAGCAAATTCCGGTATAGTGCGCGCCGGCCTTTAGCCGGGCCGCGTTTAGGTAGAGCAATTCCCCGAAGTCAGCTTCGGCTGCACGTCCGCATCGCGGACTCTTCCTTGACGATTCTTTTCATTCATTCGTTTTCGCAAATCCCCGCCGACAAAGCTGCCAGGGCGACTCTTGAGTCTCAACACGGCACGCGCAGCTTTGGAGCATGGGTCTTTGCGGATGCACTTAGAGGCAGACCCATGACCCAGGAAACCGGCGGCTTCGCCGCTTTTAATCTTAATCCGAATATTCTTGCAGCCGTCACCGCGACTGGCTACGAAGAGCCATCGGCTATTCAGCAGCAATCGATCCCGATCATCATGGCCGGTCACGACATGATTGGTCAGGCGCAAACCGGTACGGGTAAAACCGCCGCGTTCGCCCTGCCGATCCTGCATCGCATCGATCCTGCAAAGCGCGAGCCGCAAGCCCTGATCCTGGCCCCAACTCGTGAGTTGGCGCTACAAGTTGCAACCGCTTTCGAAACCTACGCCAAGCAAATGCCGGGCGTGACTGTTGTGGCTGTCTACGGCGGCGCGCCGATGGGCCCACAGCTGAAAGCAATCCGTAATGGCGCACAGATCGTTGTCGCCACTCCGGGCCGTCTGTGCGACCACCTGCGTCGTGACGAAAAAGTATTGGCGACCGTGAACCATCTGGTTCTCGACGAAGCCGACGAAATGCTCAAGCTGGGCTTCATGGACGACCTGGAAGTTATCTTCAAGGCTCTGCCTGCAACCCGTCAGACCGTATTGTTCTCGGCCACCTTGCCGCAATCGATCCGTGCCATTGCCGAACGCCACCTGCGCGATCCGCAACACGTGAAGATCCAGACCAAGACCCAGACCGTTACCGCGATCGAACAGGCTCACCTGTTGGTTCACGCTGACCAGAAGACTTCTGCCGTTCTCAGCTTGCTGGAAGTGGAAGATTTCGATGCGCTGATCATGTTCGTGCGTACCAAGCAAGCGACCCTGGACCTGGCCAGCGCCCTGGAAGCCAAAGGCTACAAAGCCGCTGCGCTGAACGGTGACATTGCCCAGAACCAGCGTGAGCGCGTGATCGACTCCCTCAAGGATGGCCGTCTGGACATCGTTGTGGCGACCGACGTTGCTGCTCGTGGCCTGGACGTTCCGCGCATCACTCACGTGTTCAACGTTGACATGCCGTACGATCCAGAGTCCTACGTTCACCGTATCGGCCGTACCGGCCGTGCCGGTCGCGAAGGTCGTGCGCTGTTGCTGGTGACTCCACGTGAGCGCCGCATGCTGCAGGTCATCGAGCGTGTAACCGGTCAGAAAGTTGCCGAAGTTCGCCTGCCGGACGCTCAAGCCGTTCTGGATGCGCGCATCAAGAAACTGACCAACAGCCTGTCGCCGCTGGTGGCTGAAGCTGAATCGACCCATGGTGAACTGCTGGATCGCCTGACTGCCGATATCGGTTGCAGCCCGCGTGCCTTGGCCGCAGCCCTGCTGCGCAAGGCTACCAACGGTCAAGCGCTGAACCTGGCCGCTATCGAGAAAGAGCGTCCACTGGTGCCGAACAACGCACCGCGTGGCGATCGTCCAGAGCGTTCCGGTGATCGTCCTGAGCGTGGTGACCGCGAGCGTCGCGCACCAATGCCTCTGGCCGAAGGTCGTGCTCGTTGCCGTACCGCGCTGGGCGCGCGTGATGGTATCGCGGCCAAGAACCTGCTGGGCGCCATCCTCAATGAAGGTGGCCTGGCTCGTGAAGCCATCGGTCGCATCCAGGTTCGTGACAGCTTCAGCCTCGTTGAGCTGCCGGAAGATGGTCTGGAGCGTCTGCTGACCAAGCTGAAGGACACTCGCGTTGCCGGTAAGCAGTTGAAGCTGCGTCGCTACCGCGAAGATTGATCCGCTTTCGGGCTGATTGATCGCACATAAAAAATCCCCGACTGGTTCGGGGATTTTTTTTGTCCGGATGGCAGGGCGACTTGGTGTACCGGTCAGCCGAAACGATAGATGTCCATGCCCAGTGCACCCATAGTGAATCCTTGGTGGGCGATGCTGAAATCCCCCCCGGCCGCGCGGGCAAAGTACAGCGGCAGCAGGTGTTCATCGCTGGGATGATTGCGCACGGCATTTGGTGCCCGTTGGCGATAATCGTTCAGGGCTGCCTCGTCGTTGGCCGCAAGCTTTTCGACCATCCAGTCCCGGAACGCCTGTGCCCACGGCTCCACGCTCTCAGGGCCGGCATGCCAATCCAGTTCTCGCAGGTTATGGGTGATGCTGCCGGAGCCGATCAGCAGTACGCCGTGCTGGCGCAGGCTGCTCAGCGCCTGTCCGACGTGGGCCTGCAGGGCAGGGCCGCCACGGGTTGGCAGTGAAACCTGAACAATCGGGATGTCCGCCTGCGGATACATCAATGACAGCGGAACCCAGACACCATGATCGAAAGGTCGGTTGGAATCGATGCGGGCGGGAAGATTACTGGCCTTCAACAGTTCGACGACTTCGGCTGCCAGCTGTGGATCGCCGGGTGCCGGGTACTCGACTTCAAACAAGGCTTTAGGGAAACCGCCGAAATCATGCCAGGTATCAGGTCGTGGATTACCGCTGACCAACAGTTCATTGCTTTCCCAGTGCGCGGAAACAATCACGATGGCTTTGGGTTTTGGCAACTCGGCCGCCAGGCGAGCCAGGGCAGGCCCGCTGGCACCGGGTTCCAGGGCGAGCATCGGGGAACCATGGGATATGTACAGGCTGGGGAACATGAACGAGCTCCGGAGAGTTAAGATGGCACCATCTTCTGTCAGATCATTGATCTAAATCTAATATAAGTTTTAGGGTGTTTTGATCGAATTTTTGGGGTTACTTATGCAGCCGGAGTTTTGGCACAAGAAGTGGGCGTCGAATCAGATCGGCTTTCACTTGCCGCAAGTGAATCCTTATCTTCAACGGTTCTGGCCAGCGTTGGGCCTGGAAGAGGGCAGTCGCGTTCTGGTGCCCTTGTGTGGGAAGAGTCTGGATGTGTTGTGGCTCGCTCATCAGGGGCACGAGGTTCTGGGCGTCGAACTGTCGGAAAAAGCCATCGAGGACTTTTTCAGTGAGCATCACTTTGACCCCGCTGTGAGCGAGCAGGGGCCGTTCAAGGTTTATCGCGCAGGCTCCATCGAGCTTTGGTGCGGTGACTTCTTCGAGCTGACAGCCGGCGATGTGGCTGATTGCTCTGCGCTTTATGACCGGGCCGCATTGATTGCGCTACCGCCATCAATGCGCGAGCAATATGCCACGCATTTGAAGCGGATCCTGCCCAAGGATTGCCATGGGCTTTTGATCACCCTCGATTATGACCAGGCTCAAATGGACGGCCCACCGTTTGCCGTACTGGATGACGAAGTGCAGCGATTGTTTGGCCAGGCATGGTCGCTAAAAATCCTGGAGGATCAGGATGTGCTGAGCGAGAGCGGGAAATTTCTGGAGGCGGGGGTTACCCGGCTTGAGGAGCGGGTGTATCGGGTGTCCACCCGGTAATCCGTGAAGACCCAAAAAAAGGCCCGCATCACTGCGGGCCTTCTTGTTTGCCACGGAGTCTCTTAGCCCCGGCGACGAGCCAGCGCATCGATACGCTCTTCCAGCGGCGGGTGGCTCATGAACATGCGGGCGAAGCCCTGTTTGATGCCACCGTTGATGCCGAAAGCGTTCAGGGTGTCCGGCATGTGCACGGGCAGCCCCTGTTCCGCACGCAAGCGTTGCAGGGCGCCGATCATCGCAGCCGTACCGGCAAGTTGTGCACCGGCTTCGTCGGCGCGGAACTCGCGTTTGCGCGAGAACCACATGACGATGGCGCTGGCGAGGATACCCAGCACCAGTTCGGCGAAGATGGTCGCCACGTAGTAGGCGATGCCCTGACCTTCTTCGTTCTTGAAGATCACCTTGTCGACGAAGTTACCGATAATCCGTGCGAAGAACATTACGAAGGTGTTCACCACGCCCTGGATCAGTGCCAGCGTGACCATGTCGCCATTGGCCACGTGGCCGATTTCGTGGGCCAGTACGGCTTTCACTTCATCGGGCGAGAATCGTTCGAGCAAACCCTGGCTGACCGCGACCAGAGCGTCGTTCTTGTTCCAGCCGGTGGCGAAGGCGTTCGCTTCGTAGGCTGGGAAAATCCCGACTTCGGGCATCTTGATCCCGGCTTCGCGGGACAATTGCTCGACGGTTTGCAGTAGCCATTGTTCGTGACGAGTGCGTGGCTGGGTAATGATCTGGGTGCTGGTGCTCATCTTCGCCATCCACTTGGAGATGAACAGCGAGAACAGGGAACCGGCGAAACCAAAGACCGCACAGAAAATCAGCAGCTGATTGAGGTTGAGATCAACCCCGTTGGCCGCCATGAACCCGTTGAAGCCGAAAAGGCTCAGGGTGATGCTGGCAATCAGCACGACCGCCAGGTTAGTGGCCAAAAACAGCAGGATGCGCATCATGGTTGTAGAAATCTCCTTTTGCTAAAGATGTAGCGTACTGCGGGGTATATAAGGTGCTGCACCGGGGTATTCAACCAAGTGACTATTTCAAACTGTGTCTTACGGCATCAGCTTAGCTGCTTGAAGGGCATTTCCGATGGTTCGGCAGGAAGAGTTTGTAGGTCATTGGACGCCCCGAGCCCCGTAGCCGCTAGTCGTAGCCCGGCAAGTGCGTACAGGTGTGGGGTTGATACGTCGGTGAGCCGCAGGACGCAAGCATATGTTGCTGAATGAATCACCGTGCGACCCGTCAGGGCGTCGCACGGTGAAAATCCGCTTATTGGCGATAGGACTTCAGGAAGTTGCCAATGCGCCCGATGGCCATGTCCAGATCATCCACGCGCGGCAGGGTGACAACGCGGAAATGGTCAGGCCATGGCCAGTTGAAGGCCGTGCCTTGCACCACCAGCAGCTTCTCGGAGAGCAGCAGGTCGAGGACGAATTTCTCGTCGTTGTGAATCGGGCAGACTTTCGGATCGATGCGCGGGAACGCATACAGCGCGCCCATCGGCTTGACGCAGCTCACGCCCGGAATGTCGTTGAGCAGTTCCCAGGTGCGGTTGCGCTGCTCCAGCAGGCGTCCTGGCGGCAACACCAGATCTTTGATGCTCTGATATCCCCCCAGTGCGGTCTGGATCGCATGCTGGCTCGGCACGTTGGCGCACAGGCGCATGTTGGCCAGCATATCGATGCCTTCGATGTAGCTCTGGGCATGGTGTTTGGGGCCGGATATGGCGATCCAGCCGGAACGGAAGCCGGCCACCCGATAGGACTTGGACAGACCGTTGAAGGTCAGGCACAGCAGGTCTGGCGCCAGGGACGCCGTGCAGATGTGCACGGCGTCGTCGTACAGGATCTTGTCGTAGATCTCGTCGGAGAACACCACCAGATTATGCTGGCGGGCCAGTTCCAGCATGCCCAGCAGCACTTCTTTCGAGTACACCGCACCGGTGGGGTTGTTCGGGTTGATGATCACCAGCGCCTTGGTATTCGGGGTGATCTTGGCCTTGATATCGGCCAGGTCCGGCCACCAGTTGGCCTGCTCGTCGCACAGATAGTGCACCGGGCTTCCGCCCGACAGGCTGACCGCGGCGGTCCACAGCGGGTAGTCCGGCGCCGGGACCAGCACTTCGTCACCATTGTTGAGCAGGGCCTGCATCGACATCACGATCAGTTCGGAAACGCCGTTGCCCAGGTAGATGTCTTCAATGCCGACACCTTCCACCTGCTTCTGTTGGTAGTACTGCATGACGGCCTTGCGTGCGCTGAACAGGCCTTTGGAATCGCTGTAACCCTGGGCGGTGGGCAGGTTGCGGATGACGTCCTGGAGGATTTCGTCCGGCGCTTCGAAACCAAAGGGCGCCGGGTTGCCGATGTTCAGCTTGAGGATGCGATGGCCTTCCTCTTCCAGGCGTTTGGCGTGCTTGAGCACTGGGCCGCGAATGTCGTAGCAGACGTTGGCGAGCTTGTTCGATTTGCTGACCTGCATGGCGATGTGTTCCCGAAAATGAACGATCCAGGCGGCGAATGACCAACCGTACTGGGAATCCTGCGTAATCACAGGTCTGAAGCCTTGAGAGGCAGCACCCATAAATCCGTTTGAATGCGCGTGGTCTGGCTGCCAGACTGGCGTTTGACGAGGCGCAATCATACGTGCCGCCCGATCCGTGGAAAAGATACAGATCGGGCTTTTTCAGCTGCTGAGGTGTGACGATGGAAAAGTTGGAAAAAACCCTGGAAGAGTGGAAAGCCATGCTCGATCCGGAGCAGTACAACGTATGCCGGCTCAAGGGCACCGAGCGCCCGTTCTCCGGCAAGTACAACGACACCAGGACCGACGGTGTCTACCACTGCATCTGCTGCAACGAGCCGCTGTTCGACTCCGCGACCAAATTCGATTCCGGCTGCGGTTGGCCAAGCTTCTACGCACCGATCGCCGACAGCGCCATGATCGAGATTCGTGATGTCAGCCACGGCATGATCCGCACTGAAGTGGTCTGCGCCAGATGCGATGCGCACCTGGGACACGTATTTCCAGATGGCCCGCCACCGACCGGCCTGCGTTATTGCATCAATTCGGTGTGCCTGGACCTCGTCCCTCGAGACTGAACCGGGGCGTGGGGATGCCCTGCAGGCGCTGACAAGCCAGCGCCTGCAGGTTCGGGTTCTACCGAACGAGCAGCGTCGATTGATTAATTAAATTGCACGCAATTCAATTGCTCGCTACTTTATGTTCACTTCCCTTCAATCGGTACCTCGAACATGAGCGATAACCTGCTGAGCATCCCTTGCACCACCATCAAGGGCGAGCAAAAGACCTTGGCGGATTTCGCCGGTAAAGCCGTGCTGGTGGTCAATACCGCGAGCAAGTGCGGTTTCACGCCTCAGTACAAGGGCCTTGAAGAGCTGTGGCAGACCTACAAGGATCAAGGCCTGGTCGTGCTGGGCTTTCCCTGCAATCAATTCGGCAAGCAGGAGCCGGGCAACGAAGGAGCGATCAGCGAGTTCTGCGAGCTCAACTACGGCGTGAGTTTCCCGCTGTTCAAGAAAATCGACGTCAACGGTGCCGGTGCTCACCCACTGTTCGTCCAGTTGAAAAAGCGCGCGCCGGGCGTGCTCGGCTCTCAGGGCATCAAGTGGAATTTCACCAAGTTCCTGATCGGCAAGGACGGCCAGTTGGTCAAGCGTTTCGCCCCGGCGACCAAGCCGCAGGACCTGAGCCGCGAGATTGAAGCCTTGCTCAAATGAACAGCTTGTCAGTCGATTCGCTGAATCTCGACAGCCAGCTCTGCTTCAAGCTATACGCCGCTTCCCGTGCAGTGATTCGTGCTTACAAGCCGATGCTCGATCAGTTGGGTCTGACTTATCCGCAATATCTGGTCATGCTGGTGTTGTGGGAATGGCAGGAAAAAGCACCCGAACAGCCGACGGTCAAGGCGCTGGGCGAGCGCCTGGCCCTGGATTCGGGCACGCTGACTCCGCTGCTCAAGCGCCTGGAGCAGTTGCAACTTGTGCAGCGTCAGCGCTCGGCGCGGGATGAGCGTGAGGTGCACCTGAGCCTGTCGCCAACCGGCCTGGCGCTGCGCGATCGGGTCGGGCCACTGAAGGCTCGCCTGCTTTGCGACAGCGGTGTGGATCTGGATCGATTGAATCAGCTGCGCGATGGCCTCGATCATCTGTTGGGGCAAATCAAGACACTGTCGTAAGGGGGATCCACACGTCGAGCAAGGCAGCCAGTTCTTCCCGGCTGAAGGGTTTGGCCAGGTAGTCGCTCATACCTGCAGCACGACATCGTTCGCGTTCCTCGGACATGGCGTTGGCGGTCAGGGCGACGATGGGAAGTTGTGGCCAGCGTCCGCTGCGGCGGATTTGCCGGCTGGCTTCATAGCCATCCATCACCGGCATGTTGCAGTCCATCAGCACCAGATCGAATTCCTTGTACTCCAGTTGATCCAGCGCCTCGGCACCGTGGGCAGCGACGGTGACATCGCAGCCGAGTTTCCCGAGCATGCCTTTGGCCACCAGTTGGTTGACCGGGTTGTCCTCAACCAGCAGCACCCGTCCGCGTCGTTGCGGTGAGTGGGTGTTGATATGGGGGGCATTGACGATGCTGGTATCCGGTTGAAGGATTCGTCGTAAGGTCTGGTGCAGTGCGTTGCGTGCCAAGGGGCGTGCCTGTTGTTGCAGGGGGGCGAGGGCGCTGACCTGATCGCTGGGCATGAAACTGCCGTAAGCGGTCACCAGCAAAATTGGCGCGGTGAAAGTGGGACGCAGGTTGAACAGGCATTCGGGGCAATCGGTAATCAGCACATCGGGCGCCAATCCGGTCAATGGGTCATCGATGGCGCACTGATGATATTCAACCCCCCATCCTGGCAACAAGCTGCCGAGCAATTCCGCCAAACCGCTGCTGGCCGCAGTGATTGCAACCACTCTGCCTTGCAGCGCCGGGATGGCGAGTGCCCGGGTGTGACGGGGGAGTGGCAATTCTGCGCAGAACTGGCTGCCGAAACCCGCTTCCGAACTGATGGTGAGGCGGCCCTGCATGGCTTCGCAGAGATTGTAGGTCAGGGCCAGCCCCAACCCGGTGCCGCCAAATTGCCGGGTGATGCCGGCACCGGCTTGAGTGAAGGGCTGGAAAATCTTGACTTGTGCGTCCTGCGGGATACCGATGCCCGTATCGCAGACCTCGATTCTGACGCCGTCGTCAGAGGTCGACAGACGCACATCGACGCGGCCGAATCGGGTGAATTTGAGCGCATTGGACAGCAAGTTGCTGACGATTTGCCGGACCCGGGTCGGATCGCCGAGCACCAGCGCCGGAAACTGCGGTTCGATCAGGCAGGTCAGTTCGACACTCGGCGCGGCGTTCTGCGACAGCAGGTTGGCGGTGTCTTCGATCAGCGAGGCGAGGTCGAACGGGATGTGTTCGAGTTCCAACTGACCGGCATCGAACTTCGACAGATCAAGGATATCGTTGAGCAACTCCACCAAAACCTTGCCCGAGTCATGGGCGATGGACAGTTGTTGCTGTTGCTCGGGATTCAACGGGCCATCGAGGGACAGCGCGATCATTCCCAGCAGGCCATTGAGGGGCGTGCGAATTTCATGACTCATGTTGGCCAGGAACGCCGAGCGTGCTTCAGCCATGTCCAGGGCAGTGCTGCGAGCGGTTTCCAGTTCCTGGTTGGACTGGCTGAGCCGCGCATTGATCGCCTTGAGTTCCGCCGTGCGGGCCGAGACGATGTTTTCCAATTGGCCGAGATAGTCGGTCAGGCGGTTTTCGGCGTTGCGCCGCTGCTGGATTTCGGTGGCGACATTTTCAAACTGCTGGTTGGCCACTTTCACCAGTACGCCGATTTCATCGTCGGCGTGCCCCGCCGGACATTCCAGTGACGTCGGCTCCATACTGCGCGAATCGCGGCCACTGAGTTCGTGGATCAGGCGCACCAATGGTTTGGTCAGCATCACGTAGAACAGCGCCAGCAGGATGCCCGACAGGATCAGACTGCGGGCGAAGCCATTAAGCAGGGTCACCTCGGCCCGACGCAGGAAACGGTAGCCGAAGGAGTAAGTGTCGACGTCCAGTTGCAGCGTGCCAAGGGATTCGTTCGGCAAGTGATCCAGATACAAGCGGTCTTCGAACTGGCGATCGGCACCAAACAGGAAGTCGCTGAGCACCCGATAGCCGCTTTGCAAGCCCGGGCGTTTGACGTTGGCCAGCACGTTGCCGTTGTTGTCCGTCAGTTTCGCGCCGATGATTGCGGGTGAGCGCAGCAGGCCCAGTGTCAGTTCCTGAGCCAGTTCGGCATCAATGTTATAGGCGATGCGGGACGCGGGGTTGTGGCTGATTTCCAGTAAAGACTGTATTTCGCGGTTGATGGAAGCGTCTTCACTGGCATAATCGATGCCTATTTGCAGCAGGCTGAGCAGCATGCCCAGAATGAAACCGACCAGCACGGTAAGCCGCGCCTGTTTGTAAGACAGTCGGTTGGTGAATTTAATGTCCATGGGGTGTTGAACCACTTCCGTTTCCCTTCGCTGCTCAAGCATAGTCGATCATGCATGGATTCCGATGTGCCTGGCGAGCCCTTGCACACGGGGCTAACCGCTCATCGACCACCATGTTTCGTCGCTGTATCGCCATCATTACTGTGAACGTGCCCGAGGAAAAGACGTGGATTCCCGATTGAATGCTTTTCTTGAACGCGCCGATGCCGTTCTGGCTCGTATCGAGCCACTGTTGCCCACCCCTCGGCATGCCATCGACTGGACTCAGAGCCTGGCGGCGCGCTGGCAGCGTGAGGGTCGCAGCGGCTTTCTGTTGCCCCTGGAAGTCAGTCTCGACATGCGTCTTTCCGACCTGATAGGCGTCGATCGCCAAGTGGAGCAACTGGGGCGCAATACCCAACAGTTCCTTGATGGCATGCCGGCCAACCACGCATTGCTCTGGGGCTCGCGCGGTACCGGTAAATCCTCGCTGATTCGCGCCTTGCTGGCCGAGCACGCCAAGGCGGGTTTGCGTCTGATCGAAATCGAGCGCGATCACCTGGCCGATTTGCCGCGAGTCGTCGAACAAATCGCCAAACTGCCGCAACGTTTCGTGTTGTTCTGCGATGACCTGTCGTTCGAGTCGGGCGAAGGTGATTACCGCGTACTAAAGAGCGTACTCGACGGTTCGCTTGAGCAGGCACCGGATAATGTTTTGCTATACGCCACGTCCAACCGTCGCCACCTGGTGCCGGAAAAGGAAAGCGATAACGAAAACTGGAAGCGAGTCGACGGCGAACTGCATCCCAGCGAGGCGGTGGAAGACAAGATCGCGCTCTCGGACCGCTTCGGACTGTGGCTGTCGTTCTATCCGTTCACCCAGGAGCATTTCCTCAACGTGGTCGAACACTGGATCGGCCAACTGGCGGACAAGGCCGGCCTCAAGTGGCAACGCGACGAGCAACTGGACATCCTTGCGGTGCGTTGGGCCACCGGGCGCGGTAATCGTAACGGACGTTGCGCGTATCAATTTGCCCGCTATTGGGTTGGGCTGAAACTGTTGGAGCACAAGGCATGATCGATATACACAAGAGCGGCCAGGGCCTCGAAGGCTATGGCATGCTGCACGCGCAGCTTGAGTCGTTGCTGGCGGACGAGCGGGACTTCATCGCCAATGCCGCACAGTTTTCGGCCTTCCTGTTCAATCAGCTCGATGACCTGAACTGGGCCGGCTTCTATCTCAATCGCAATGAAGAGCTGGTGCTGGGCCCGTTTCAGGGGCAGATCGCTTGCGTGCGGATCCCGTTCGGCCGCGGCGTTTGCGGAACAGCGGCAGCGACCTTGCAGAGTCAACGGGTCGAAGACGTGCATGCGTTTGCAGGGCATATCGCCTGTGACAGCGCATCGAACAGCGAACTGGTCGTGCCGCTGGTCAAGGACGGTCGTTTGATCGGCGTACTGGACCTCGACAGCCCGAAACTGGCGCGTTTCACCGCAGAGGATCAGGCCGGCATCGAGCAACTGGCAGCGATTTTCCTGCGCCTGACCGATTGCTGATCAAACCCGCAAGCCTGCCTTGATCAGCAGGCTTGACGCATCGACCGCATCGATTTGCCGTGGGTTAAGAAAACGCTCGGCGTACCGCAGATAGATGTGGTCGTTGATGAACAACCCGAATAATTCCGGATCGAGGTGAGCGTCCCGGCACATGTTGGCCATGATGCCCAGCGCTTCGCTCAGGGATTTGGCTTTCTTGTAGGGGCGGTCGGCAGCGGTCAGCGCCTCGAAAATATCGGCAATCGCCATCATCCGCGCCGGCAGGCTCATGTCTTCGCGCTTCAAGCGTTTGGGATAACCGGTGCCGTCCATTTTTTCATGATGGCCTCCGGCGATTTCCGGAACGTTGCGCAGGTGGCCGGGGAAGGGCAGGTGGTTGAGCATCAGGATCGTCTGCACCATGTGATGATTGATGATGTAGCGCTCTTCGTTCGTCAGGGTGCCTCGGGTAATGCTCAGGTTGTAGAGCTCGCCGCGATTGTATTTGTAGCGCGGCACATCGAGCTTGAATCCCAAGGGATTGTCCGGGCCAATGAGTTCGGCGTCGATGCGTTCGAACAAATGCTCGGGTTTGTCCGCCAGCAGCGGCTCGCTGACCGGCAATGTCGGTGCCGGGGTGCGTTCCTGCCGCCGGTTCTCTTCCCAGGAAACGCCCAACCGGTCATCCAGGGTTCGGGTCCAGGTGCGTTGTCCAATGCTGCGTAGTCGTTGCAGGTCGGCTTCTGCCATCGCTTCACCGCCAAGGTTGCACCGGGCAATAAAGGCGAAATCATCATCGAGCGCCGTCAGCGTGGCATCGCGCAATAGCGACAGGTCTTGCTCGTCCCCCCCCATTGCAACGGCTTGCCAATAGCGGACCCAGGCATCACGCTTGAGCACTTCGAAACGGGTGCGGATTTCGTGGATGCGGTCGTTCAACGTTTCCAGTTTCGTGGCTTTATCGACGACGTATTCAGGTGTGGTGACCTTGCCACAGTCATGCAACCAGGCTGCAATGTGCAGCGCCTCCCATTCATCCTCGGTGGGGCGATAACCGCTGAAGGCTGGATCCTGACTGGCCGCGGCAGCCTGGGCAATCATCAGTGCCAGGGCCGGTACTCGCTGGCAATGCCCTCCGGTGTAGGGGCTTTTGGCGTCAATCGCGCCGGCTAGCAGTTTAATGAAGGCATCCAGCAGGTTTTTTTGTCGGGCTTGCAGGCGCTGGCTTTCAATACTCACGGCTGCCGCACCGGACACTGCCTGCAGAAACGCGATACGGTCGGGCCGGAGTTTTTCCAAGTCACTCTGGTTACCGCTGTCGGCCAATAAAAACACCAGCAGGCCCACGGTTTCGTTATGACGATTGTGCAAGCGGATACCGATCAGATGAACCCGAGGGCAAGCCAGTGCGAGCAACACTTTTTGCAAATCCCCCGCCTGTTCGAAGCCGAAATGGCTGACGACATTGTCGGCGGTCGAAAGCTGTTGCATCCAGGCTGGAGTTTTCGGGTCTTGAAGATCATGCCCGTGGATATCGAATGACGACAGCGTTTCAGCGGTGTCATTGATGACCAGACCCTGGGGCTCCATGCGATCACCGTCTCCTTCGCGCAGGTAAATCAGACCGGCCTGGGCCTGGCCGATTTTCACGGTTTCAAATAACACCCGCTCCATCAGCGGCGCAAAACGGGTCTCGGCGCTCAGGCTGTCGGTGATCTGGAAGAAGCTTGCCAGCGTTTCTTTCATGCGCGCCATCGACACGCTCAGTTGATCGACTTCCAGCACCGGGGAGCGACGGGAAACCGGGAAATTGAAGTCGAAGCTGCGAATCGCATCCGCTTCCTGTACCAACGCGCGCAGGGGTTTGACCAACACCCTCGACGTCAGCCAACCCAGAGGAACGCACAACAGTAGTGTCGCCAGAGTAATCAGCGCACCTTGCCAGCGCATGCGGTAGGCATCGGTCAGCAATTCGTCTTCCGGCACCAGCAGTGCCAACTGCAGACCTTGGGGACCGCCTTCCTGCATGTTGCTGCGGGCCACGATCCATTGGCGACCGCCGACATTCAAACGATTGCCCGCGGGGGGGCTGTTGAGCAGAGCGCCGAGGCTGGGGCTCAGGTCGGCGGCCTTGATCAGACGCGCCGTTTGGTCGTCGACGATCAGACGACTGCTGTCGGGATACGCGATGGCATTGCCTTGGGCATCGAACAGCACGATCTCGGTGGCGGGCGTCACTACATGTTTGGCCAGGGTGGCGCTGAGTTCCTCCAGGGTCAGGTCGGCGCCCATCACGGCATGGTCGCCGCTGCGCAGGGCCAGCGTGGTGCCGACGTTGTGGGTAGAGAAAAAAACATAGGGTTCGGTGGTGATCTGGGTGCTGTCGCGGCTGGCGCTGGAAAACCAGGCGCGGCTACGTGGGTCGTAGGTGTCGACGGGGTCTTCGTGACGACCGATGAAGGTCAGGTCCTGATCGAAAAACAACGATTGGGAATGAGCCTGACCGCGGGTGTCTCTCTCGATGCTCCACACTTGGTAAGCCGCTGCTTCCGGGGCGTTGAGCAGCGTTTTCAGCTGAGGGGCGCGCAGCGGGCGAACCATGAAAAAATCACCATTGCCATAGCCCAGATACAGGGATGCCAGATCCGGGTTATCCCGCAGCGACTGACTGAAGGGTTTGAGCAGCGCCAGGCGTTGCTGAAGGTCGGAACCTTGCACGGCGGGGTTGAGCACCAACAAGCTGAGCAGATGGCGAATCGGCTCGTAGGTAGCCTGCAGATCCAGGCGGACATCCTGCTCGATGCGATTGAAGAGCTTTTCGCTGCTGGAAAGAATGATCTGCGTGGTTTGACGGTAATTGAAAATGCCCAACACCACCCCGGTCAGCAACAACAGCAGGGTGAACATCACACTGATATGAACGTGCAGGGGAAACCGCCGTTGATCCGGGCGCAGTGGGTTGGGCATGCAGTTCACTCCATGATGGTTAACGCACTGCTCAGCGTCCAAGCATAGTTAAGGCTCTGTGATTTTGCTTCCGTCGTTTTGCCCAATTTGCTGCAGCAATGCCTGGTCCAATTCGAGCATGGCGCTCTCGATGGCCTTGCAGCATTCGGCCGTCCTGCCTGGCTCGAACAGGCTGCGGCAGGCCGCTTCGAGCGCTTCGCAGGTGTCGATCAATCGGGAGGCTTGAACGATTCGGGCGGCACCTTTGATCTTGTGGGCGATATCGAGAAAAACCTGCGGATCCGTGGACCCGGATAACGCCAGCAAGCTTTGTCGGTCCAGACCATTGCTATTGATCAGTTCGGTCAACAATCGTCGGTTCAGTGCGGGATTGCCTCCCGTCATCAGCTCGAATCCTTGCAGGCTGAAAACGGGGGCGAGGTCCATGGGCTCCATGCCCTCAACCCATTGACTCAAGGCCGTCAGGGTCAGCGGTTTGAACAGGCAATCGTCCATCCCGGCTTGTTTGCAACGTTGAATCTCTTCCGGCTGTGCATTGGCCGTAAATCCCAGTACGGTGCACGGGCGTTGTTGCGTTCGGCATTCCTGGCGGCGAATGGCGCGGGCTAGCTCGTAACCATTCATGACTGGCATGTTGCAATCGGCAATGACCAGATCGAAGGTGCCGGCTTTCCATACCTCGAATCCTGCCTGACCATCCTCAGCGACGCTGAATCGATGGCCCAGAAACTCCAGCTGCTGACACATGAGCAGGCGATTGGCCGCGTGATCATCGACTACCAGTACATTCAAGGGAGTTAATGTCGCGGGTGTTTCTGTTTCAACCATTTTCGGCCCAGGTTCACGTGGCAATGTGGGCAGGTGCAAGGTAATGCCCACTTGAGTGCCCAGCCCCGGCTGACTGCGTAACTGCAGGCAGCCCCCCATCCTTTCGCACAAACCGCGGCTGATCACCAGGCCAAGCCCGGTGCCGCCCCTGGCGGACTGTCCGGCGTTATCGGCCTGAGCGAAAGGCTCGAACAGGCGTTGCTGATCCTGTTCGCTGATTCCGATACCGCTGTCCTCGACTTGCAATTGCATTCGTACCTGGCCCGGCTCGGCGGACGGCTGCAGATTGACGATAATCCTGACTTGACCGTGCTCGGTAAACTTGATGGCGTTGCTGACCAGGTTGGACAGCACTTGCTTGAAACGCAACGGGTCCAGCAGGACGTCGATCGGTGGGTTGGCCGGGTTGAACTCCAGCCGCAATTCGAGTCCTTTCTGGTGGGCCAGCCCATCGAAGTTACGTGCTACTGACGCGACGATTTCCTGCGGATTGACACGCTCCGGGCTCAGGCTCAAGTGCCCCGATTCGATGCGGGCGATGTCGAGAATGTCGCCGATCAATTCCAGCAAGTCTTTTGCCGAGTTGTACGCCACATCGATGGCTGGACGATCCGGGTGATCCTGTTCGATACGCTTGAGCGTCAATTCGAGCATGCCGATCACTGCATTCATCGGGGTGCGGATCTCGTGGCTCATGGTGGCCAGGAATGTGCTTTTGGCCCGGTTGGCTTCGTCGGCGCGCTCTTTCGCACAACGCAGATCATCGAACAGTTGCCGCCGTTCGCTGATGTCGATCCAGCCACCGATGATGCCTTGCACTTCACCGCAAGAGTCACGGTAGGGGAGAATCCAGTGATAGATCGTCAACCGGCGTCCACCGATGTGCAGTTCACGATCGAGAATCAGGGGTATGCCCTCGGCCACGACGCGCTGATAATCGGCCTGATATTCCCGGGCTTCGAAGGCGTTGCTCATAGTGCCTTGAATGACACTTTTGCCAATGACGTCTTCGCGTTTTGCACTGAAGGCTTGCAAGTAGCTGTCATTGCAGCTTTGGAGCAGGCCCTGGCGATCACGTACATAAATCGGATGTGGCGTGCCGTTGACCAGTGAACGCATGAATTCGAATTGATCGTTCAATGCACGCTCGGCCGCTTTGCGTTGATTGATCTGGCGCCGCATGTTTGCGTTCCAGGCCATGGAAATTAACAACAGCACGCCTGCGCCGATGACGATTTGATAGAACACCCGATGATAGGTGCGCCAGGTGCTTTGTGAGGACGCTGAATAACCACGCCAGCGGCTGTTGATAATCCCCAGTTCCTCCGGCGAGATGCTCAACAGCGCCTTGTTGAGGATGTCATTGAGTTCCTTGGCGTTGCGGCCGGTGGCCAGAGAGAATGCCGCTTGCTCTGTGCCGATGGTGGTGCTGATTTGGAGGCTGTGCTCGAAGAGCCGCGATGAGATGAAGTAGTTGGCGATCACCAGAGAGCTCACTGCACCTTCTGCCTGGCCCTCGGCAAGCATTTCCACGGCACTGAACGTGTCCGGCATTTTGATGAGTTTTATCTGCGGGAACTCGGTACGCAAAAAATCTATCAGTGGATTGCCTTGGGCGATGGCCACGCGCTTGTCATGAAGCTGCGTAAGATTGGCAGGGCTGTCTGCAGCTTTGCGCGTCAACAGGACATTGGAGTTTTGCAGATAGGGTCGACTGAAATTCAGCAGCCTTTCCCGTTTTGCGCTGGGCAGCAGTGCGGCGATCAGATCGGCCTGGTTGTCTCTGATCCGCTGAATCATGTCGCTGTCGCTTCGGCTGCGCTGGATCTCGAAGCGCAGACCGGTGCGCAGCCTGATGAGTTCAAGCAAGTCGGCGGCAACGCCGCGGAAGTTGCCGTCACTGTCGAAAAACGTCAGTGGCGCGAGTGCTTCATTGACGACTACGCGGACCACCGGGTGTTGCGCCAGCCAGCGTTCTTCGCCGTAACTGAGCTCCAGCTTGTGATCGGTGAGCAGGATGTCGCTGCCGGCGCTCCAACGCTTGGCGATGTTTTCTCGTTCGCTGACAGGGATCGCCATGAGCGTCGTATTGATGATACCGAGCAGTTCCGGGTTGTTCTTGTGCACCGCAAAACTGAATCCGTGGGCTTCGTGTTTGCCGAAGTTGGCCATGCGGATGTTGTTCAGGTAGCCCTTGTTGATCATGTAATGGGTCGAAATGGTATCGCCGAGAAACACGTCCGCCTGGTCGAAGGCTACGGCGTTGATCGCATTCTGATAGGAGGGATGGGATGTAATGATCGCCTTCGGGTAGAGGGCCTTGACCTCCTCCAGCGGCAGATAGTGATACACCATGCTCAGGCGCAGACCGGCAAGGCCGTCAGTCAGTGATCGGGTTTCGCCTTCGCGTGTCACCAGGACCGGTTGGTCCACCGCGTAGGGCATGGACAATACGATGTCGGCATTGCTTGCTTCGAATCCATTGGCGGTGCCGAGCAAGTCAACCTCGCCGTTTTTGAGTGCTTCGATTGCGGCTCCCCGGGATGAGAAGCGTTGAACCTTGATGGGCAAGCCCGTGGCCTTGCCGAGTATGCCCGCATAATCGGCAGTGAAGCCTTCATAGTCGTGGCCGCTGAGGGTCAGGTCGAACGGTGGATAATCCGGTGCTGAGGTACCCAGAACCAATTCACCTTTGTTCCTGACCCATTGTCGTTGCGATGGATCCAGTTGGACTTCCAGATTTCCGGCCGTCATGCGGCTGAGCAAGACGTAATCCTCACCGTCCTGCGCCGCGAGCAATGAGGTGCTCAAGCATAAGCCTGCTGTCGTGAGTATCAGAAAATCCTTTAAACGACTGAGCATCCTGTTTCTCACACCAAAGCGTTACGTTTTGCCATTTCGATAAGTTCAACCAGGGATTTGGCCTTGAGCTTTTGCATGAGACGTTTTTTATAAGTGCTGACAGTTTTGTTGCTCAAAAACATGCCTTTGGCGATCTCCTTGTTGGTGCGGCCTTGGGCAAAAAGTTGCAATACCATCAGTTCCCTATCATTTACTGACTTGAACAGTTCGAGTTCGGCGTAACGCGCTTCATCGCCGCGAACCGGGTTGAGCGCTTCACTTGGGAAATAGTTGTAACCTGACAATACTGCTTTAATGGCACTGATCAGTTCGCTCAGGTCTTCCTGTTTGCAGACATATCCAGAAGCACCGGACTGCATGCAGCGAATACCGAAAAGTGTCGGGCATTGTGCCGTTAATACCAATGTTTTAAGTGGGGTGCTCATTGCGTTGAAGCGGGCCAGTACTTCCAGGCCATCCAGCTTGGGAATGCTGATGTCGAGAATGACCAGATCGGGCATGCATTCGCGAACCATCTGCATGGCGTCGACCCCATTATCAGTTTCGCCAACGACTTCGTAGCCTTCGTGTTCCAGTAGCATACGGACGGCAAGTCGGATGACAGGGTGATCGTCGACAATAAAAACGGAGTTCATAATAAAATTCCATGCAAGCTCAAATAAAGCGCGCACCTTAGCTCAGATAGTTGAGGTGACGTATGAACTGAGGTAGTCGTAGCACCATTATAGGAATGTTCCTACATGCAAAAAGGAATGGGCCTACGTGTCAACTAGGTTTTTTATAAGGATCAATAAACGTTGTTGAGGTTTAGTTGTAATATTCGGCGCTGGTTTTTTTGGATTTTTTGTTATGGGATCAGGGTCAATAATTTTCTGAATTCGTATTGTTTCAAAGGCTTGATCAAGTAGCCCAGCAACGGGAGTCCATGGGTGTTTGCCATGTGTTTAAGTTGGTCCAGTTCAGCGGGTGTCAGGCTACTTAGAAGTATTGCCTGTTTTATCATCCCTCGATGACTGGCAAATTTGACCAGATCAAGGCCGCAGAGATCGGGAAGGCACTGGTCGCACAAAAGAATATCGAACGGTTGTGTGGCGGTGAGCATTAGTTGCAATGCACCTTGGGCACAGTCAGTGGTGGTGAGCTGGGTGAAGCCGTAACTCTCGAGCAGGTACTGAGTGGCTCTGAGCTGAAACGGGTGATCTTCCACCAACAAGATGCGCAGATTGTCTTTGATCATATTATTCACGCTTTTTCTATCGAACAAAGTAGGCGTGATTGTTCCGTGGGAAACGCGGATAAATCGATCAGTTCACTCGACAGGAGCTGTAGGGGATTTCCGCGAACCTTGAGCGCACTTGCAGTTTTCGGGGGACATCAGCCATTAAGGGGGGCGTAATGGCTGATGTCCCTGTTCCTGTCAGTGGCTAGAGCTACCGGTCATTTCCAGTGCCATGTCGCTGGCATAGCTGTCGGTCATGCCGGCGATGAAGTCGATCATGCGCAGGAACGACGCGTGTAACGGGCCGTTGGGGTCGGGTGCATTGTTGCCCAGCAGGTCGAGAACCCGCCGACTCTTGAACGATGGCGTCCGACCGCCGTGTTGCTCAAGTGCCGCGCCGCAGAAAGCGTTAAGCAGGATTTCCAGCGTGGTGTAGGCGCCGATTTCGTGCAGGGTCTTGCGCTTGTCCTGGAAGATTTTCTTGCGCGCCATGTCCTTGGCGTTCAGAACGCAGCGTTTGGCGGGGCCGTGCATGTGCTCTACCAAGTCGCCGTGCAGGGTGCCGGCCAGCAGTGCGTCCTGTTGCTCGACAAAGGCCCGGGCCGCCGCATTGGTCAAATGCTCGATGGCTTTGCCTCGCAGGATCGCCAGTTTGCGCCGGCGAGAATCCTGCGGACCAAGCTGGCGATAGGTTTCCGGCAGGTCATCGCCCACCAGATTCAGCAACAGGGACTCGACTTCGGTGTATTCCAGCAGCTCCATTTCCAGGCCGTCTTCGAGATCGATCAACGCGTAGCAAATGTCATCGGCGGCTTCCATCAGATACACCAGCGGGTGACGCGCCCAGCGTTGCTCTTCGAGTTGCGGCAGGCCGAGTTTGTGAGCGATCTGCTCCAGTAGCGGCAGCTCGCTCTGATAGCAACCGAATTTGTGTTTTTTGTAACCCAGCGAGTCGGCGTGCCGGGCCGTCCATGGATACTTCAGGTAGGTGCCCAGGGTCGCGTAGGTCAGACGCGTCCCACCGTCGAACTGGTGATACTCAAGCTGAGTCAGCACTCGGAAACCTTGGGCGTTACCTTCGAAATTGAGGAAGTCACTTCGTTCCGCTTCGCTCATCGCGTCCAGCCAGCCACGGCCGGCGGCTTGCAGGAACCAGTGCCGAATCGCATCTTCACCGGAATGCCCGAACGGCGGATTGCCGATGTCATGTGCCAGGCAGGCTGATTGCACCACCATCCCGAGGTCACTGGGTTCGCACCAGTCGGGCAGGGCGCCGCGGATGGTTTCGCCGACACGCATGCCCAGTGATCGACCGACGCAGCTCACTTCAAGGGAATGGGTCAGACGGGTGTGGATATGGTCGTTGCTCGAAACCGGATGAACCTGGGTTTTGCGCCCGAGGCGGCGAAACGCACCCGAAAAAATGATGCGGTCATGGTCTTTGTGAAAGGGGCTGCGCCCGAGTTCTTCCGGACTGTGCAGCGGTTTTCCAAGGCGTTCACGGGTAAGCAGGGTGTGCCAATCCAAGGCTGGTTCTCTCCGTCAGGTGACTGATTGCTTTAGCTTCCCGGTTCGCATCAGGACCTGCAAGGGAAAAACACGCCTACCTGCAGGTGCAAGACCGGCCGGCGATGGTGGTGCAGCGGGCGCTGCAACGTCGAGTCAGCTGTCGCCATCGCCGGGCGGTCCCGGCTCCTAGAGCCCGACGGCATCGATATCGATCAGCAGCAAGCGTTCGCCATTGTCGAAAAATTGCCCGGCGGTGAGGCAGTACTGATTGCTGGTGGCGTCGCGGTAAGTGTTGGAAAGGGTCAGTCGACGCTCATCCCAGCCCTCGGCCAACAGATGATAGAAATAGGGGCGCCACGACCAGTTGTGGCCCAGATAACGGTCATCGGCGACCCAGCCGTTATTGCGCCATTCAAGGTTTGGCGTCAGTTGGGTTCCGTGCCGGTCGCATTGATAGAAGCGCAACAGCCAGGGAAAGGCATCCAGTTGGGGCAGGGCACTGAGCGGGGCGCGGTTTTGTGCCCAGGCTTGCAGGATCGCCATCAGTTCGCCGAGTTGCTGGCGCATGTTCATCAAACGACCACGCTCGGCCAGCTTTTGCTGAACATAACGCTGGCGCAGTTGTGCAAAGCGCTCGACAAAGGCGTCGGTGGCGAAGAAGTCCTCTTGCGCCCCGGCAAACAGAAAACCCTGCACGTAGCGTGAGCCGCATTCCAGGGCAAAATTCAGTTGGGCTTCGGTTTCCACACCTTCGGCGATGATCCAGCAACCGGTTTTCTCGGCCATCAAGGCCAGGGCCTTGACCACGTCAGTGCTGGGCCCACCCAGCGCCGCCGCCTGGAACAGGCGCATGTCGAGCTTGAGAATGTCTGGCTGCAACGCCAGAACGCGATCGAGTTGGGAGTAGCCGGCACCGAAATCGTCGATGGCGATCCGTGCGCCGGCCTGACGGTAACGCGTCACCACTTGGGCCAGACGCTGGATATCGCCCCCCAGTTCCGTGATCTCGAAGACGATTCGCCGTGGATCGATCCCCTGACTGCTCAGTTGCTTGAGGCTCGGCAGCGGCTGGTCCGGACGCAGGCGGCTGATCCAGCGGGGTGAAATGTTCAGGCTCATGAACCAGTCGGAAGGCGCTTCATGCAGACGCCTCAAGGCGTCATCGCGCAATTGGCGATCCAGCCGACGCAGGACGATGGCGTTTGTTCGCGGGTCGGCGAACAGCGGACCCACTGACGCCAGTTGACCGTCGGCTTGCCGCAGTCGACCCAGTGCCTCAACACCCGCGATACGGCCCGTAGCGGTATCGATGAACGGTTGAAAGCAAGCGAGCGGTTGCCCGTCGATCACGAGGCCTCCTTAGCAGATCTTGTTTTTGGAATGAGCCTGATCACCGGGTGGGCGAACAGGGCTGAACCCCTCTATAAAGAGGCTCAGCCCGTGCGTGTTGCAAGAATGCAGCCAGATAGCGATGGTTTACTGTTTACGCGATGAGCCTTGCAAGATCAGCTTGATCAGGGGCACCAATGTGGTGCCAAGCCGAACCAGCCGGGTCAGGCTGCTCAGCCCTCCGCCGTTTTTTGCGCCCTTGCCGGTCAGGAAACCGAGCAAAGTTACGGCGGCTACGCCCCAGAGCGGAGCGTGCTTGATGCCGAAGCCGTCCTGCAGGCTTTGCGTCATCCCGCGCACACGGTTCAGGGGTTGTAGCAGTTGCGCGGACTCGTGGCGGATTTCCTGGCGATGCATTTCCATGCGCAGGCGAATCAGCGCCTTGCGCATCTCTGTGCGCGTGCTGTTTCGAGGCAGTTCAGGCAGGCTCATGGCAGCAGGCGCTCCCGGTCATTGGCCAACTCTTCCAGAGTGCCGTGGAAGGGAGAGGACTCATCGAAGATCGCCGCTTTCAGGCGCAGGCCACAGAAGAGGGCGGCGAGGGCGTAAAACACACAGAGCCCAATGATGGCCGGCAGACGATAGGTGTCCCAGAACAGGATCAGCACCAGCGTCGACAACCCTACCAGCAACAGCAACGCAAACACCAGCGCCAACCCGGCAAACAGCAACAGGCTTACGGTGCGGGCTTTTTGTTCCTGCAGTTCGATGCCGAACAGCTCGACATGGCTGTGCAGCAGGCCCAGGAATGCAGCGCCCAGGCGCCGCGGTGAGGAGCTTTGCCCCGTCTCGGACGAACCGGATTCACCGATTGCCATATCAGCGCCGCGTCGCCAGCAGGCCAATCAGGAAGCCGACGCCGGCCGCGATCCCGACCGATTGCCATGGGTTGGCCTGGACATAGTCTTCGGTGGCAGTGACGGCTGCCTTGCCGCGGTCACGCAGGGAGTCTTCGGTCAGTCGCAAGGTTTCGCGGGCACGCAGCAGACTGTCGTGGATCTGGTCGCGCAGCTCGTCGGCCTGATCACCGGCCAGGGTGGCGGTGTGTTCGAGCAACCGTTCGGTGTCGTTGACCAGAGTCTGAAAATCGCTCATCAGGATTTCTTGAGCAGTCTTTGCCTTGATGCTGGCCATGGGTGATCTCCATAAGTGGCTTCTGAAACGTTCGAGTATGAGCCTTGGGTGAAGGTTCAGTACAAATGACTGGTACAACTTTTGCTATGTCGTGGTGCGTCAGTCTGCGCCGTTGCGCTGTCGCTGGGCATGATTTCAGTAAAACGTTAACTCAAACAATCAAAACCCGTGAAATTGTCCCGGTCATCGTTGGCCATGACGAACCCTGTGCGCCAAATCGGTTCATTGGGGTGACCTGCTCGATGCGGGAAGGTCACAACTTGGTGCATGGATTGCCCGCACGAACTGCTTTGGTGCTTTTTTCAGCCTTAAAGGTCTGCCAAATCCATGGAAAATCTGCAAAGTGCTGTGGACAGTCTGGTCCATAGCTCCAATACATTGTTCATACTGATCGGCGCCGTCATGGTACTGGCCATGCACGCCGGTTTTGCCTTTCTTGAAGTCGGAACGGTTCGCCAAAAAAACCAGGTTAACGCATTGTCGAAGATCCTCAGCGACTTCGCCGTTTCAACCCTGGCTTACTTCTTTATAGGCTATTGGATTTCCTACGGCGTCACTTTCATGCAACCGGCCGCGGTGATCAATGCCGATCACGGCTATGGCCTGGTGAAGTTTTTCTTTCTGCTGACCTTTGCGGCGGCGATCCCGGCGATCATTTCCGGGGGCATTGCCGAACGCGCCCGGTTCGTCCCGCAGTTGTGCGCGACCGCCTTGATCGTAGCGTTCGTCTATCCCTTTTTCGAGGGCATGATCTGGAACGGCAACTTTGGCTTGCAGGCCTGGTTGCTGGAACGTTTTGGCGCAGGTTTCCATGATTTTGCCGGCTCTGTGGTGGTCCATGCCATGGGCGGTTGGCTGGCGCTCGCGGCGGTGCTGTTGCTGGGGCCGCGTAATGGCCGTTATCGCGAAGGACGCCTGGTGGCGTTCGCGCCTTCGAGCATTCCCTTTCTGGCGTTGGGTTCATGGATCCTGATTGTCGGCTGGTTCGGTTTCAACGTCATGAGCGCCCAAACCCTGCAAGGTGTCAGTGGATTGGTGGCGGTGAACTCATTGATGGCCTTGGTTGGCGGCACCGTGGCGGCATTGATCGTCGGGCGCAATGACCCTGGCTTTCTGCACAACGGCCCATTGGCCGGGCTGGTGGCAATCTGTGCCGGTTCCGACCTGATGCACCCGGTGGGCGCGCTGGTGACCGGTGCGATTGCCGGTGCGTTGTTCGTCTGGTGTTTCACTGCCGCTCAAAGCAAGTGGCATATCGACGATGTGCTGGGTGTCTGGCCCCTGCATGGCCTGTGTGGCGCGTGGGGCGGTATTGCTTGCGGTATTTTCGGTCAGGGTGCACTGGGTGGGTTGGGTGGGGTGAGCCTGATCAGCCAGTTAATTGGTACCGCGTTGGGCGTTGGCGTGGCATTGACCGGTGGTTTTGCGGTGTATGGCGTGATCAAGGCGCTCCATGGTCTGCGGTTGAGCCAGGAGGAGGAGTATTACGGTGCAGACTTGTCGGTACACAAGATTGGTGCCGTCAGTCAGGATTGAGACTGCTGAAATTCACGTTTCAAGGCAGAGGATTCAATGGCTCGACGGCTTTTCGGGGCAGGCCTAGAATAAGCACTTCATTTTTTAGGTTGAGCGCTCATGCTTCCTGAATGTCAGTTGTTCGGCACCCTCGGGTGCCATCTCTGTGAAGTGGCCGAAGCCATGCTGATGGAATTTGTTGAGCGCGGCTTGCTGGTGGAACTGGTGGATATCGCTGAGGACGAAACCTGGTTCGAAGCCTACAGTCTGCGCATTCCTGTTTTACGGCGGGTCGATAATGGCGCGGAGCTAGGCTGGCCGTTCAGTGCCGATGACGTGGTGGCGTTCCTGCGATAAGCGTTTTTTGCGATGGCCTGTTCCCGCCTGTCGATCTTCGCGAATGATCCCCTTGGCTTAATCAATGCGATTCGGATACTGTATGCGCATACAGTTATCCGGATTGCCGACCTTGTCACCCCTGACTTCAGGGTTTGAGCAGGCGAGCCCGGGCGTGAGAGGGATGAATCGTGGTCAATGTCGAACAATTGAAAAGCAGCGTGAACCGGATGTCGGTGGACGTAGTACGCGAAGCGGTTCTCGAACTGCGTCTTGATGGTCTGGTGACGGAAGGCAAAACACCCTTCAACAAACTGCATTTCAATACCTGTTTTGCAGAAATCGAAGCCTTGTTTCAGCGCGCTGGCTATCACCGGCAACTGGACGTCGTGGGCTACCAGGGTTTGTTGTATGCGCTTTATGACCCGGCGCGCTGGGAAGCGGTCGATGTGCTGCGCTGGCTCAAGGAATACACAGAAGCCGCGGCGCGCAAGCAGATTCCTGCTTGAGAATCTCTTCTAGGCTCACTCCTGTCTCTGTCGGATAATGCCGCCCTGCATTGAGGGTTAGAGCTTTCGTATGTCCACTTCAACTTTTTCGGCTGCACACCACCAGGCGAGCACGCTCTATTTGCCCCCCGGCCCGTGGCAGACCGTGCTCGACTGCCTGTGCGAGCACTTCAGTGCCATCGGGCGTGAACAATGGCTGGATCGAATTGCCCGCGGCCGCGTCCTCGACGGGCAAGGTGCGCCGATCACCGTTGATCTGCCTTACAGGGAAGGCCTGAGAATTCACTATTTTCGCGAAATACCGGACGAAAAAACGATCCCGGTGGTCGAGTCGATTTTGTACGCGGATGAGCATCTGGTCGTGGCAGACAAGCCGCACTTTCTGCCTGTGACTCCGGCGGGGGAGTATGTGGAGCAGACCTTGCTCAGACGGTTGATTCGTCGCCTGGATAACCCGCACCTGGTGCCCTTGCATCGAATTGACCGGCATACCGCGGGGCTTGTGTTGTTTTCTGCCAACCCGCAGAGCCGATCGGCGTATCAGTCGTTGTTTCCTGCGCGGCAGATCGAGAAACGGTACGAGGCCATTGCCGGGGCATTGCCTGATCTCTCATTTCCCTTGGTGCACAAGAGCCGTCTTGTCGATGGCGAGCCTTTTTTCCGCATGCAGGAAGGGCCGGGCGCCAGCAATACCGAGACAGCCGTCGAGATCAGGGAGAAAAACGGGGATCTCTGGCGTTATGGACTTTACCCGGTGACGGGCAAGAAGCATCAGCTGCGGGTACACATGACGGCGCTGGGTGCGAGCATTTGTAATGATCCGTTTTATCCCCGGGTGCTCAAGGATGTCGAGGATGACTACGCCAATCCTTTGAAGTTGCTGGCCCAAGGACTGAAATTTGTCGACCCGGTCACGGGGCAGGAACGAGAGTTCGAGAGCGCCATTACCCTTCAATGGTGATGAACCAGGGCGTTTTATTTAGCCGTGCCTGCAAAAAATATCGAATTTAAGGGCCGCTCTACAGTCAGTTGATAAGGCCTCGCGATCTTGGCTTTCAACGACCTCGGCATAGCAGCCGGATCGCCCGGTAGCACCGAGACCTATCGTGCAAGGAAACCCCCATGAAACGTACCGCTTTCGCTGGAATATTCATTTGCGCTGCAATGTTGGCCTCTCCTGCATTCGCCGCAGACAACAATCTATGCACCGCCAAGCTTCAGGAGCTCAAGGACAAAGTCACGAGCCTGCCAGCCACCTCTGAAAACACCACCATGGAAATCAGGCGGTTGTTGGCCAGTGCCGAAGCGTCCAAGCTTGCCGGGGATAACACGAAATGCGTTACCGAAGCTACGCAAGCCCTGTCACGCGCGGATAAGCTGAGCAACGAACCGAATCCGTAATCGCGTCAATCCGATTCGGCTTCATGAATTTGATGCGGACAAAAAAATGCCCCGACGAGTCGGGGCATTCTTGTATCCGGTGTCCGCTGCGCGAATTACAACTCTTTAACGGTACGAACCTGATCCTTATTGATGCGGGTCTGTTTGCCATCCAGTTGTTCGAATTCGTAGAAGCCCGAATCCTTGTCATAGTGTGGCGTGTCGACGGCCTGGATTTCACGACCGTCGTTCAAGGTGATCACTGCAGGCGACGCGCAACCGGCCAGGGTAGCGAGGCCCAGTGCGAGCGTGAAAGTGGCCAGGATCCGTTGAGTCATGGGTGTATCTCCGAAAATGAATTCTTTTGGTTACTGAGCTTGAGACGTATGCAGAACGTGCAAGTTCCTTGATAGGTTCAGTCTGACACAGTGTTGTGCGCGCTTAACAGTTCCGGTGTGTTGAGATTGGCCAGGCGTGGATCATTATCAGGACACTGCAATGCGGTAGCGCCCAGTTTGCGCATAAGTCGGCCCGGGCTGCGCTCGCCGTCGTTCCAGGCGCTTTCGAAGTCAGCGCGAAGTGCCACGGGAATGACGCACAGTAGAGGTTCCCAGTGCTCGCCATGGCGCAGCATCAACGGCTTGTCGGGATGCTGGTTGGCGGTTCCGCGCATGCTGTTGAGCAGGGCGGCATCGATGCGTGGAACATCACACGGCAAGACCAGCAGATGTGTATGGCGAGCGGCTTTCAATCCTGCACGAATGCCGGCCAACGGCCCGGGAAAGTCACCTTCGTCGTCATGCACCAGTTGATCGGCATAAGGCGCGTATTTTTCCGGGTTCCGGTTGCAGGAGATGATCAGGTCATCGCTCAGTGGCCGTGTCTTGCGATGCAGATGTGCAATCAGCGGTTCACCGTGCCAGTCCAGCAACCCTTTATCCTGCCCTCCCATGCGCTGGCCGCGACCGCCTGCCAGGAGCAGAATGGAGCAGGGCGGCAACTGATTCGAAGTCATGGCGGTTCTCCATCAGACATGGGAGGGCGGCGAAAAAATGAGGCGCTGTGATATAACACCGGGCTGTTTCTCCTACAACTGGACGAGCCTATGAAAGCCAAGGCTGATGTACCTTTCGCGCCGCTCAACATTGCGGTGCTGACTGTCAGCGATACCCGTACCCTGGAAACCGATACCTCAGGCCAGGTCTTCGTCGACCGCTTGACGGCTGCCGGCCATAACCTGGCCTCCCGGGTATTGCTTAAAGATGACCTCTACAAAATTCGCGCGCAAGTCGCCAACTGGATTGCCGATGATGTGGTGCAGGTCGTGCTGATCACCGGCGGCACCGGTTTTACCGGTCGCGACAGCACCCCGGAAGCGGTGAGCTGCCTGCTCGATAAACAAGTCGATGGCTTCGGTGAGTTGTTCCGGCAGATTTCGGTGGCGGACATCGGCACCTCCACTGTTCAGTCCCGCGCCCTGGCCGGTCTGGCGAACGGGACGCTGGTCTGCTGCCTGCCAGGCTCGACCAATGCGGTGCGCACGGGTTGGGATGGCATTCTTTCCGAACAACTGGACTCGCGCCATCGCCCCTGTAATTTCGTGGCTCATTTGAAACAGGCGGCACCCTGTGAATCCCGTGGGTAAACCGGGCAAGACCGGCAGCCTGATGCCGGTCGAGGTGGCGCTGGCACGCCTGCTGGAATTGGCCGACAACTCCCGGATTCATGAGCGTGAACGCTTGCCGTTGGCGCAGGTGCAAGGCCGTGTGCTGGCGGACGATTTGGTGTCGACCCTTGATTTGCCCCCGTGGCCCAACAGCGCCATGGACGGTTATGCCTTGCGCCTGGCTGACTGGACGGGTGAGCCGTTGGTTGTCAGTCAGAAGATATTTGCCGGGCAGGCACCCGAACCATTGCAGCCGGGTACCTGTGCCAGAATCTTCACGGGTGCCCCTGTACCGGCGGGTGCTGACTGCGTCGAGATGCAGGAAAACGCGGTCATCCAGGCAGATGAGCGAATACATTTCGCCGAAACCATGACCCTTGGGCAAAACATCCGTCCACAAGGCCAGGAAACCACCATCGGTGAACTGATTTTGCCGGCGGGGACTCGTCTGGGGCCGATCGAGCAAGGCCTGGCGGCTTCGCTGGGGTGTGCCGAGCTGGACGTGATTCGAAAGGTTCGTGTCGCGGTTCTTTCCACCGGGGACGAATTGATTGAACCAGGGCAGGCGCTGGGGCCTGGCCAGATCTATAACAGCAACCGTGTGTTGCTCTGCAGTTGGTTACAGCGTTTGGGTTGCGAAGTGATCGATGCCGGTATCCTGCCGGATGACCTGACCACCACGCGCGCGCGCCTTGGCGAGTTGAAGGATGTCGATCTGATTCTCTCGACGGGGGGCGTATCGGTAGGTGAGGCGGACTTTTTGGGCATTGCCTTGCGGGAAGAGGGTGAGTTGGCATTGTGGAAACTCGCCATCAAACCCGGCAAACCACTGACATTCGGGCACTTCCGTGGCGTTCCGGTCATTGGCTTGCCCGGCAATCCGGCATCAACCCTGGTGACCTTTGCCTTGCTGACACGGCCCTATCTCCTGCGTCGTCAGGGGGTAAAGGAAGTCGAGCCGTTGAAAGTGCAGGTACAGGCAGGATTTGACTGGCTCAAAGCCGGCAATCGACGCGAGTATTTGCGCGGTCGCCTGGAGAATGGTCGGGCGATCATCTACAGGAACCAGAGTTCCGGGGTGTTGCGCAGCGCCGCCTGGGCCGATGGACTGGTTGAGGTGCTCGAGGATCGTACGCTTGTCGTAGGTGACAGTGTGTACTTCATACCGTTGAGCGAAGTCCTGGGCTGACCCGGTGAACAATCTTCGTCTTGCAAGCCCGGTTGATCGAACCGGGTTTTGCGTTGATGAGGCTTTAATTCGCCAGAAGCAGTGTCACGAGCTGCTCGAAACGACTATTGGCGATCCAGCCGAGAAGCCCGAGGACTACGGCTGTTCCGCCAGCCGAATAGGCGAGTCGGTGCTTGATGGATTTGAGGTCACTGCGAATGTCTTCCATGTCCCTTCGGATGCACTTGAGGCGTGTTTCCAGTTCAGTGACGCGAGGTTCCATATCAACTTCTCCGTTGGGTTTCATGCTGTTTTTGATTTCAGCCGGCTGGTTGGCCTGTTTCTCTGCGAGTGGTGCGACCGGAAACACCGATAGGCTGGAGTGATGGCTCTGCATGGCACGTCCTTGTGTTTGTGCTGCTGATCACTAAAAACCGAAGGCACCAAAGTGGACCAATCACACTTTCTGGTCAATTGAGCCGATTCCTCACGTTTTGTAAGAAAAATCCTGCTACATAGGGCTCAAGTCGACTCGACTGGAAATAATTCAATTTCTTGCGACTTTTATCGGTTGCGTCGCGGTCAACATCTCCCATAGGCCAATCAATCCCGGGAGTGACACCGATGAGCGAACGCAAGGCGCTGTTGATATTGCATGGTAAGCAGGCGCTCAACGAGGCAGTGCGTGCTGCCGTCGAAAGCAAGCGCGAGCAGGGTTGGGAACTGGCTGTCCGGGTGACCTGGGAGGCCGGTGACGCACAGCGGCTGGTGGATGAAGCACTGACCGCCGGCTACCGGCAAATCATCGCTGGCGGTGGCGATGGCACGTTGCGTGATATTGCCGAGGCCATGGCGGCGCATTCGACCGGGGCCAGCCTGGTGCTGATGCCTCTGGGAACCGCCAATGATTTTGCCCGCGCCGCCGGTATTCCACTGGAGCCGGATCAGGCACTGGAACTTCTGGAGCGTGCGCCCAGCCCCATCGATCTGGGGGACGTGGGCGGGCAAGTGTTCTTGAACATGGCCACGGGCGGTTTCGGCAGCCAGGTCACCGCCAATACCTCGGAGGAGCTGAAAAAAGTCCTCGGTGGCGCTGCGTATCTCTTCACGGGTCTGTCACGTTTCAGTGAGTTGCACGCGGCTTATGGCGAGTTGCACGGACCGGATTTTCACTGGAGTGGCGAGCTGTTGGCGTTGGGCATCGGTAATGGCCGGCAGGCGGGAGGTGGCCATGTGTTATGTCCGCAAGCGCTGGCGGACGACGGTCTGCTCGATATCAGCATTTTGCCGGCACCGCAGGAACTGGTGGGCACCTTGAAAAACCTGCTGGCCGATGGCTTTGGTATCGACAACATGTTCGTGCGGGCACGCCTGCCTTGGGTCGAGATCAAGGCCTCCGAAGGCCTGCACATCAACCTCGATGGCGAGCCGTTGGAAGGTGACAACCTGCGATTCTCGGCTCGACCGGGGGCGCTAAGGGTGCATTTGCCCGAGCATTCGCCGTTGTTGGGCGCCAGCGTTAATCGTCCAGACTGATGATCTGCTCGCGCACGGCGAATAAAACAAGGCCTGCCACATCGAAGATCTGCAAGCGTTTCATGATCTGCGAGCGATGGGTTTCAACTGTCTTGACGCTCAGGCCCAGGCCGTTGGCGATTTCCCGGGTGGATTTTCCCCGAACAATCAAACGAAGGATTTCCAGCTGACGGGGCGTCAGGTTGTGCGAATCAACGGATTCAGTCTGGTTTTTCTGGGTTCGGGTCAGCGCCTGGTTGATAACCGTATGGGCGATGGCCGGGCTCAGGTAACGTTCGTTGTTTCGCAACGCCTCCAGCGCCTGTTCCAGCTCAGTGGCTGTGGTGTCCTTGAGCAGGTAGCCATGGGCACCCGATTCCAGCGCCTGCATGATCAGTGCCGGGTCGGTGTGCATCGACAGGATCAGCACCTTGGCCTGTGGGCGTATCCGCTTGAGCTGCTGCAAGGCTTCAACGCCGCCGGTTTGCTTCATGGAAATGTCCAGCAGCACGATATCCGGGGACAGATGCTCGACCATCGCGAGCAATTGCGAGCCGTCATCGGCCTCGCCAATGACCGCGTAGCCAGGAAGGTCGAGCACCAGGGCGCGTACGCCAGCCCTGATCAGCGAGTGGTCATCCACCAGAAGTAAGTTACAAGTCAATGTATAACCTTTTTCGTACTGGCCCGTTCGAGCGCGCGAGGTGCCCAAGGGAGGAGAGCTTCGATTTGAGTGCCTTTGCCCGGTTCGCTGGTCACGGTCAGTGTGCCACCCAACTGAGCGATCCGTTCCGACATCCCGGCCATACCACGTTGCCCCTCGCGACCGGGATCTGTAGCCGGCGCAAACCCCAGGCCGTCGTCACTGATCAGCAGCGACAGGCCTTGCGGCAAGCGCTGGAGGCAGACCAGAAGGTTTTTCGCTTCGGCATGTCGCAGTATGTTGGTGATCGCTTCCTGAGTGATTCGAAAAGCGGCCACTGCCATCTCTTCCGGGATGCCCGTCAGGCGTTGATGGCATTCAAGGCTCCAGTGTACCGACGTATTGGTCAGCGTCTTGAGCAGATGTGCACGCAGGCTGGCTTCCAGCCCAAGGCTGGTCAGTTGTCGGGGATTGAGGATGGCCGATACATCGCGAACTTTGGTCAGGGTTTCGTCCAGCGTATCGCAGAGCACCGAGCATTGTCCCTGCAGTTCTTCCGGCATTCGGCGCCTGAGCCAGTCACTTTGAAGCTTTGCTGCCGTCAGCAACTGACCGATGTCGTCATGCAGTTCCCGGCTCAGTCGATGACGCTCGTTTTCCTGAACCTGCAGCAAGCGGTCGGCCAACTCCTGAGGCTGGAATTTGATCGACTTGCGCGACAGGTGATACTGCATCCAGACGCAGCCCAATGCCGCTATGTTGAGCACCAGCAAACCTGGTGGCAGATGCGCGGACAGGCTGTAGATCAGCAGATTGCCGAGCGTCGAGGCGGCGCACAGAGCAAGGGTGAACCGACTTGCATTTTCTCTGGAAGGTGGCCACTTGGCAATGGACTTGAGGCTGGCGTGCATAGCGGATGGAGCCAATGGATGTTCGCTGCGGGCAGACTGGTCATGCAAGCTGACGGGTCTATGTTTTTTAGTATCAGGCATCGACTTCAACGGGGCGTATTCTGACTAAGAATCCAGTCTGGAACTTGATCGGATTACGACCGTCTGCAATCACGGTGCCATTACTTGACGCAAACTATTGGGCGGCATAATACCACTTAAGATACCGTTGGTCGCGTACGCGATAGATGTCGTTGGAGTCAGGAAACACGAGTCCAAACCCTGGCTCCAGCCAGCAAAAAGGAGGCTGTTTCGTCGGCGCAGGGGGGCCGTTTGTCTATAGGTTTTTGTCATTTAATATCAGGCAAAACCCTAGGCTGTCGGCTGTCGAGGAGATTAGTTATTTGTTGGGGGTTGTCGCTTAAATATGCAATAGCCAGTTGCGATGTGTGTTTGCTCAAGTTACTGAGTCGTCATCGGGAAAAAAAGAAATACGGGTCGTTCTGTCGTTTTAACTCTGTTCAGCATAGGAAATGATTGTGAAGGGTTTGGAGTTAATCGGTGGCCGAAACTGACTTTGTCCAACCTGACAGGCAAACGCTTCAATCAGGGTGGTCTGTTCACTTTCATCAAGGCTGAGCTGGCCGGTTTTCTGGTCGATGAGTTCGAGTTGCCAGGCAATCAGTGTCAGGCAGTCTTTCAGCGCGCTCAGGGCCTCGTCATGCAGATCCATATGATTCTGCGCATGATTGAGCAAGCCGTGTATGTGTAAGGAGAATTCCGAAACAGCGGCCAGCGCCAGGGCATCGGCCTTGTTGGCCAGCTTGAGGAGGGTACTGAGCATGCAGTCGATCGCGTCCTTGTCATTGCTGATCAGTTGCAAATGACTCAGGCATTCCTCGGTCTTGGCCAGGAGTGTTTCAGCTTCGACGAGAAATTCAGGGATCCGCTGTGCCCATTCATTGCGATTGTTCGGCATGCTTATCTCCACAACGTCATGACTAATGAGGGGATGTCGCGCGTGTCGATCAGGACGGACAGCGTCCCGACGTAACCGTTTGGTCGTGGGATCGCGCTACAGCCGGCTGGAGTGCGGGCAGTAGTAATCGAAAGGGTGGCTGGCCACTTACCTGCAATCGCACACACAAGCCTGACTCCATTCATGCAATGAGAATGGCGTCACATTAATGGCTATTGGATATTGCGAATATCAGGTTTTACCTGATTGATGCTAGGGGAATCCCTTACGCAAAGGAACCGAACGCGAAAGCTGTGGTCGCGTTGCAGGAGTGTAGCAGATGAAATCACAACGCCAGTAAAGCATGATGTTAATGTGACATCAATGCCTGTGCGTGGCATTTTGCAAGGGGTCAAGCTCCGGCAAAAACAGCCGATAACCTTCCAATAGTGAATTCATCAGAACAAGCCCAGGAGTCATTGAATGGCCGGCATTCTCGATACGGTAGACCAACGTACGCAACTGGTGGGTGAGAATCGCCTGGAAATTCTCATGTTCCGGCTGGCCGGACGGCAATTGTTTGCGATCAACGTCTTTAAAGTGCAGGAAGTCCTGCAACTGCCGAAGCTGACCCTGATGCCTCAGCGTCACCCGTTCGTTTGTGGCGTGGTCAACCTGCGTGGCCAGACCCTGCCGGTGATTGACCTGTCCCAGGCCATCGGCATGCGTCCACTGGTGCCAGGCCCGAACAGCACGATCATCGTTACCGAGTACAACCGTTCGGTTCAGGCATTCCTGGTGGGGGGGTGGACCGTATCGTCAATATGAACTGGGAAGCCATTCTGCCGCCGCCGACCAGCGCCGGTCGTCAGCATTACCTGACCGCCATCAGCAAGGTCGATGATCAGTTGGTGGAAATCATCGACGTTGAAAAAGTCCTGGCGGAAATCGTCCCTTACAACGCCAAGGTATCCCGCGACAAGCTCGACGATCCGGTGCTGGAGCGTGCCCGTGGTCGTGAAGTGTTGCTGGTGGATGACTCGAATGTGGCCCTGTCGCAGTTGCGTGACACGCTGGGGCAGTTGGGTGTGAAGATGCACATTGCCAGCGATGGCTTGAAGGCGCTGAACATGCTCAAGGGCTGGGCCGATACCGGCGTCAACATGACCGACAAACTGTTGATGGTTTTCACCGATGCGGAAATGCCGGAAATGGACGGCTATCGCCTGACCACCGAGATCCGCAACGATCCACGTTTGCGAGGCCTGTATGTGGTGTTGCACACGTCTTTGTCCGGCAGCTTCAACGACTCCATGGTCAAGAAGGTTGGCTGCGATAATTTCCTCTCCAAGTTCCAGCCCGACAAACTCGTCGACGTGGTGCGTCAGCGCCTGATGCTCGACGCCGTGCCGGCCTGAACACGCCCGCAAACAACCTGTAGGAGTCGGCTGAGTCTGTGACGTCGCTTTATCCGGCGAGCCGCTCCCACTGTTTTTTGGCCTTTGATTCAGCGATCAAGCTCGTATAGGGTGGCGTTTTTACCTCCCAGGGAGCAGGTCATGTTGCGTCTGAGCGCGCTTTATCGTTATCCGTTGAAATCTGGCAAGGGTGAGCCTTTGCAGCAGGTCAGCCTCGACAAACTGGGGCTGGACGGAGATCGACGCTGGATGCTGGTCGACGAGGCCAGTGGGCGCTTTCTGACCCAGCGTGCGGTGGCGCAAATGAGCCAATTGTCAGCGTTGTGGAATGCTGAAGGCGGCCTGACCCTCAGCGCCCCCGACCACTCACCGATCGATATCGCCTTGCCCGCAAGCGACGCCGAACTGCGTGGCGTCACCATCTGGCGCGACACCCTGCGTGTGCCCGATGCCGGCGATGAAGCGGGCGCATGGGTCAGCCAATTCATTGGCAAACCGACCCGCCTGGTACAAGTGCCATTGGATCGTGCGCGCATGACCGAGGCCGGTTATGGCAAGGACGACGATCAGGTGGCGTTTGCCGATGGGTATCCGCTGCTGCTGATCGGCCAGGCATCGCTGGAAGACCTGTCGCAAAAAGTCGGACGTGAGCTGGAAATGCTGCGTTTTCGGCCGAATCTGGTGATCGAAGGCAGCGAGGCGTATGCCGAGGACAGCTGGAAGCGCATTCGCATCGGCGATGTCGAGTTCCGGGTGGTCAAGTCGTGCGCGCGCTGCATTTTGACCACCATCGATCCGCAGACCGGCGAGCGCAGCGCAGATCGCGAACCCCTGGCCTCCCTGCAGAAGTACCGGTCCGAAGCCGATGGCGCGATGTTCGGCCAGAATCTGGTCAATGACGGCAATGGCCGGCTGCAAGTCGGTATGCCTGTGACCATCCTCGAGTAACGGCGCTCAATAAAAAATGCCCGTGTCCTTGGACACGGGCATTTTTTTGCTGCTGTGAAACCCGGGGTTTAGCCGCGGTATTCGCACAGGTAAGCGGTGGTGACAGCCACTTTCACCTTGAACTTGCTGTTGGCCGGAACGTTGAACTGGTCGCCGGCGTTGAAAGTTTCCCATTCGGTGCTATCCGGCAGTTGAATGGTCAACGCGCCGGACACCACGTGCATGATTTCACGCTGGCTGGTACCGAAGTCGTAGTCACCCGGAGCCATGACACCGATGGTCGCCTGACCTTCAGCGTTGTCAAAGGCGATCGACTTGACGTTGCCGTCGAAGTACTCGTTGACTTTAAACATGGGCGATTCCTCGAAAAGGGCTAAAAAGGGCCGGCCAGTATGCACAAGGCCCAACGCCGAGTCACCTCTCTAAAGGGGAAGAACCAGTGGCAGCAGCCGTGCGGTATTGCGCGCATCTTCCAGCGCCCGGTGTTGCTGGCCGGTGAACTGCAAACCCGCCAGTTGCAGGGCACCATTGAGCCCCAGTGGGCGCTCCAGGCGTCGGACCTTGGCAAAGCGCTGCTTGAGGTTCATGTGGTGCACCTTGGCCAGTGCACTGTCGATGTGCAGGCGCTGCCATTCCTGAAGCAGCTGTTTGCGATCGTAATCGCCCCAACTGGCCCAGCCTTCAAGGTGCGTGCGATGTTGGCCGAGCCAACGCTCGAACGATGCCCATACCTCGTCCAATGGCTGCGCGGCATCGATATTGACCTGGGTTATGTGGGTCAGTTCCCGGCAAAACGATGTCAGTAACGGACGCCGTGCCGGTTTGACGAAGCGCTGGAAGTGGTCCAGCTCCCGGCCCTTGCGGTCCACCAGGCTGGCGCCGATTTCGATGATTTCCATTTCCGTGATGGGCCAGCCACCTTCATCGGTGGTGGCTTCCAGATCAATGACCAGCCAGTGAGGCATTGCAGGGTTCCTGGTATCCGCGTCCTGATAGGGCTTGAGCGTAGCCAAACCCGGCGGATCCGCCTAGCGGCTTATTCGACCTCCAACAGAATCTGCCGGTTTTTCACCTGATCGCCCACCTGCACCTGCAAGCGCTTGAGGACGCCGTCGATGCCCGACTTGAGCGGATGCTCCATCTTCATGGCCTCCAGCACCACCAGCAATTGGCCTTTACTCACCGGGCTGCCTTCACGGACCAGCACATCGACGATCGCTCCGTCCATTGGCGCTTTGAGGGTGCCGGAACTGACGCCGACCTGATTGCTGACCAGCGCCTGGGTTCGATCCGTCAGGCTCAGACTGCCCGGACGGGTGAACAGGCACAGTTGCCCGGCCTCCATTCGATAGGCATAGCGCTTGCGAATACCGTCGATTTCCAGCGTGGCCCAGCGCCCATCGCACTCGATGATGTTCAGATCCAGGCCGCGGGTCGCGGTCTGAATCCGGTAGGCCTTGCCCGGCATAGCCTTCAGCTCCACCGACCACGTCTGATCCTCCAAACCCAGACAATACTGGAGCGGCACACTGGCGTTGTTGCGCCAACCGGCCAGCGGAGCGCGATGCGATTGAGCAGAGGCCTGATAGAACAGCGCCGCGGCAATTGCCAGTTCCTCGGCGCCGGGGACATGTGGGTGCAGGCAGGAATGGTCGGCGAAATGCTGCGCGATGAACCCGGTGCTGAATTCGCCGCTGATGAATTGTGGATGATCCAGCAGGCTGGCGAGCAAACGCTGATTGCTCTGCACCCCCAGCAGCACGGTGTCCTGCACCGCTCGCAGTAACTTGCGCCGGGCTTCCTCGCGGGTGGCGCCATGGGCGATGATCTTGCCCAGCATGGGGTCATAGAAAGGGCTGATCTGTTGGCCTTCGATCAGGCCATGGTCGATCCGTGCACCGTTTTGCGCGGCGGGTTCCCAAGCGTCGACGCGCCCGGTCTGCGGCAGAAAACCCTGGGCCGGGTCCTCGGCATACAGCCGGACTTCCATGGCGTGGCCGTTGAGTTGCACCTGTTCCTGACGCAGCGGCAAAGGCTGCCCCTCGGCGATATTCAGTTGCCAGGCCACCAGATCAAGCCCAGTGATCAGCTCCGTCACCGGATGCTCCACCTGCAGCCGCGTGTTCATTTCCAGAAAGAAAAACTGTCCGCGCGCATCCAGCAGGAACTCCACCGTACCGGCACCTACGTAATTCACCGCGCGCCCTGCCTTGAGCGCCGCTTCACCCATGGCCTGGCGCAGCTCGGTGGTCATGACCGGGCAGGGGGCTTCCTCGATGACCTTCTGATGGCGGCGTTGAATCGAACAATCCCGTTCGCCGAGGTAGATCAGGTTGCCGTGCTGATCGCCGAACAATTGAACTTCGACATGCCGTGGTTCGATCAGGGCCTGTTCGAGGATCAGTTCTTCGCTGCCAAAACCGTGTAGGGCTTCGGAGCGCGCGGTGCGAAGCTGCTCCGGCAAGTCGCTGGCCGCGTGTACCAGGCGCATGCCGCGTCCGCCACCGCCAGCGCTGGCCTTGATCATCAGCGGATAGCCGATGCGTTCGGCTTCGCGGCTCAGGGTCGCGTCGTCCTGTTCGGCACCTTGATAGCCTTTGATGCACGGCACACCGGCCTCGAGCATGGCGATCTTCGACAGGCGTTTGCTGCCCATCAACTCGATCGCCTCGGGGCTGGGGCCGATGAAGGTGATGCCGGCGTGCTGGCAGGCGAGGGCGAAACCGGCGTTTTCCGAGAGAAAGCCGTAGCCGGGATGGATCGCATCCGCGCCGGTGCGCCGGGCGGCCTCGATGATTGCCGGGATGTTCAGATAAGACTGTTGCACCGGAGCCGGGCCGATGTTCACCGCTTCGTCGGCCATCCGCACATGCAGCGCATCGGCGTCGGCATCGCTAAACACGGCGACGGTGCGGTAGCCCAGGGCCTGGGCGGTGCGCTGGATGCGGCAGGCGATTTCACCGCGGTTGGCGATGAGGATTTTTTTGAGTGCGGGCATGGGTTTTTCCCTTGGTTTTGCGGTGAAAGTGCTGGCCTCTTCGCTGGCAAGCCAGCTCCCACAGGGTTGTGTGTGGCACAAATCCACCGTGGGAGCTGGCTTGCCAGCGATGTTTTTCAGGAGGCCCACCCCGGTTTACGCTTCTGCACAAAGGCCATCGTTCCCTCGATACCTTCGGCCCCGGTCACCGCCTCGCTGAACCACTGCGCGGCTTCGTTCAGCAGCTCATCCGAGGGTTGTGGAGCACTTGCCAGCAACAGCTTTTTCGTCGCCGCATTCGCCCCCGGCGCACAACACAGCACATGGGCCAACACCTCATCGAGGCGTTCGGCCAGTGCTTGTGGATCGTGCTCGACAAAATGCACCAGCCCCATCCGCCGCGCCTGGGTCCCATCGAATCGCGCCGCTGTCAGGGCCAGTCGCCGGGCCTGGGTCAAACCAATGCGCTGGACCACGAACGGCGCGATCTGGGCCGGCAGCAGGCCGAGGCTGGTTTCCGGCAGGCCGAATTGCGCCTGATGATCGGCCAGGGCGATGTCACTGACACAGGCCAGGCCGAAACCGCCGCCCAGCACGGCGCCTTGCAACACGGTGATCACCACTTGTGGCGCATGCTGGGTTTCTTCGAGCAAGGCTCCGAAGGCGCGGTTCAAATCGCGGTAAGCATCCTGGCCTTGGGCGCGGGCATTGGCCATGTCCTTGATGTCGCCGCCTGCACAGAAATGCCCGCCGGCCCCGCCAATGACCAGGGCGCGGGTCGTCTGGTCATCGCGTACCGCCGCGAGCACAGCGCGCAGTTCGCTGACCATCTGCAAGCTCATGGCGTTGCGGCTGTCCGGGCGATTGAGGGTGATGTGCAGCACGCCGTTATGCGGCTCCAGCAGCAAGGTCTGGCAAACCGGCAAGGTGCTCATTTCTTTTTCCCCGGCAGGATGCCCATGAGTTTGCAGATGATCCCCAGCATGATTTCGTCAGCACCGCCGCCGATCGACACCAGCCGTACATCGCGGTAGGCGCGGGCCACCGGGTTGTCCCACATGAAGCCCATGCCGCCCCAGTATTGCAGGCAGCTGTCGCTGACTTCGCGGCCCAACCGGCCGGCCTTGAGCTTGGCCATGGACGCGAGGCGAGTGACGTCATGACCCTTGATGTATTGCTCGGTGGCCTGATAAACCAGCGCTCGCAGGCATTCGATTTCGGTTTGCAGTTCGGCCAGGCGAAAGTGAATGACCTGGTTGTCGATCAATGCACTGCCGAAGGTCTTGCGCTCCTTGCAGTACTCGATCGTGCTGTCGACGCAGTACTCCAGCCCCTTGATCATGTTCGCCGCGCCGAACAGGCGTTCCTCCTGGAACTGCAGCATCTGCATCATGAACCCGGCGCCTTCATGGCCGATGCGATTGCGTTGCGGCACACGCACGTTGTCGAAAAACACCTGGGCGGTTTCCGAGCTGCGCATGCCGAGTTTGTCCAGGTGCGAGCTGAGGCTGATCCCCGGCGTGTTCATCGGCACCATGATCAGTGATTTGTTGATGTGCGGTTTGTCGTCCGACGTATTGGCCAGTAAACAGATGAAATCGGCGCACGGCGAATTGGTGATCCACATCTTGCTGCCGTTGATCACGTAATCGTCGCCGTCCTTGCGCGCGGTGGTCTTCAACCCGGCCACGTCGGAACCGGCGCCGACTTCGGAGACGCCGATGCAGCCGACTTGCTCGCCGCTGATCGCGGGACGGAGGAATTCGTCGCGCAATTCATCGGAGCCGAAACGCGCCAGCGCCGGGGTGCACATGTCGGTCTGCACGCCGATGGACATGGGAATGCCACCGCAATGAATGGTGCCGAATTCTTCGGCGGCGACGATCGAGTAGCTGTAGTCCAGGCCCATGCCGCCGAATTTTTCCGGTTTGGATATCCCCAGCAGGCCAAGGTCGCCAGCCTTGCGGAAAATCTCGTGGATCGGAAAGCGTCCGGCCTTTTCCCATTCTTCGACGTGGGGATTGATCTCGTTGTCGACGAATTGGCGGACGGTGCGGCGCAGGGCTTCATGTTCCTGGGTGAAAATCATTTTATTGTTCTCCCTTTGGTCGCCGGCCTAGAACCGTGCGACCCCAAAACTGTTGGCGTGCAGCGGCCGTACCTCGGCCTCGTGACAGATATCCAGCAAGTAACCGAGCAAGGTCCGGGTATCGCGCGGATCGATCAGGCCGTCGTCCCATAGATTGGCGCTGCCGTAGAGCGCCGTGGACTGACTGTCGAGTTTCTGCGCGGTGACCTGTTCCAGCATGTCGAGCATTTTCGGATCGGGCACCAGGCCGTCCTTGGCCTGTTTGGCCTCGGTGACGATGCGCAGCACTTTGCCGGCCTGGGCACCGCCCATCACCGCCGTGCGGCTATTGGGCCAGGCGAAGATGAAGCGCGGGTCGAGGCCGCGGCCGCACATCGCATAGTTGCCGGCGCCATAGGAACCGCCGACGACGATCGTCAGTTTCGGCACCCGGGCGTTGGCCACCGCTTGAATCATTTTTGCGCCATGCTTGATCACGCCTTGCTGTTCCGATTCGGTGCCGACCATGAACCCCGTGGTGTTATGAAAAAACAGCAGCGGCGTCTGGCTCTGGTCGCACAGCTGGATGAACTGCGCAGCCTTGCTCGCGCCCTGGGGCGTGATCGGGCCGTTGTTGCCGATGAAGCCGCAGGCGCGGCCCTGGATTTTCAGTTGGCCGCAGACGGTTTGCTGGTCGAACTCGCCCTTGAACTCGAGGAAGTTCGAGCCGTCGGCGATACGGGCGATGATCTCGCGCACGTCGTAGGGCTTTTTCGGATCATCCGGGATCAGGCCGAGCAATTCATCGATGGGGTAGAGCGGTTCTTCCCAGTGACGTTCCGGTAGCGCAGGCAACCGGTCGTTCCACGGCAACAGGCTGACGATCTCGCGCACCTGACGCACACCGTCGGCATCGTTTTCGGCCAGGTATTCGGCGGTGCCGGCCACTTGCGCGTGCATCTCGGCGCCGCCCAGCGCTTCGTCGGTCGCCACTTCACCAGTCGCCGCCTTGAGCAGAGGCGGGCCGGCGAGAAACAGCTTGGCCTTGCCCCGTACTACCACCACGTAATCCGACAATCCGGGTTGATAAGCACCGCCCGCCGTTGCCGAGCCATGCACCACGGTGATCTGCGGCAGGCCCATGGCTGACATCCGCGCCTGATTGGCAAAGCTGCGCGCGCCTTCGACGAAAATATCCGCCGCGTAGTTGAGGTTGGCGCCCCCGCTTTCGGCCAGGGTGATCACCGGCAGTTTGTTTTCCATGGCGATCTGTTGCAGGCGCAGGGACTTTTTCAAACCGCTGGGGGAAATGGTCCCGCCCTTGATCGCACTGTTGTTCGCCACCACCAGAGTGCGCACGCCGGACACGTAACCGATGCCAGCGATCAGGCCGCCACCGGCCGAGCTGCCATCCTTGTCATCGTGCAGTTTGTAACCGGCCAGGCTCGCCAGTTCGAGGAAGGGCGCTCCGGGGTCCAGCAGCAGATTGAGGCGTTCGCGGGGCAGCAATTGTCCGCGCTTGTCGAACTTGGGCTTGGCCTCGGCCGCCTTTTTCAACAGGTTCTGCTCGAGTTCGCGGACCTGCTCGATCCCCACCAGCATGGCCGCGCGATTGCGGGCGAACTGTTCGCTGTGGGGATCGAGTTGCGACTGAATCACCGGCATGGGTTATTCCTTATCCTTGAGCACGTCTGGAAGGTACGCACGGTGAAAGCCGTTGTACGACTCACTGTTGGTCGCCTTGTGAATCGGCCATGCGCGGCCACCGAGACTCGCGGCGCCATCGATGCGCAGGGTACTGCCACTGATAAACGCCGCCGCCGGGCTGAGCAGGAACACGATGGCCGCGCTGACCTCCGACTCGGTGCCGATCCGCTTGAGCGGCACGTGTTCGCGCAAGGTCGGGATCACCGCCTTGAACGCGCCTTCATAGGTGTCCATGCCACTGGACGCGATCCAGCCCGGTGCCACGGCGTTGACCCGCACCCCGGCGTAACCCCACTCGAACGCCGCGGTCTTGGTCAGGTTGTCCATGCCGGAACGCGCGGCGCCCGAGTGGCCCATGCCCGGCATGCCGCCCCACATGTCGGCGAGCATATTGACGATGGCGCCGCCGTGCTTGCTCATGGACTGGTTGAACACTTCCCGGGCCATCAGGAAACCGCCGACCAGATTGGTGCGCATCACCGTTTCGAACCCCTTCTGATTGATCGAAGCCAATGGCGACGGGTACTGCCCGCCGGCATTGTTGACCAGACCGTGGATCGGGCCGTGCTTGCGGATCAGTTCGCCAACCAGGTGCGTCACTGCATCTTCCTCGCGAATATCGCAAGTGCTCCAGTCGGCCCTGCCGCCGTCTTCGGTAATTTCGGCAGCGACGGTTTTCAACTTGTCGGCCTTGCGTCCGACCAGCAGCACGTGCGCGCCGAGGGCGGCCAGTTCGTGGGCGGTGCAACGGCCAATGCCACTGCCGCCACCGGTGACGATGACGGTAAAACCTGCAAACAAATCGGCTTTGAAAATCGAATCGTAGGCCATGGCGGCAGCCCTCTAGTTGACCTGGTCGGCGATGCGCTGCGGCACCGGAATCTGGATTTCCAGCAGTTGCTGGGCGAACGCCTTGCCTTGTGGGTCGATCCGCAGGCTGGCGACACCGCCGCCCCCGAGGGCGTTTTCCAGGAGGAAGTTCAGGCTGTGGGTGGCGGGTAGATACCAGCGCTCGACACGGCCATGGATCGGGTCCAGCACATGGCTCATCCAGTCGACGAGCACCGCCGGGGTCAAGGCTTCGGCGATCCAGGGCAGGTACTCGGGGTCGCGGGCCATCACGCCGATGTTGCTGTGGTTGCCCTTGTCGCCCGAACGGGCCACGGCCAGTTTGACCAGCGCCACGCTGGCGTCGGCCATGCCCGCAGGTTTGGGTGGTTCGAGCGGCGCGGGCAAGTCGGCGCTGTCGAGCATATCGACGGCGGGCAGGGCGCACGGATGGCGCTGGCCCATGAGATCAATTTCCAGCGTGCAGGCGGTTTTGTCGATCAGGAACGAGAACAGGCGGATCAGCGGGTATACGGTGGGGCGACCGCCGACAATACCCGTCAGCCCCGGTGCCATGCCGGTGGCGGCCTGGGCGATTTCCCGGGAGAACACGATCAATGCCTGTTTATTCGGGTGGCGCACGGCGAGTTTGATCACCACTTCGCGGCTGTCGCGACGCTGGCCATGGGGGCCGTAAGTGGCCTCGCTGCCGAGCAGTTCGATGTTGACCTCGCTATAGGGCGCCCAGCCGCGCTGGCTGAAGATCTCCGAGGTCTTGTTGATGATCGCTTCGCTGACCCGCCGAGCCTTGTCGACCGCATCGATGCCGGCGATCAGGCAACTGGCGGTGCAGCGAAAACCATCCGGGTAGGTGGCGCTGACTTTGTATTGATCGGTCGGCGGCAATCCCTTCGCACCGTGCACCTGCACCGCGTTTTTGCCTTGCTGCACGAGTTTGACCCGGGTGAAATCGCAGACCACGTCGGGCAGCAGATAGGCCCTTGGGTCGCCGATTTCATAAAGCATTTGCTCGCCCACCGTCAGCGGGGTGACCAGCCCGCCAGAGCCTTCGGGTTTGCTGACGATGAACTGGCTGTCGGCGCTGACTTCGACGATGGGAAATCCGATGTGTTCGTAGTCGGGCACGTCGCGCCAATCGGTGAAGTTGCCGCCGGTACACTGGGCGCCGCATTCGATGATGTGGCCGGCCAGGGCCGCCTGGGCCAGTTTGTCGTAGTCATGCCACGACCAGCCGAACTCATGCACCAGCGCGGCGCTGACCACCGCGCTGTCGACCACGCGCCCGGTAATCACGATGTCCGCTCCCAGGCGCAGGGCTTCGACAATGCCCGGTGCGCCAAGGTAAGCGTTGGTCGAGACGCACAGGGGCGGCAGCGGCGCGCCGCTGAACATCTCATGGATGCCGCGAGAACCCAGCTGTTTGAACTGCGGTTGCAGGTCATCGCCCAGCAGGACGGCGATCTTCAGTGCAACGCCGGCTTTGTCGCACGCCGCTTGCAGCGCGGTGGCGCAGGCCTGTGGATTGACCCCGCCGGCGTTGCTGATGACCCGGATTTTTTGTTCGCAGAGTTGGCTGAGCAGCGGACTGAGCACTTCGATAAAGTCGCTGGCATAGCCGGCCTGGGGATCTTTCATCCGTGCGCCGGCCATGATCGACAGGGTGATTTCCGCCAGGTAGTCGAAGACCAGATAGTCCAGGCGCCCAGCTTCCACCAGTTGCGCGGCGGCGGTCGAGGTGTCGCCCCAGAACGCGCTGGCGCAACCGATGCGGATCGTTTTTGGCGCAGTCAACTCCATAACCACCTCCGACAGAAGTGCCTTGAGACTACCAAGCAAGCGCTTGGTTTGTAAACGGCTAAAATAACTTCTGCCCGAGCGCTTGCTTGGTTGCGGGCAGCAGCTTAAATTGCCCGCGCAACCCCGCTGTTTTAGCGGTGATCTCGACTGTAGGAGAAAACGGGTGGACGAGCAAAAAGCCCTGAGGGTCATGCACGAACTGGTCGAAAACGGCCAATTGACCGATCCGGACAGTGCCCGCGGCAAGCTCCTGCAAGTGGCGGCTCACCTGTTTCGCAATAAAGGCTACGAACGTACCACGGTGCGTGATCTGGCCGGTGCCGTGGGCATTCAGTCAGGGAGCATTTTTCATCACTTCAAAAGCAAGGAAGAAATCCTGCGGGCGGTGATGGAGGAGACCATTCGCTACAACACCGCGCTGATGCGTGCAGCCATCGCCGACGCCAGCAACGTGCGCGAGCGGGTGCTGGCGCTGATCCGTTGTGAATTGCAGTCGATCATGGGCGGCAGTGGCGAGGCCATGGCGGTGCTGGTCTACGAATGGCGCTCACTGTCCGAGGACGGTCAGGCCAAGGTACTGGCGTTGCGCGATATTTACGAAGACATCTGGTTGCAGGTACTGGGGGAAGCGAAGAGTGCCGGTCTCATTCGCGGTGATGTGTTTGTCACGCGACGCTTTCTCACCGGGGCACTGTCCTGGACCACCACCTGGTTTCGCGCCGGTGGCAGCATGAGCCTTGATCAACTGGCCGACGAGGCGCTGATTCTGGTGCTGGGGGAAAAATAATTAGATTGCATTGGTCGGCAGGAAACTGGCTAATTGGGTTAAACCGCCTAGCTTGAATGCATTGATGCAGTACTTTTTTGGAGTGGTAGTTTTGATGTCTTCGCCAATTCGGACGGCTTCGCGGCTTTTGCTGATGGCGCTTGTAGCGTTATGGATCCTGCCGTCCCAGGCTGCACAGTTGGTGCGTATCGGTGCGGCGCACTTTCCGCCCTACACCGTGCGCCCGGAGTCCGGTGCCGACACCGGTTTGTTGCCGCAATTGGTCGAGGCGCTCAACGCCCTGCAAAACGACTATCAGTTCGTCCTGGTGCCCACCTCCATTCCCCGGCGTTTCGGTGATTTCAAACAAGGGCGGGTCGATATGGCGATCTTCGAAAACCCCGACTGGGGCTGGAAGGACATCCCCCACACCAGCGTCGACATGGGCCTGGAAGACGCCGAGATTTTTGTCGCGCAGCGCCAGCATGAAGGTCAGCCAGTGCGCCAGCAAAACTACTTTGCCGACCTGACAGGCAAGCGTCTGGCGATGTTCAGCGGCTATCACTACGAATTTGCCGGCTTCAATGCCGATCCCAAATTCCTCGCGCAGAACTACAACGCTACGCTGACGTATTCCCATGACAGCAACTTGCTGATGGTGCTGCGCGGGCGCGCCGACATCGCCCTGGTCACGCGTTCCTATCTCAGCGACTATTTTTTGCGCAACAACAAGGTCGCCGATCAATTTCTGGTGTCCGAGCGCATCGATCAGGTCTATCACCATTACGCGATCCTGCGTCCTGCCTCGCCCATCAGCAGCGAGGCATTCGGCAAGTTGTTGCAAGGGCTGCGGGATAACGGTCAGATGCTGAGGATATTCGATCCGTACAAAATTGCGGTGTTGCCGGTCCCGGCGACACAGAGCGCGCCGCAGTTCGCGAATTGACCGACCCCGCTTGAATTTCCCGCCCCGGAATGCGTTACATCGTTGAACTGTCGACGATTATCGTGTGCCCGCCCCATGGCAAACTGGATCGCAAGGCGCTGTACAATCGCGTACATTTTCGCGATTGACTGTCGGTCGTCAGCAGCTCAGCCTTCCGGCTCCATTTTTTCAAGCGGAGTCATCCGATGCCCTTCCTGACCATAGACGGACAAGCCCTTCACTATATTGATCAAGGCACTGGCCCGGCGGTGCTGCTGGCCGGCAGTTACCTGTGGGACCAGAACATGTGGGCGCCGCAGATTGCTGCGTTGTCGCAACAGTATCGGGTGATTGCGCTGGACTTGTGGGGCCATGGTGAATCCGGGCGGCTTCCGGAGGGCACACGGTCGCTGGATGATATCGCCCGTCAGGCGCTGGCGTTGATCGATCATCTGGAAATAGAACGCTTCACGCTGGTGGGGCTTTCGGTCGGTGGCATGTGGGGCGTGCGGTTGGCGTTGTCGTCTGCGCAACGACTCAACGGCCTGGTGCTGATGGACACCTATGTCGGCGTCGAGCCGGAGCCGACCCGGCAATACTATTTTTCGCTGTTCAAGATGATCGAGGAAAGCGGCGAAATATCGCCGCAATTGCTCGACATCGTGGTGCCGATCTTTTTCCGTCCGGGCATCGATCCGCAGTCGGCACTGTACCGGGACTTCCGCGCCAAACTCGCCGCGTTGCCGCCTGAACGCCTGCGCGAAAGCATCGTGCCGATGGGGCGGATCACCTTTGGCCGAGAGGATCTGTTGCCACGCCTGGGCGAATTGAACGCCGCGACGACGCTGTTGATCTGTGGCGATCAGGACAAGCCACGTCCACCCGGCGAAGCGCGGGAAATGGCCGAGCTGATAGGTTGCCCTTGTGTGTGGGTGCCGGACGCGGGGCATATTTCCAATCTGGAAAATCCGCAGTTCGTCACTGAAGTGTTGCTCGGGTTTTTAGCCGAGAGACACTAGTCGGTTGTAATGGCCCCATTGCGAGCAAGCTCGCTCGCGATGGGGCCGATGAGGTCACTTGGGTCCGAGAATCTTCACCAGTTTGTCCGGCGACGGCGCACCTTGCTGCTGTTGCAGCTCGCCCTTGTCATCCATGTAGAAGATCGCCGGCGTGGCTTGCAACTCCAGGTCTTCCATCAACTGCATGTTCGCCGCGAGTTTCGCTTGAATCGCCGGTGGTACATCCTTCAACGCCTTGAGCGAACTGCCCTTGCCAGCGGCTTCGTGGTCCGCCAGGGCTTTTTGCGGGTCCTTGGCGGCGAGCAGTGCGGCGGACTTGCCCGGACTGTCTTCGCGAATGATACCGACCATGATGTGGCGCAACTGCACCTTGCCAGCCTTGACCCATGGCCGCGCCTGCTCCCAGAACAGGTTGCAGTAGGGGCAGTTCGGATCGCTGAACAGGTAGACGATGCGCGGGGCATTCTTGTCGCCGTCGCCGATCCAGCTGCTCGCCTCGAACTTGCCCCAGACCTCCTTGGACATTGGCCCGTAGACCAGTTTCTGCAACGGCGCGCTGCTCAGGTCATTGCCCTCGGCGTCGTACAGATTGCCCAGCAGCACATGCTTGCCATCCGGTGTCAGGTACAGCGCCATGCCGCGGTTCTGATATTGCGCCGCATAACCGCGCAGGCCATCGGGAGCGTCGAACTGGCCGACGATTTTCGCGCCTTTGGCTTCGATCTTCTTGATCGCCTCGGGCAGCTCTTCGGCCTGCACCGATGGCAGGTGCAGCAGGGCGGCACCCAGGCTCAGGGTCAGCAGATGGCGGAGGCGGGGCATGGCAGTTTCCTTGAAGAGGTGGCAGGAGCGGTATCGAAATTTTCCAGTGCGCGAGCCAGGCTGGCTTGCGACAACTCGCCCAGATGGCTGCCCAGCATGCGACCCTCAGGGCTATAGAACAGCGTAGTCGGCAACGCCATGGAGCCGACGGCATGGCCCAAACGGCCGCTGCCGTCGAACAGCACGTTGGACAGGCTCAGGCCCTGGGTTTCCAGAAAAGTGCTGACACTTTGCATGCTTTCCGCCTGGTTGACGAACAGGAAGGTCAGGTCCGGGCGTTGTTGCTGGGCGCTTTCGAGCACAGGCATTTCCCGGCGACACGGTGGACACCAGGTGGCCCAGAGATTGATGACCAGCGGACCGCCCTTGTAGTCGGCCAGTTGCACGGTTTCACCGGCGGCGTTGCGCAGGGTGATGTCCGGCAGGCGCGTGCCTTGTTCGTAGATGCTCAAGGAGAACGTCGCCAGCAGCCAGAAGGCCAGGCCACTCGCCACGCCAAAGCCCAACGGGCGACGCAGTCCCGGACGGCGCCAGGCGCGGTACAGCGTGGCAAGTACCAGCGCGATTACTCCCGGCCAGGCGAGGAAACCGCCGTCGCGCAGGTCGATGATCTGCCAGGGATCGTTGCGATAGTGCATCCAGTAAACGGCGACAAAACTGATCCGCGCCGCGAGCATGCCGATCAGGAACAGACTGAACAGCACCGACTCGGGGTTTTCGCCACCGCGCTTGGCCACCCGCCAGCCGACGAATGTCGCCAGTGCCAATGCACTGATCAGCAGTAGATGGTTAAGCGCGATGGCAAAGGTGCCGAGGGTGAATGTCAGCATTAACGGGCGTCTCGGGTGGTGGTCCAGCGTTGCAGGAAAGTGGTGGCATCGACCTCGCCAGTGATGCGCTGGCTGCGACGCTCGTTGCCATCGGCACCGATCCACAGCAGGCTCGGTGGTCCCGGCACTTTATAGCGGCCAAGCAATTGGCGACTGGCGGCATTGTCGGCGGTGACGTCCAGGCGGAGCAAGCGTACGTCGCTCAGGGCTTGGAGCACGTCAGCTTTGGCGAACACCTGTTTTTCCATGACCTTGCACGACACGCACCAGTCCGCATAGTAATCCAGCAGCACCCACTGGCCCTGAGCCTGCGCCGCGTCGAGTTGCCGTTGCAGTTCGGCGGGGTCCTTGATGGTGGTGAAGGCGTCGTGGCCGACCGGGTTTGTGGCGCCGCGCGCGTTGGCGACGCTATAGACCTGCAATGGCTTGAACAGATCATCCGCGCCACCCGCCGCACCGATCATCAACAGACTGCCCCACAACCCGAGCAGCAGCGAACTGGCACCGAACAAATGAGCGACACGGCCAAAGCCTTCCGACTGTTTCCAGGCGCTATACGCCGCAATCAACAACAACGCCCCACACAAGCCAACCCACAGCGACTCATCCAGCACCGGGCGCAGCATCAGCAACGCGGTGGCGAGGAACAGGAAGCCGAAGATGCCTTTGAGCAGGTTCATCCAGGCGCCAGGTTTGGGCAGGAAGCGATTACCGACGGTCACCAGCAGCAACAGTGGCACGCCGATGCCGATGCCCATGGCAAACAGGATCAACCCGCCATGCAGCGCGTTACCGCTTTGTGCGATGTAGAGCAGGGCGCCGGCCAGCGGAGCGGTCATGCACGGGCCGACCAGCAGGCCCGACAAGGCCCCCAGCACACCGGCACCGACCAGACTGCCACCACGCTGATTGCGCGAAACGTTTTCCAGGCGATCGCGTACGGCCACCGGCAGCTGCAGTTCGAAGAAACCGAACATCGGCAACGCCAGCAGGACGAAAATCGCCGCGAAACTGCCGAGCAGCCACGGGTTCTGTAACAGTGCCTGCAGGTTCGCACCGAGCAGCGCCGCGAGCACGCCCATCGCCGCATAGACCAGCGCCATGCTCACCACATAACTGCTGGCCAGGGCAAAACCGCGCTTGGGCGAGGCGCCGCTGCCGACGATCAGCCCGGCCAGGATCGGCAACATGGGCAGCGAGCACGGGGTAAAGGCCAGCAGCAGGCCCAGGCCGAAGAACACCAGAAGACTTAAGCCGAGTGCCCGCTGCTGCAGGCCATTGGCCAAGGCTTGATCCGCGGCTTCGTCTGTCGCGACGCTGGCAACTTTACCCCCCAGATCGACGACTTGGGTCTGCGGCGGATAGCACAAACCGGCATCGGCACAACCCTGGAAACCCACCTTGATCTGGCCGCTGGCACCGGCGGGAATCTTCAGTTCCAGGCCCTGGCGATAGACCTGCTGATCACCGAAAAACTCGTCGCTGTGAGCTTCGCCTTCCGGCAGCGCTGGATGCTGTTCAGCAGGCAAGCCATCGAATTTCAGGCGCTTTTGATACAGGTAATAGCCATCGGCAATCTGCCAGAACAGTTGGGTTTCACCGGATTCCAGGCGTTCAGAGGTGAAAGTGAAAGCTTTGCCGACCGGAAGAAAGTCGGGTTTGGTCTCAAACGGATTGGTTCCCGCCTGGGCCAGACCCGAGAGCAGGAGAAAAAAAAGTAAAAACAGACGACGCATGAATAAGCCTTGGTTCTGTACAAGTGAAAAGCACAATGGGCGGTAGCGATTAACCGATGATTAACCCTGGCAGCCTTGTGGCGGCAGCACTTGCGGCATAATGTCCGCTTAATCGGTCGCCGGCCTAATCCGCTTTATTTCTGCGAGGCTTTTCATGCACGTTCTGGTTTGCGAAGACGATGAGTTGATCGCCAGCGGCATCGTCGCCGGCCTCTCCGCCCAGGGCTTGACCGTGGAGCATGTGGCCACGGCATCCGCCGCCCGGGCGATGCTCAAGGTCGCGGAGTTCGATGTGATGGTGCTCGACCTCGGGTTGCCTGACGAGGACGGTCTGAAGTTATTGCAGCAACTGCGTCACAACGGCCTGGAGTTGCCGGTGTTGATCCTCACGGCCCGGGACTCGGTCACCGACCGCGTCGACGGCCTGCAGGCCGGTGCCGACGACTACCTGCTCAAACCTTTTGACCTGCGTGAACTGGCTGCACGCCTGCACACCTTGTTGCGTCGGGTGGCGGGACGCAGCGTCAACCTGATCGAACACGGTGCCCTGACCTATGACCCGAGCAGTCGCGAGACCACGCTCGCCGGCCAGCCGGTGGACCTGTCGCGTCGTGAACAATCGCTGTTGCAGGCCCTGTTGCACAACCGTGGCCGCGTATTGTCGACCGAGCAGCTCAAGGACAGCGTCTACGGGTTCAACGACGAACTGGAAAGCAACGCCCTCAATGTCCACATCCATCACCTACGGCGCAAACTCGGCAATGGCATTGTCGAGACCGTGCGCGGCCTGGGCTATCGCCTGGGACCGGCTGATGGTGGAGAGCCACAGAAGTGATGAGCTTGCGTTTGCGCCTGAGCCTGACGCTCGGTGCCGCGTTTGCGCTGATCTGGGCGCTGGCTGCGGCCTGGATGCTCAGCGACCTGCGCAATCAAATGATGTTTTCCCTCGACCAGCGGCTGGTGGCCTCGGCGCGGATGGTGGCCGGGTTGATGGAGCAATTGCCGCCCGTGCCGAGCAAGGGCGAGGGCACCCATTTCAGCGCCGAACAACTGAATATCCCCGGTGGCATGGCCTGTCAGGTCAGTTCGTTGCGCGGGGAAATTCTTGCCCGTAGCCACAGTGACCCGGGGCAAACCCTGGAAGCGGAGAAAATGGGCTTCCACGATCAGATGATCGATGGTGCGCCGTGGCGCAGTTTCACCTTGGCCCGTGGCGATCTGCGGATCACCACCGCCGACCGGCAGATCGAGCGCGAGGCGTTGAACATGTCGATCCTGCTGGCCGCTTCCGTGCCGGTGGGCGTAGCGCTGCTCGTTTGCCTGTGCCTGCTGTGGCTGGGGATCGGCCAAGGGCTCGCGCCGCTCAATCGCATGCGCGATGCGCTAATGCGGCGCAGCCCTGATTCGCTCGAGCCCTTGCAGGTCCAGCCTTTGCCCAGCGAACTGCAACCCTTGCTGGATACGCAGAATCAGTTGTTCCAGCGAATCGGCAAGACCATCGAGCGTGAGCGTCGACTGACCGGCGATGCGGCTCACGAGTTGCGCAGCCCTTTGACCGCGATCAAGACCCACCTGCAGGTGGCGCGCATGACCGAGGGTGCCGCGCGGGATCAGTCCCTGGCCCGGGCCGAAGAGGGGGCCGACCGCCTGCACCGGACCCTGGAGCAATTGCTGTTGCTGGCACGGGTCGAAGGCAGTCTGTCGTTCGATGACGGCGTGCAATGCAGCGCCGAGCAAGTGGCGAAACTGGCGATACAGGATGCGGCCGGCGGTGATCGCGAGCGTATCCGGTTCGAGGTGCCGGCCAGGTTTTCGCACGCCCCGGTGCAGATGCCCGCCGTGCTGTCGATCGCGGCGTTGCGCAACCTGCTGGACAACGCCCTGCGCCATACCTCTGGCGAAGGTCCGGTGGAGTTGAGTTTGCAAACCAGCGGCGATCGCGTGCAGTTCGTGGTGCGGGATCACGGGCCGGGCATTGCTCAAGACGATCTGCAGCACTTGACCCAACGCTTCTGGCGCAACGGTCAAAGCACCGGCTGCGGCCTTGGCCTGGCGATTGTTCAGGCCATCGTCCAGCGCTGCGGCTGCACCCTGCGTTTCGACAGTCGACCGGACGGGTTGCGGGTTGAGTTGACGATGCCGTTGCAACCGGTCTGATCAACACTATAAGACCCTGTGGGAGCGGGCTTGCCCGCGATGAGGCCCTTACATTGAATCTCAATGTTGGCTGTTTCGCCGCCATCGCGGGCAAGCCCGCCCCATAGGTTGTTTGTCGCACATCAAAAGTAACTTCTCTCCATTGGCCGCCCGGAACTCGCGGGACTATGGTTGCCCACACTCAATGGATTGAGGGCAAAGCGCCATGGAAGCATCCATACAGATCCGCAAGGCCACCCCGGCCGACGCCGGTATCATCAGCCGGATCATCGATCGCTCCATCCGCGTCGGTTGTGCACTCGACCATCGCAACAATCCGCTGACCGTCGCCACCTGGACCCACAACAAAACCATCGAACACATCCAGCCCTGGTTGAGCGACCGACGGCTGTACCTGAATATTGCCCTGTTGCAGGACAAACCCGTGGGTGTCGCCATGGCCGCCAGCAACGGCAAGGTGGTGTTCTGTTATGTACAACCGGAGTGGTTTCGTCGCGGCGCCGGGCAAGCGCTGGTGCAAGACCTCGAGGGCTGGTTGATCAATCAGGGCCAGCAGCAGGCGCGTCTCTATAGCACCAGAACCGGCGAAGGGTTCTACCGGCATCTGGGCTATCGGCCCTGTTCCCGGCGCTTCACGGTCGCGGGTCTGTGTGCCATCCCCATGCACAAAGGCTTGGTACTGCCGGCATAGAAACCTGATCGATCGTGCGGTCAGCGGGCTTTTCCAGGTTCAGACCCGGCCCGGCGCACGATTGGCGTGGTTAGGCGGCTCATGGGGTTGCAATGTCCGCCTGATCGATTTCGACCACATGGCCGGGACCCACGTCGAACAACACATAAAATTCGGTCTCAGGCTGCCTGAAGGTCAGGGTCGAATCGGCGCCGAGCTTGCCCGACACGAGAATGGTTTCGTCGTAACCGATCACATCCAGGGTCACCCCAGGCGCGCCGCTGCCATCGGAAAAACCACCCGTGCACTTGATCTGCCCGGCGTCGATGGCTTTGCATTCGCATATCGGGTTATGGGCCAGGGCGCTGGCGCTGAACATCAGCAGTGCGGCGCTCACCTGGCGAATAAGGTCGATCATGGTGTACCTCTTTGTGTGCTCAGCCAGGCGAGGGTGGCGGGGGAGGCCTGGCTCAGAGGAATGGATGCCTGGTGCATCGCGCCGTCCCAACCTTCCATGGTGATCCACAGTTCCGCGTCGGCCGTGGTTCTGGCCGGGATCGGCAACATCGCGCTCATGCGGTACGGCGTGCCGACGAAAATCACCCCGGCGGCGCGCAGGCTGCGCGGTTTACCGATGCGCAGGTAAGTCGCCTTGACCTGTTCGCGGCAGCTGGCGCACAGCGCCGCGTTGAAACTCTTCATGTAGCCGGCCGGGCCATCGAGCTGCGGGGCCTCGTTATGCAACTCGGCCAGGCGCAGGCTCCACGGACCGACGGTGACTTCGCCGATGTCCCGTTCGCCCAGGCCGGTGTCACCCCGGGACAGCGCAGCGTCGGCGAAATACTCGGGCATGAAACCCAGCGGCACCAGCAACAGCAGAACGTTGATGTGAAAGCGCCACTTGTGCCAGAAACGGCTCAACGGCGAACGCGGTTTTTCAGCGGCGACCGGGTTCATTGGCTGACCTGCGTGGACTCATGGCGGATGGTCGCAGCCGTCTGGCTGCGCGACGTTTTGTGGTTGCGCTTGAGGGCATTGGCCGTGGCCAGGGCGGTTCGCTTGGTCCAGATCAACAGGCCGCTGAGCACCATCATGCTCAGCAGCAGGCCGAAGAAAAACCAGATCAGCTTGATCCAGATCCCGCCAAAATCTCCGGTGTGCAGCGGCCGCATGGACTCGGTCACCCACTCCAGGCCCGAGCGGTCCGAGAGCAGGCTTGTGGCGGCGACGTCGCCGGTATAGGGGTTGATGTCCGCGGTCTGGTACATCAACGGATACCCGCTGCGACCGCCCACCGACAGATAGCTGTAGGCATTGTCGGGCAGGCTGACAAAACGCTCGTCGAGTCCGGGAATACGCGCCCTGGCCTGGCGGATCGCGGTCTCCAGGCTGATCATCGGTGCCGGCGAACCATCGGCGCTGAGCGGTACGTTTTCACGGGGTACCACGGCGGCGACCGGTTCGGTGGAGATCGAGATCTGGTTATCGAACAAGAACGCCTGGATCAGGAACCAGGTACTGGTGACGGAAATCACCGCGATGAACCAGATCGACCAGATGCCGCTGAGGCGGTGGAAATCGCCCCAGAAAATTCGCGCCCCGTGACGAATCCGCAGGGTCGGACGAAAAAAGCCTTTCCAGAAACGCTTGTACACCACCAGCCCGGTCACCAGGGACGCCAGCATCGGCAGGCTGAGGAACGACACCAGGTACCAGCCCCAACTGTAGCCATGGGTGAACGGCACCAGCCACCAACCATGCAGCGCTCGGATAAAGGCCTTGAAGTCAAAGGGCGGGGCCGTGCCTTGAATGGCGCCGGTGTACGGATTGACGTAGACCGTCGCCGAACGCCCGTCGGGGTAGCTGACTTCCACGTCCAGGGCAAAGTGCGACTCGTCGGGCCGGCTGATGCTTTCGATCAGTGTGTCGGGCTCGGCCTTCTTGATGGCGGCGACAATCTGGTCGTAGTTGAGCCGTGGTGCATCGTCCGAGGGCTGGCTGGCGCGCATGGGCGGGTTGGCCAGCCAGATGATTTCCTGACTGACCACCGCCAGGGTACCGGTCACACAGACGATCAGGACAAAAAACCAGATCGGCAGCGCCAGCCAGCTGTGGACCAGAAACCAGATTTTGGAACGGGATTTCTTCGACATGATCAAGGGTCTTGGTTCGATGAGAAGGCCTCTGCCACGGGCTTCGCAGCGATGAGGTCGATCCGGGTCCGGACGCGGCTTTTACCGGCGCGACAGGACTGCATCTAGATAAGACGGATGAGCATGGGAAATCCCGAAGAGGGATATGAAAGAAAATGTTTCGTATTTCGAGGGGCGTTTCTTTCGGGAGACTTGTTGCCCCCACGCCACACATGAAATCACTAACCCTGCTGAAACATCTCCTTCGCCCGCTGTTCGATCTGTTCCTGGGTCAGATCTTCCTTGCGCGAGGCCAAAAACCACAGATGGCCATAGGGGTCTTTCAACGTCCCTGAACGGTCGCCATAAAACTGATCCTTGACCTGCGACACCACAATGCCGCCAGCCGCGATGGCCTGCTGATACGACTTGTCCACATCGGTCACATACAAATGCAGTCCCACGGACGGCGACTGGTCCGGATTGCTCAACGGGCCTTGATCGCACGGTGTACCGAGCATGATCGGGCAGTCGCCGATGCGCAATTCGGCATGACCGATGCCGCCGTCGGGCATGGACAGGCGCATGACCTCAATGGCGCCGAAGGCTTTCTTGTAAAAATCGATGGCTTCGGCCGCTTTTTTGATGCCCAGGTACGGGGTGATGCTGTGATAGCCCTCTGGAATGGGTTTGACGCTCATGATCGTTCTCCCTGATTTGTTGTAGATGGAAGATCTCGTTTCGCTGCTGTTCGGCAGGACTCCCAGTGTAGGTCCTGACGAAAAAGGCGATGTCTTGTGTTTGATCTTCAGCACTCGCCAAGTTCACAAAGAGATCACAGCGTTCGGCAGCAGCGCCACTGTCCGGCAATCAACAGTGAAGCAACAGATTGCCTTGACTTCGGCATTGTCGAACCCGCCAGAACCCGTTGAAGTGCCCGAAAACACGGGCTCTTGCAGTCAGGCACAGAAGCTGCAATGACCTTCGGTAAACACTGGTATCGAGAGTCTTGTATGTCTGAATCTGCCGTTTATCCGATCAACCCGCCGGCCGCCCACCGGATCGCCAGCGAAGCCGAAGCCCTGCGCGTGGCCGAGCATGTCGCCGCGATTCTGCTGGAGCAGGACGCCGAACGTGATCGCACCCGCCAGGTGCCCGCCGATATCGTCGATCTGTTCTCCAACAGCGGCCTGTGGGGCATTACGGTGCCCAAGGAATTTGGCGGAGCGCAGGTGTCCTCCGCGGTGCTGGCGCAGGTGATCGCGATCATCTCGGCGGCCGATCCATCCCTGGGGCAGATTCCGCAAAACCACTACTGCCTGCTGGAAGACATTCGTCTGCAAGGCACCCCGGAGCAGCAGGCGCATTTCTTTGAGTTGGCACTGCAGGGGCATCGGTTCGCCAACGCCTTGTCGGAAACCGGCGGCAAGAATGTGCAGGACATTCAGGCGACCATCCGCCGTTACGGCGACGGCCATGTGATCAACGGGCGCAAGGGTTATTGCACGGGGTCGTTGTATGCGCACTGGCTCGCGGTGCTGGCGCTGGATGAAGAGCAGAATGGCCAGTTGGCGTTTGTCCAACGAGGTACTAAAGGGCTGGTGATCGTCGACGACTGGGACAGCATCGGCCAGCGCACCACCTCCAGCGGCACCGTGCTGGCCGAAGATCTGCACGTCTCGGCGTTCAACCTGTTCCCGACTTATCGTTCTTATGAAAGCCCGACCCTGGCCGGCCCGTTCGCCCAGTTGACCACTGCCGCCATTGATGCCGGCATTGCCCGCGCCGCCCTGCGCGACACCATAGCTTTTGTCCGGCAATTCGCCCGACCATGGATCGACGCGGGTGTGGAAAGGGCCAGCGAAGACCCGCTGACCATCATTCAGGTCGGTGGCCTGGACATTCGCCTGGAAGCCGCCGAAGCCTTGCTGGAAAGGGCAGGACGGGCACTGGACGCGGCGCGCCCGGCACCGGATGAGGACAACGTGGCCTTGGCGTCCCTGGCTGTGGCCAGAGCCAAGGTGCTGACCACCGAGATCGCCATTGAAGCGAGTAACAAGCTGTTTGAACTGGGCGGTACTCGTTCGACCCTGAAGAAACACAATTTCGACCGCCATTGGCGTAACGCGCGGGTGCATACCTTGCACGATCCGGTGCGCTGGAAATACCACGTGGTCGGCAACTGGCTGCTCAACGGCGTGAAACCGCCGCGTCATGACTGGTCGTGACCATGGCTGAATTGTTCAAGAACATTTATTGGGCCGACATTGGCCAGGCCTGCCTCGACACCCTGAGCATGCTCGGTGCGGCCCTTGGTTTCACCGTGTTGCTGGGTCTGCCGCTGGGGGTACTGCTGTTCCTCACCGGCAAGCGCCAGTTGCATGAAGCTGTCGGGGTTTACCGGGTGCTGTCGGTGATCGTGAACATGCTGCGTTCGCTGCCGTTCATCATTTTGCTGATCGTGCTGATTCCCCTGACCACCTTACTGGTGGGCACGTCCCTGGGCGTGCCGGGGACCATTCCGCCGCTGGTGGTCGGTTGCACGCCATTCTTCGCGCGGCTGGTGGAAACCGCATTGCGCGAAGTCGATCGCGGTGTGGTGGAGGCGACCCAGGCCATGGGCGCCAACACTTGGCAAATCATCCGCTTCACTTTACTGCCCGAGGCGCGGGGAGGGCTGCTGGCGGCGGTGACGGTCACTGCCATCGTGCTGGTGGATTACACCGCGATGGCCGGGGTGATCGGCGGCGGTGGTCTGGGTGACCTGGCGATCCGCTATGGCTACCAGCGGTTCCAGACCGACGTGATGGTGGTCACCGTGGTGCTGCTGTTGATCCTGGTCCAGGCCCTGCAAATGAGCGGCGACCGACTGGTGGCGCGCTACAGCCACCGATAAACATTCTGTTCAAAACCAAAAAACGGCCCCACGTCCGCCCCACGACGGCCACTCAATCTGCCTAGGAGCACAACATGAAAAAGACCCTGGCCGTTCTGGCTGCCCTGATTTCACTGAGCGTTCACGCCAACGAAAAACTCACCGTCGGCGCCACGCCGGTGCCGCACGCGGAAATCCTCGAATTCGTCAAACCGACCCTGGCCAAGGAAGGCGTGGACCTGGACATCAAGGTCTTCACCGATTTCATCCAGCCCAACCAGCAGCTGGCGCTGAAGAACCTCGACGCCAACTACTACCAGTACCGGCCGTTTCTCGATGACTACAACAAGACCCGCCACACCGACCTGGTGCCGGTGGTCGGTGTGCACATCGAGCCGTTCGGGGCCTATTCGACCAAGATCAAAAATATTTCCGAGCTCAAGGACGGCGCCACCGTGTCGATCCCCAACGACCCGGTGAACACCGGTCGCGCCCTGGTGCTGCTGCACGAAGCGGGGCTGATCAAGCTCAAGGACCCGAGCAACACCCTGGCGACGCAACGGGACATCGCCGAAAACCCCAAGCACCTGAAAATCCGTGAGCTGGAAGGTGCGCTGCTGGCGCGTTCGGTGAGTCAGGTGGACCTGGCGTTCGTCTTCGCCAACTACGCGCTGGAAGCGGGGATCGACACCAACAGTGCGTTGATCGTCGAGAAGGGCAAGAGCCTGTACGTCGAATTCCTGGTGGCGCGACCAGACAACATCAACGACCCAGGCGTGCAGAAACTGGCCAAGGCGTTGAACTCCGATGAGGTTCGGCAGTTCATTTTGACGCGCTACAAGGGGCAGATTGCGCCGGGGTTCTGATTCTCTATTGAGGGCAAGGACGCCATCGCGGGCAAGTCGCGCTCCCACAGCTTTTTGGGTCGTTTACGAAATGTGCAAACGACCCAAAAAGCTGTGGGAGCGTGGCTTGCCCGCGATGGCCGAGCCGCTATTTCAGGTCTGTCCCAGATGCCAATAGCCACGTTCCCGAGCGACTGCTAAATGGACAACTGCATCAAGCGCTCGCCCTGCACATTTTCCGTCGGTCGTCGCTTGTTCACCGCCAGTTCGCCGATCTTGATCAGGCGCGTGCGGGTCACGTTGCGGCTCAGGCCCAGCAGCGCGGCGGTGTGCACCTGGTTGTAGTGGCTGAAGCGATAGGCCGCCCGCAGCAAGGCGTCCTCGACTTTTTCGTGCAGCGCACCGGCCTGTTCCTCGAACAGCTTTTGAAACGCCCGGTCGAGCAGGGCTTCGGCGCAATCGTCGACCTGGGTGTGGTGATCGTCCTGGCGTTCGATACGCATGTTGGACAGGCGCAGGTCATCACGTTCGATGATGCCGTTGCGGCAAATCAGCAGGGTGTGGTGAATGACGTTTTCCAGCTCACGGATGTTGCCCGGCCAACTGTAGCTGCGCAGTTTCAGTTCGGCTTCTTTGCTGATGGTGATGCTGCCGTAACCGAGACGCTGACTGTAGGCGTCGATGAAGTGACGGGTCAGGGGCAGGATATCGCCGGGGCGATCACGCAGCGGGCTCAGCTCCAGGCTGACCACGTCCAGCCGGTAGTACAGATCCTCGCGGAAATGGCCGGCGTTGATGGCTTTCTCCAGTTGCACGTTGGTCGCTGCCAGCACCCGCACGTCAATGGGAATGCTCTTGCGCGAACCCAGGCGCACCACTTCACGTTCCTGAAGCACCCGCAATAACTTGACCTGAATGGCCATCGGCAAATCACCGATTTCATCGAGGAACAGGGTGCCGCCGTCCGCCTCCTCGAACCAGCCGGCCTTGGCGCTGAGGGCGCCGGTGAAAGCGCCTTTTTCATGGCCGAACAGCTCGGCCTCGACCAGTGATTCAGAGAACGCACCACAGTTCACGGCCACAAACGGCCGGTTGCGCCGGGCACTGAGGTTGTGGATATGGCGCGCCACCAGCTCTTTGCCGGTGCCGGTTTCGCCAATGATCAACACACTGGCTTCGCTCGGGGCGACTTGTTGCAAGTGGGCGAGCAAGGCCTGGGATTTCGGGTCTTCGAACACCTGGGCCGTGGCGCGGATCGACGTGGCCAGAGCGGGCGAGGGCGGTAAGGTCAGCAATTGCATGGGGCACGCTCCTTGGTTGGGAAGCTATGAATAGAAAGTCGGAATCGGCAGGGCCTGGTTCAGCGCCCAGTCACCCAGTTCATGGAGTTTGTAATCCACCGGGTCGTGCAGGGTTTGCGTGCGCAGGTTGCGCCAGTGGCGGTCCAGGCGCAGCGAGGCGTGTGTCGAGCGTGCGCCGGTGACTTCGAACAAGCGGCTGCACAGTTCCAGGCCATTGCGCGTGGCGGCGACCTTGGCCGTGGCGATGGCGGTGGCCAGATGTCCGCGCTCTTCGGCGCTCAGGTTCGGGCCTTTCGCCCAAGCCTTGTCGAGCAAATCAGCCGCGCGCTCCACCAACAGTCGGACCCCTTCGAGGGCCACCCAGAATTCACCGTAGTGGCCGAGTACATAAGGGTCCTGACTCACCTCCCGGGCACTGGATTTGTGCCATGGCCGAGTCTCGGTCAGTGTGTATTGGCGCGCTTCTTCGAAGGCGCCTTCGGCAATGCCGAGGAACATATGGGTGAACGTCAGCTGGGCAATCAGTGGGCGCAGGCAAGCGAACGGCGTGCTCAACGGACCTGGATCGAGCAGCAGTTCTGATTCTTCGACCCGCACCCGTTCAAAGGTGGCGCTGCCGCTGTCGGTCTGGCGCTGGCCCATGTTGTTCCAGTCATTGTGCAAGGTGATGCCGCTGCGACCGCTGGGGATGGCGGCGATCAACAGTTTGCCGCCGGCACTTTCGTCCACCGCCGAAGCGATCAGCATCTCCGAATCGCTGGCGCCGGAGCAGAAGCTTTTCTTGCCGGAAAACTCGCGCCAGCCATCGAGCTTTTTCACCACGGTGCGGGTGTCCAGCGGGTTGAGGGCATTGCCCCAGAACCAGTTCTTGCGCGCCGTTTGTTCAAACCATGGCTGCCATTGTTCGGGGCGGGCGAACAGGCGCACGGTGGCGAGCATCAGGTGATGGAAGCCGAACACATGGGCAATTGAACTGTCGACCTTGGCGAACTCACGCACGATGGTCAAGGTTTCGCTCCAGTTGGCGCCGAGGCCGCCGAACCGGGTGGGAATGCTTAACGCGAGCAGCCCGCTGTGGCGCAGCGCATCACGCTCGGCCTTGGGTGTACCGCCGCGTTCGTCGCGCTCGACGGCGGTCAGGGCAAATTCGGCGGCCAATTGACGGGCGGTCTGCAATGGGGGGATCAGGGCGCTTTGCGGCTTGGCAGTCACGCTGTTTTCCTTTTAAAAAGACGCAGATCCCCTGTAGGCGCGAGCCTGCTCGTGATGGAGGACAACGATTACACGGGATGTCTGAATGACAGCGTCATCGTTGACGACCAGCGCGAGCAGGCTCGCTCCTGCAGGTAGTGCGTGGGTCAGGCCTTGGTTTTGGTCGGCAGCACATCATTGGCGATCATTTCGCCAAACGGCCCGGTGAGATTGGTGACGCCACGCCCGGCGAGACTCGCGTACGGCTCGGGCAGCAGCGGGAAGACCAGTTCGGCAAAGCGATACGCTTCTTCGAGATGCGGGTAGCCAGAGAAGATGAAACTCTCGATCCCCAGGTCCGCGTACTCCTTGATGCGCGCGGCGACCTGCTGTGGGTCGCCGACCAGCGCCGTCCCGGCACCGCCACGCACCAGGCCGACACCGGCCCACAGATTGGGCGAGATCTCCAGGTTGTCGCGCCGCCCGTCATGCAGCGCGGCCATGCGCCGTTGGCCCTCGGAGTCGAAGCGCGAGAACGACTTCTGTGCGGCGGCAATGGTTTCGTCGCTGATGTGTTCGATCAGTTTGTCTGCGGCTTTCCACGCTTCTTCAGCGGTTTCGCGGACGATCACATGCAAACGAATCCCGAACTTCACGGTGCGCCCGTGACGGGCGGCACGTTCACGGACATCGGCGAGTTTCTGCGCCACGGCGGCCGGTGGTTCGCCCCAGGTCAGGTAGACATCGACCTGCTCGGCGGCCAGGTCGTGTGCGGCATCGGACGAGCCGCCGAAGTACAGCGGCGGATAAGGTTTCTGCACCGGTGGATACAGCGCCTTGGCGTTCTGGACCCGCAGGTGTTTGCCTTCGAAGTCCACCGATTCGCCTTGCAATACCCGGCGCCAGATTTTCAGGAACTCGTCGGTGACTTCATAGCGTTCGCTGTGATCGAGGAAGCTGCCGTCGCCACGGTTTTCGTCGGGATCGCCGCCGGTCACGACGTTGATCAGCAAGCGGCCACCGGATAGCCGATCCAGGGTGGCGGCCATGCGCGCCGACACGGTGGGCGAGATAATGCCCGGGCGGATCGCCACCAGATAACGCAGGCGCTCGGTGAGCGGCACCAGGGCTGAAGCGATCACCCACGAGTCTTCGCAGGAACGCCCGGTGGGAATCAATACACCGTGATAGCCGAGGCTGTCCGCGGCCTGTGCCACTTGTTTCAGGTAGTTGAGGGTGACCGGGCGTGCGCCCTGAGTGGTGCCCAGGTAATGGCCGTCGCCGTGGGTCGGCAGAAACCAGAAAACATCCATGACGAATTCCTTAAGCGATTTTCAGCAGATTGTTGGGGTGCACGCCGAACAACGGCGCCGCGCGTTCTGCAGCCAATTGAATGCGGGCCCTGAGCAGTTCGCTGGTGATCTGGTAATTGGAGAAATCGGCTTCGGTGGCATAGACGCCAATCGGCAAGGTCAACGCCTGGAAAAAACTGAACAGGGGGCGCAGCTGATGATCGAGCACTAGCGCATGACGTTCGCTGCCACCGGTGGCGGCCAGCAGTACCGGGGTGTTGACCAGTGCATTCAGATCGATCAGGTCGAACAGGTGCTTGAGCAGGCCAGGGTAGGAACCGCGATAAACCGGCGCGGCGACAATCAGCAGATCGGCGTTTTCAATCGCTTGCAGTTCGGCTTCGACGTCCTCACTCAGTTCCTGGCGAGACAGCGCCGCGCCCAATGGCCGGGCGATGTCACCCAGTTCGATCAACTTGCTCTCGATCGGCAGTTGCTCGGCCAACTGCGCCAACAGCGCTTGGGTCAGCACCAGGGTGCGGGAGGGACGCCAGGTGCCGCCGGAGACGGCAACGACTTTCAATGGACGCGACATGATCAGTTCCTTTTTAAACAGTTGCTGTGGGAGCAGTGAGTCATCACTGGGCTTTTCCCCATTGAGCAAGAGCTGTACCAATCCCTCGAAGCCACGTTTTACGGGGCTTGCGGCGAGTTGATCAGGCCGCGCTGTTGATTTCTAAGGGCTGTTTGTTGATTGACTGTTGCCTGGCGAACAGTTGCATGAGCAACAGTGCGTCAGCGGATGCCGTTGTTATAAAGGCAATTTGTTATTCCTCAAAAGATCGTTGATTGATATTTATAGATTATTTGGATATATAAGGGGCCCTGTAGAGCTGGGTTGCCAGCGATGACGGCACCTGGAACAGCGCGAAGTTCAGGTCGACACGCCCCCGAGACGGCGCCTGCGGTCTGGCAACATCAGGAAAACTCGATAGCGACTATCGAGCACGATGATTTTTACCCGGCCAAAGGCGCGAGTAGCCTGTGTTCATTGCCCCGAACCCAGATGCCAGGACGCCTGAACATGAAACCTCTGATCGCCACGTTGTTGCTGCTGACCGTCTCCGTTCTCGCCGGATGCGCCAGCCAGACTTCGCCGGAGTTGCGCCCTTACACCGCTGAAGAATCGAGGGAGCTTGCGCTGGAGGCGTTGAATCGCCGGGGTCTGTCCTTCGATGAATACCAAGCGAAAAAAGCTGAATTGCTCGGCGAACCGCAAAAATCGTTCGGCTTCGACAAGCAGGGTGAGATGAACGCCGGACGCGCTGTACAGCTGCACGGTCGCCCGAGCTAAGCGAAAACTGTACTGCCGGAAGTTTTACCCAACTGTCCGTGGGTTTCCCCCGGGGTGTGCGATAGGGTCGTTACCTGATTGACCCTGATGGACTGCCTCCCATGACACTCTCGCTTGATCTGCTGCTGGGCTTCGCCCTGTTCGCCCTTGTCACTTCAATCACGCCTGGCCCAAACAACACGATGTTGTTGGCATCCGGCGTGAACTTCGGCTTTAACCGCACCATTCCTCACATGCTTGGCATTACCTGCGGATTTTTCGTGCTGGTCGTGGCGGTGGGCTTTGGCCTGGGTGCGGTGTTTCAGACGTATCCATTGCTCTACACCGTGCTGCGTTATGTCGGTGCCGCGTATTTGCTGTATCTGGCGTGGAAAATCGCCCATTCCGGGCCGGTCTCGGACGGCGAACAGGCTGGGGGGAAACCCATCAGCTACCTCGGCGCCGCTGCGTTCCAATGGGTCAACCCCAAAGCCTGGATCATGGCCATTGGTGCCATCAGTACCTACACGCCGATGCAGGGTTATTTCACCAATGTCATCGTGATTGCCGCGGTATTCGCCCTGATCAACCTGCCGAGCGTTGGCGTTTGGGCTGCGTGCGGCACGCTGTTGCGTAACGTCCTGAAGGACCGTCGCTGGTTGCGCTTGTTCAACTGGGGCATGGCCGCGTTGCTGGTGGCTTCGCTGTATCCGCTGTTGCTCGAAAGCTTTCGCTGACGCATTGCTTCAACCGGTCGCCCGATGCCTGTTAAGCTCCCTTTTCAGGAGCGTTCCTACGCACTTTTAATGAAGTGGCACTTCTTTAACAGCATCCGATCAGGTATTGGTAACGTTCTGAAACCGGGCGCCGCTCACGAGGCTGCGTGTTGATGTTTACAGTGACGAGCCTCCTGATCCCGGAACACGCTCTGCGAGTCTTTTATGAATAAACGTCCGTTGTATTTCGACTATGCCGCCACCACGCCGGTGGATGAGCGGGTCATCAAGGTCATGGTCGAGTGTCTGGGTTTCAGCGGCAACTTTGGCAACCCGGCATCCAGCTCCCACGCATTCGGCCAACAGGCCCGGCAAACGGTCGAGCAGGCACGGCGCCAGGTCGCCGAACTGGTCGGCGCCACGCCTGAACAGATCGTCTGGACTTCCGGCGCAACCGAATCGAACAACCTTGCCCTCAAGGGCGTTTCCCAGGCCCGCGGCGTTGCCGGCGGCCACATCATCACCAGCCAGATCGAACACAAGGCCATCCTCGATACCGCAAGACAATTGCAGGACGCGGGTGTGGCAGTGACCTATCTGGTGCCGGACGCCGACGGCCTGATCACCGCGCAAGCCGTCAGCGAAGCCATGCGCGAGGACACCTTCCTGGTGTCGCTGATGCTGGTCAACAACGAGCTGGGCACGGTCAACGACATCCCGGCCATCGGCCAGGTGGTGCGCGATCGCGACGCCTTGTTTCATGTCGATGCGGCGCAGGGTGCGGGCAAAGTGCAGATCGATCTGGCGCAATGGCCGGCGGATCTGATGTCGTTCTCGGCGCACAAACTCTATGGCCCCAAAGGCATTGGTGCGTTGTATGTCGGGCCGCGCGCGCACCAGCGTTTGCAGGCGCAGATTCACGGTGGTGGTCACGAGGGTGGCCTGCGTTCCGGGACCCTGGCCACTCACCAGATTGCCGCCATGGGCGCGGCATTTGCCCTGGCGGCGGCTGCGTTCGATCACGAAAAAGCCTTGATCGTGGGACTGCGTGAACGCCTGCTCGATCAATTGCTGGGCATTCCCGGCGTGCGCCTTAATGGCAGCCCGACCCGGCGCATCCCTCATACCCTGAGCCTGACCTTCAGTGAAGGCGAGTTCAATTCGGCGGCGTTGCTCGCGTCGATCGCGTTTTCCGCGACCTCGGCCTGCAATTCCGCAAGCAATGCCCCGTCCCATGTGCTGCTGGCCCTGGGGCATGACGCGCGTTTGGCGAGTCGCACCATTCGCTTGAGCCTGGGGCGTTTCACCACCGAGCAGGATATCGATCAAGCGGTACAACTGATTAAAACGGCCTGCGCCAGTGCTCCGGCATTCTGGCAGTAGCGCCTCGAAGCGCCGACACCGATCGGCGCTAAACAATAATGATGAGTGGTTAGCAGGAGTCATGATGAGTACGCAGTCTTCGATCAATGGATCGGTGCCCCAGCGCCTGGTGCAAACCCGTGAACTGATGAGCCACGAGGGTATTCACGCCCTGCTGGTGCCGTCGGCGGACCCGCACCTGTCCGAATACCTGCCGGGCTACTGGCAGGGCCGGCAGTGGTTGTCGGGCTTCCATGGCTCGGTCGGCACCCTGATCGTGACTGCGGACTTTGCTGGTGTCTGGGCCGACAGCCGTTACTGGGAGCAGGCGACCAAGGAACTCAAGGGCAGCGGCATCGAACTGGTCAAGCTGCAACCGGGTCAACCGGGGCCGCTGGACTGGCTGGCTGAGCAAACCCCGGAAGGCGGTGTGGTCGCGGTCGATGGTGCGGTGATGGCCGTGGCCTCCGCACGTACGTTGAGCGGCAAGCTGGAGGAGCGTGGCGCTCGTCTGCGCACGGATATCGATCTGTTGAGCGAGGTCTGGAGCGACCGCCCGAGCCTGCCGAATGCACCGATCTATCAGCACTTGCCTCCGCAGGCGACCGTCAGCCGTGGCGAAAAACTCGCCATACTGCGGGAAACCCTGCTGGCGCGCGGCGCTGACTGGCATTTCATCGCCACCCTCGATGACATCGCCTGGCTGTTCAACCTGCGCGGCGGCGATGTGTCGTTCAATCCGGTGTTTGTTTCCTTCGCCTTGATCAACCAGCAGCAGGCCACCCTGTTCGTGGCGTTGAGCAAGGTCGATGCCGAGCTGCGTGCGGTCCTTGAACAGGACGGCGTGACCCTGCGCGATTACAGCGAAGTGGCCGACGCGCTGCGGGTCGTTCCGAAAGGGGCGAGCTTGCTGGTCGACCCGGCGCGGGTCACGGCGGGATTGCTGGATAACCTCGACAGCGGCGTCAAGTTGATCGAAGGCTTGAACCCGACCACCCTGGCCAAGTCGCAAAAAAGCCTGGCTGACGCCGAGCACATCCGTCAGGCCATGGAGCAGGATGGCGCGGCGCTATGCGAATTCTTCACCTGGCTGGACTCGGCACTCACGGGCAGCGAACGCATCACCGAGCTGACCATCGATGAGAAACTGACCGCCGCCCGTGAACGCCGCCCGGGTTATGTGTCGCTGAGCTTCAACACCATCGCCGCGTTCAACGCCAACGGCGCCATGCCGCATTACCACGCCACCGAAGAAGAACACGCGGTGATCGAAGGTGATGGTCTGCTGCTGATCGATTCCGGCGGCCAGTACTTGGGGGGCACCACGGACATCACGCGGATGGTCCCGGTCGGTACACCGACGGCCGAGCAGAAGCGCGATTGCACTCGTGTGCTCAAAGGCGTGATTGCCTTGTCCCGTGCGCAATTCCCGAAAGGCATCCTGTCGCCGCTGCTGGACTCGATTGCCCGTGCGCCGATCTGGGCCGAAAGCGTCGATTACGGCCATGGCACCGGTCACGGCGTTGGCTACTTCCTCAACGTTCACGAAGGTCCGCAAGTCATTGCCTACCAGGCCGCACCCGCACCGCAAACCGCGATGCAACCGGGCATGATCACCTCTATCGAACCAGGCACTTACCGTCCGGGCCGTTGGGGTGTGCGGATCGAAAACCTGGCAATGAACCGCGAAGCGGGCACCAGTGAATTCGGCGAATTCCTGAAGTTCGAAACCTTGACACTGTGTCCGATCGACACCCGGTGCCTGGAGCCGTCGCTGCTGACGGAAGAAGAAAAGCAATGGTTCAATGCTTACCACGCCGAAGTGCGCGAGCGCTTGAGCCCGTTGCTCGACGGTGCGGCACTGGAGTGGTTGAACACCCGTACCGCGGCTATTTGACCGCCTGCAGTTCGGGCGCTGCTTGTAGTGCCTGGCTCATGTAGTCGACAAAGGCTTTGACCCTGGCGGATTGGCGACGATTCGCCGGGGACACCGCATGTATTGGCAGCGATTGCGCGGTGTACTCCCGCAAAATCGCTATCACTCTGCCGGCTTTCAGATCCTCGCTGAACAGCCAGACCGGCGATAACGCAATCCCCAAGCCTCCCAGCACCATCTCGCGGATCGCCTCGGAGTTGTTGCTTTGGGCGTTGCCCTTGATCCGCACCTCGTGAAGTTGTTCGTCGCGCTCGTAAACCCATAGGTTCTGACTGTTCAGCAGGTTGAATAGCAGGCAGTTGTGTTTGCTCAATTGCTGCGGTGTTTGTGGTTGACCGTGTTGCTTGAGGTAGGCGGGAGTTGCGACGGTTACCCGGTGGGTGGTACCGATGTGACGAGCGATCAGGCCACTGTCATTCAATTGCCCGATCCTGAACGTCACATCCAGACCTTCACTGACCAGGTCCTGGTTCTGATCATTCAGTTGCAGGTCGATTTCAATCTCTGGATATCGCTTGAGGAATGCCGGCAGGCGCGGAGCAATCTGCAAGCGCCCGAAGCTGACCGACGAGCCGATGCGCAGGTGACCGGCGATCATTTCTCTGCCGGATTGGAAACTGTGCTCGGCTGCATCGACGGCGGCGAGGATTTGTCGGCATTCGCTGTAGTAGCGCTGGCCTTCATCGGTCAGGGATAACCGACGGGTACTGCGTGTGATCAGCTTTCCACCCAGTTCGGTTTCCAGGGCGCGCAGTACTTTACTGATGGTCGGCTGGCTGGTCTGCATTTCCCGGGCGACGGCGGAAAAGCTGCCGCGTTCGACCACCCGGACGAAAATGGCCATTGCATTGAGTTTGTCCACGGGATTTCTCATTGATGCCAGATGGGCATGGTCACTATAGCTATTTGGCGTCTTATCGGCATGAGTAGCGTGCTGGAAGATGGCTCTACCACCACCTTTGACGGGAATAGCCGAAATGAATGACTCACTGCATATGCGCGCGCTGATGGTTGACTCTGCTAATGCCCCCCTGCGCCTGGCTTCGATTCAGCGACCGGTGCCCGGAGCCGGACAGGTACTGGTGCGGGTCGCTGCCAGCGGGGTAAATCCGTTGGACGGGAAAATCCGATCGGGGCAGGCCACCCACGCGCGCCAGTCACTGCCAGCGGTACTGGGTATGGATCTGGCGGGCACCATCGAAGCCTCAGGCGAGGACGTCCGTGATTGGCTGCCCGGCGACGAGGTGTATGCCATGGCGACGGGGATCGGCGGTGTCCAGGGTTCACTGGCTGAGTACGCGGTGGTCGATGCGCGTCTGCTGGCGCGCAAGCCGGTCAATCTGAGCATGCGCGAAGCGGCGGGATTGCCGTTGGTGTTGATTACGGCATGGGAGGGATTGGTTGACCGCGCTCGGGTGCGTGCGGGTCAGAAAGTGCTGATTCACGGTGGTGCGGGAGGTGTCGGTCATGTGGCGGTGCAAATCGCCCGCGCGTTCGGTGCCAAGGTGTTCGCCACCGGGTCGACGGGACAGCAGGAAATCATCGAAGGCTTGGGCGCGACCTTCATTGATTACCGCAAGACCTCGGTGGAGGCCTATGTGGCTGAGCACACGGACGGGGAGGGTTTTGACATTGTCTATGACACGGTCGGCGGTGAAACCCTGGATGCGTCATTCAAGGCGGCGCGGGTCTATCACGGTCATGTGGTGAGTTGCCTCGGTTGGGGGCAGCACAGCCTGGCACCGCTGTCCTTTCGCGGAGCAACCTATTCCGGCGTGTTCACCTTGTTACCGTTGTTGACAGGGAAGGGGCGTGAGCACCATGGCCGTATCCTTCAGGAGGCGGCGCGGCTGATAGAAGCGGGCAGTGTGGTGCCCATTCTCGATCCGCACCGGTTCAACCTGGAATCCGCCGAGGCCGCCCATGAGCTGCTCCTGTCGGGAGCGGCGCAAGGGCGGTTGGTCATCGACATTTAACCCAGGGCTTCCACGACGAAGTCCAGACGGTCCTGGCCGAAGAACAGCTGATTATCGACAAACATGCTGGGTGCGCCGAAAACGCCGCGTTGCACCGCTTTCTCAGTGTTGTCCTTGAGCGCGGCCTTGATGTGCTCATCGGCGGTCAGGGTCAGCACTTCGTTGGGGTCAAAGCCGTTCTCGGTCAGCACTGCCGCAACCGTTGCCGGTTCGTCGAGGTTGCGACCGTCGACCCAAAGCGCCTTGAACAGGCAATCGATGAAGGTGGCAAAGCGCTCTGGATGACGCAGCTGCATGCCGGTGACGGCGCGCATGAGCATCAAGGTGTTGATCGGGAAATGCGGGTTGAATTTCAGTGGCACGCCGTAGCGTTTGGCATAACGGTCGAGGTCCTGAAACATGTAGCGGCCCTTGGCCGGGACGGTCGCTGGCGAGGCGTTGCCGGTGGCTTTGAACACGCCGCCGAGCAGGATCGGAATATAGGTCAGCTGGCTGCCGGTTCGCTCACAGATCTTTGGCAGCTGCGTGTATGCCAGATAGGTGGCCGGGCTGCCCAGGTCAAAATAGAATTCCACGGTTTTGCTCATGGTTGATGCTCTATGCTTATTGTTATTCGGGAGGGCTTACCAGCGTTCGTTCCAGGGGCGCAGGTCCAGTTCAAAGGTCCAGGCGTCGCGTGGCTGGCTGTGCAGGTACCAGTAGTTCTCGGCAATGTGATCGGGATTGAGGATGCCGTCCTGGTCCTTGGTCGCGTACTTTTCGGGGAAGTTGTCGCGGATGAAATCGGTATCGATGGCGCCGTCGACGATGATGTGGGCGACATGGATGTTCATCGGCCCTAGTTCGCGAGCCATGCTTTGCGCCAATGCACGAATCCCGTGCTTGGCACCTGCAAATGCGGCAAAGCCTGCGGCACCACGCATTCCAGCAGTGGCTCCGGTGAAGAGGATCGTGCCCCGTTCCCGTTTGGCCATGCGTTTGGCCACTTCACGGGCATTGAGAAACCCTGAGAAACAGGCCATTTCCCAAATCTTGAAATACTTGCGGGAGGTTTCTTCGAGAATACTGCAAGGCACGTTGGCGCCGATGTTGAACACGAACGCCTCGATGGGGCCAATTTCGCTTTCGATCTGCTCGACCAGTGCGATCACGTCATCTTCCTTGCGTGCATCGCAGGCAAAACCATGGGCCTCGTCACCATTGGCCTTGATGGAATCTACCAGCGGCTGGAGTTTTTCCGCACTGCGCCGTGTGACGCAGGCGATGAAACCTTCCTGTGCAAAGCGTTTGGCGATGGCGCCACCTGTGGCATCACCTGCCCCTACAACCAGTACGACCTTCTTGTTATTCATGGGTAGCCCTTTGATAAACGATCGTTAACTGAACGAACGTTATGCTACGATCGGGCCAGCGTCAAGGCGATCAACTCAGGGGGAAGGCAATGCGTTACTCGGCCAATCACAAGCTGGAAACCAAGGAAAAACTGCTGCAAAGCAGCTCGGTGTCGGCCAAGAAGTCTGGTTTTTCCAGTGTGGGCGTGGACGGCTTGATGAAAGCGATCGGTTTGAGCGGGGGCGCGTTCTACAACCATTTCTCGTCGAAGGACGAGCTGTTCGCGTCCATTGTCGAGCGTGAGTTGCGTCAAAGCCTGGAACGACTGGGGGCTGATCAGGACCGGGATAAACTCGAGCGATGCTTGAAGCATTACTTGAGCATGTCCCACGTCGATCATCCGGAAACCGGTTGTGCATTACCGGTCCTGGGTGCCGAGATCGCCCGTTCCGACGTAGTGATACGGCAGCAGGCAGAGCACTGGATCTGCCAGCTTCAGGAAAGCTGGGCGCAGGTACTAGAGAGCGACAGCCTGGCTTGGGCCATTCTGTCGCAGTGCATCGGGGCGTTGGTGGTGGCTCGGATGCTCGTTACTCCGGAGCTGCAGCGCAGGGTGCTGAAGTCCAGTTATGATGAGACCAGCCGCCAGATTGCAAGTCCGAGAGCCTGACACGGCGGCTTCAAGCTATTTGCAGATGACGATCATGCTGCGGCTTGTATACCCGGCCGGATTGAGGCCAAAAGGGTAATCCCCCGGTTCTTCCACGACATCCCCTGACTTGGCGATGACTTTGTAGCCTTTGGGGGCGCATGAGTTCGCGGCACTCGCATAACACTTGTCCCAGGAAGACGACAGCCCGGAACAGTTGATATGCAGTCCTTTCTTGCCGTGTTTGATCTGGGTTTGGGATGTCGCCGCGCAGCCCGCAACTGCAAGTACGGCGATCAGTATCAAAATTCGTTTCATTGCTGTCCTTGTAGCGTCCCGGGTCTTTTGCCCGGGTTCGGCTGTAATCGCTTTCGCATGAAGCGTTCTGATATCCCTGTCTTGAAAAGTCCATGTTTGTCACTGGGTTGCGGGCCTAAACATGGCCTAATTGAGCGGTAAATACCAGAGTCTCGTCAATTCCTGTATCAATCTGCCGCAACAGCGGGCTTTGCGGCACTGCCCATCGTCATGGTGGCACCGACGGAAGCCAGAATGATGCACAGGATGGCCATCCACTGTGACAGCGACAAGTACTCGTGGAGGAACAGCAACCCTGAAAGGGCGCCAATAGCGGGTTCAATACTCATTAATGTGCCGAAAGTCCTGGCCGGCATGCGTGTGAGGGCGACCATCTCCAGGGTGTAAGGCAGTGCGGTGGAGAGAATGGCGACGCCGAGGGCGATCGGGATCAGTGAGGGGGTCAGCAGCGCGGCCCCCGCATGAACAATCCCGATGGGGGCTACGAACAGCGCAGCAATCATTACCCCCAGCGCGGCGGTTTGCACACCATTGTCGGCACCGGCCTTTTGGCCGAAAAGAATGTACAGCGCCCAGCAGGCACCGGCCCCCAATGCATAACCGGCACCCACCAGATCGATGCTCGCTGTGGTTGCTCCTGTGGGAATCAATAGCAGGAGACCGACAGCTGCCAGGGCGATCCATAAAAAGTCGATAGCTCGGCGTGAAGCGTAGATGGCAACCGCCAATGGCCCGGTGAACTCCAGCGCCACCGCGATCCCTAGCGGAACCGTGCGCAAAGACATATAGAAGAGGAAGTTCATTCCGCCCAGTGCCATGCCATAGACGATGACAGTGCGCAGCGATTTTGCCGTGAGCTTCGCCCGCCATGGTCGGAGCAACAGCAGCATGATTACGCTGGCAAAGATCAGGCGCAGAGTGGTGGTTCCCTGTGCGCCGACAATAGGGAACATGCTTTTGGCCAGGGAGGCTCCGGACTGGATCGATGCCATGGCTATTAATAGCAGGCCGACCGAAAACAAGGTCGAGGCAAGGCTGCGAGGCTGATCATTCATTGAGTGGCATCGTCCGAAGGTAGAGAGCTTGGGGTATTGTTCTTGGTAATGGGCAATATACTGCGCAATCGTTGCAGGCACGTCTATATATAAGCGGTGATTTTGTCTGTCTGATAGAAAACCCAAATCAGTGCTTGACGACAGATTCTGGAAGCCTATAATTCGCCCCACTTCCGGCGCAGTCGAAACGG
>NZ_FNRV01000002.1 GCF_900105115.1 Pseudomonas mohnii
CGTTAAAGACCTGAGCGCCAACGTAGTTGCTGCTACTGATAACAAGATCTCTGACGTGTTCCATTTTGCTGACGGCGTCAAAGCCACGGATGATTTCTCCATCCAGCAGTTCAACAAAGGTGACGCGATCTATGTTGGCGAAGGTTTCACCTTCAACAACAACGTTAAAGTTGAAGCTGATGGTTTCTTCACTGGCACCAACACTGGCGTCAAAGAAGTGTTCTTCATCCAAGACGCTACCACCAAGGTTGTTAGTGCTGTAATCGAAACTAACGCTGTTGGTCATGTAACTGCCGCTGGTGCTGAAGACAATATCGCTGTGATTCAGCTGGCTGGCGTTACTTCCCTGTCCGACGTTAGCTTCGCTAACGGTGTTATCGTGAGCAACCACGTAGCTGTTGCCTAATCGCAATTAGCTAAATAGTTGCTTCAGTCACGGCCCTCGGGTCTATGACTAAGTGAAAAAACCCGCCCCTTAAAAGGCGGGTTTTTTTATAGCCGGAGAGTGCGTATCCTCTGGCCCTTTCTTCTGTACCGGATGGCTTGATGAACTGGAACCTGATTCTCAACTTCACTCGCCAGGATCTGATCGACAGGCACTCTGCTTCCATGCTCGGCGCGGCCTGGACCTTCATCCTGCCGCTGATCAACATCCTTATTTTTACCCTGGTGTTTTCCAGCATCATGGGCATGCGCCTGGGCGGGTTGGGCCAGGACCTGGGGCCTTGGGGTTATAGCGTCTATCTGGTCAGTGGTCTGCTGGCCTGGAACTGCTTCTCTGCCACGCTGACGCGTATCACTCAGGTCTTTCACGAAAAAGCCCACCTGATCGGCAAAGTACGGATGTCGCTGTGGTCGCTGCCTTTATATGTAGTGCTGAGCGAAACCGTGCATTACCTGATCGCCACCGGTTTCTTCATGATTTTCTTGATCGCCATCGGCTTTAACTTCACCTGGAGTTTACTGTGGTGGATCCCGATTTTCCTGTGCCAGCAATTGCTGGCCTACGCGTTGGGCATCACCTGCGCGATCCTCTCGGTGTTCATGCGTGACATCAAGGAAGTGGTCGGTGTGGTCGTCCAGTTCTGGTTCTGGCTGACGCCGATTGTGTATGTCGCCAATATCCTGCCTGGTTTCATCCAGCATCTGGTGGCGCTTAACCCGTTCTACCACCTGGTGCTCGCGTACCGGGCAGCACTCATCACCGGGCAAATGCCCAACCTGTTTGCAATCGGTGTGTTGACGCTCTTCTCGTTGGGGTTGTTGACCGTTTCGATCTGGGTCGGTCGGCGCCTAGAGCGCGATATACGCGACTTCCTGTAACGGGAAGTTCTTCGATAACTGCAGCGGGCGCCTTGCTCGCTGTGCCTGCCAGTACCTCACCAAGTAGTCCTAATGATCTTCAGTTCGTATGCATTCCTGCTGCTGTTTTTTCCGGCGGTTTACGGTCTGTTTCTGCTGTTGCGGCGTTTTCGTCTCGAGCAGCCGGCATTGGCAATGTTGGTCATTTCCTCGTTGGTGTTTTATGGCATGTGGAGCTGGCGCTACCTGGGGCTGTTACTGGGGCTGATTGTCGTCAATTACCTGCTGGGACTGCAGCAGGTGAAAACCCGCCGCAAGCTTTGGTTGGTCGTGGCGGTGGTGTTCAACCTGTCGGTGCTTGCGTACTTCAAGTACGCGGGGTTCTTTTTCTCTTTTTTGCCGTCCTCCGCCAGCTGGCACATCATTTTGCCGCTCGGCATTTCCTTTTTTACGTTCCAGAAAATTGCCTGGCATATGGACCTGTACCGCCGCCGTCTGCCGGACACGGGCACGATGCTCGAGTACAGCTTCTTCGTGTGTTTTTTCCCGCAACTGATCGCCGGCCCCATTGTTCATGCCCGTACCCTTTTTCCGCAGATAGCCGCAGGCTGGTTCAATCGACCACTGACCTGGCAGCTGGGTATTTCGCTGCTCACCGTGGGTCTGATGAAGAAGGTGTTGCTGGCTGATCCGCTGGCACCAGGCGTCGCCGCGCTGTTCGATCACGCCCAGGCAGGGGACGCGTTGCCGGGGCCGAGTGTGCTGCTGGCCGGGTTGAGTTATGGCCTTCAACTGTATTTCGATTTCTCCGGCTATGCGGACATGGCCATTGGCTTGGGCCTGATGTTCGGCATCAAGCTGCCGGCGAACTTCCGCTCTCCTTATAAGAGCGCTTCGATCATCGAGTTCTGGCGCCGCTGGCACATCACGTTGTCGCATTTCCTGCGTGACTATCTGTACATCACGCTGGGCGGCAATCGGCGTGGGCGCCTGATGGCCAACAGCAACTTGATGATCACCATGCTGTTAGGCGGACTTTGGCATGGCGCGGGGTGGCAGTTTATTTTGTGGGGCGGCCTGCATGGCCTGTTGTTGGTCATCAACCACTATTGGCGGCACCTGAGCCGCTGGCGGCTGCCGCGGGTTGTCGCAGTGCCGTTGACCTTGTTGGTGGTGATGTTGGCCTGGATTCCGTTCCGTGCCGACTCGCTGACCACCAGCCTGCACATCTTCAAAGGGCTGGCCGACTGGCGCTGGACCTGGACTTTCGAGCCCTTGGTACTGCTTCGGGAAGTGGCCAGCATGCACATCGACAAGAGCTTGCCCTGGGTCTGTGTGGCGCTGCTGGCGATGGTCCTGACCTTGCCGGGCAGCCGCCGTTTGTGCCTGACGTTGGGTGCATTTGGCCGCGGCCTGCTGGTGACCGTCGGTTTATTCATGGTGCTCAAGGCGCTGGCCGGTGCACCGGATCGCGCCTTCCTGTATTTCAACTTCTGAGGTGGCCATGAAATCGGAGACGTCATCTCGTGGTTTTCTACGGGGCGCCTTGCTTGGCTTGGCGCTGGTGGGCGGGCTGTGGCTGTTGATGTTGGCCGGACAGCTCGGGCGCCCTGTACCCAGCACGCATTGGGTCGAAAAGGCCTACGAGTACAAATTGGCCCAGGCGAACACGATCCAACAACCCAAGGTGCTGGTGGTCGCAGGCTCCGCGGCGATGTTCGGCGTGGACTCCAAGGCCGTGGCCGAGGCCCTGGGCCGTCCGGTGGTCAACTTGGGCGTCAATGCCGGGATCCTGCCGCCCTACATCCAGAGCTACGCCCGACAGGCCATCAAGCCCGGCGACTGGGTTGTACTGCCGGTGGAATACCCGATGTTCCATGGTCGCTATTCGATCAACATGTCCTTCATCGATTACTGGTGGGGGCACCCGGGATTTCGGCGCCTGGATGTGAACCTGGTGCAGCTGGCCCAGGTGTTCTGGCTGACGCCGGTTTTACGCGCCGTCGATGGCTACCGGGGCTTGCCATCGGGTTTCAAGGTGAGCGGGTTGTACGGCCCCCAGAACCTCGACCAACACGGCGATCAGATCAACACCCAATCCAGTCAGCAGGAAGTCTGGATGCATGAATTGGTTGAGCGTTCAGGGGTTGAGCGTTATGGCGCGCAGGCCCACGCCTGGAACGCCAACTGGGCCAGTTGGAAGGCGCTGGCCGATGAGGTGACGGCGGCCGGTGGATGTGCCGTGTTCGTGCCGCCACCGATGCTCGATCGGGCGGATTACCACCAGGGCAAAGAGCGCCGTTACTACACTTCTCTGCCGGAACAGGCACGTTTACACGGGTTGAACTATGTTGGCTCGCCGCTGGATACGCTGTATCCGATGGACCGCTTCTTTGACACCAACTACCACCTCAACGCCGCCGCCCGAACCCTGTACACCCGTCACCTGATCGAGCTGGTCAAACCTGAATTCGACCGGTGCAAGGCCCATTAGGGCAGGGGCAGAAGCGAGCTTGTGCTTAATCGGTGTGTTTGACCTGCTCGCGCCAGTAGTCCAGCAATTCCTTCAGGGTCTGCTCCAGCGGGATGCTTGGTGTCCAGCCGGTGCATTGCATGAGGCGTGTGCTGTTGCCGAGTGCGACCGGAATATCGGAAGGGCGCAGGCGCTCAGGGTCCAGTTCCACCGTGATGGTGGCGCTGCTCAACGACAGCATCAGGTCGAGGACCTGCCGGATCTGCAGCGAGCGGCCGCTGGCGATGTTCACGCAGTTTGGGTGGCCTGGTTTGTCGGCCAGTTTCAGCAGCTCGATGTAGGCGTTGCAGACGTCCTGGACGTCGAGGAAATCCCGGGTGGCTTCCAGGTTGCCGACCTTTAGCACCGGTGCTTGCTGACCCGCTTCGATCAGGGCGATCTGCCGGGCGAACGAAGCGCTGACGAAGTCAGGGCTCTGCTGGGCGCCGATGTGGTTGAACGGGCGGGCAATCACGCCTTTGATGCCTTGGCGGAAGTATTCGCGGAACGCGCTTTCGGCCGCCACCTTGCTGGCCGCATAAGGGTTTAGCGGCTCGCACGGCGTCAGTTCATCCAGCGCCAGGCCCGATTTGAACGCGGCGCCATAGACTTCCGAAGAGCTGGGAAACAGCACGAATGCATCCGGCGCCTGCAACCGGATCGCTTCAAGCAGGTTCATGCTGCCCATGACGTTGGTCTGCCAGGTGCGCAGCGGCTCCTTGAAGCTGGTCGGCACATGCGAGACAGCCGCGAGGTGCACGACGTGGCTGGGCTTGGCCTGCGCCATGGCCTGCTCTAACGCGTCCGCGTCCCGGATGTCGCACACCAGGTGCTCATCGGCGCCGTGGTCGGCCCGGGGCTCGCTACTGCTCAGCGCGATCACTTGATAGCCCACGTCCTGCAGGCGGCGCGTCAGTATCTTGCCAACGAAGCCGTTAGCTCCTGTGAGTAGTAGACGTGGCATCCGGTTTTGCTCCATCACAAGGCGGTAAAAATTCAAGCTGACCGAGCCACTGCACCAGCGCGTCGCGCAGGTTGTCGCGCTCATAGCGCTGCAGGTTACGCAGGCCGGCAGCGATCGTCGTTTCCCGCAGGCCGGGCTCGGTATTGAGCAAATGACAGGTCAATGCGAAGACAATCGGATCGTCGCTGTCCAGCAGCAGTCCACCTTCGCCCAGGGTATCGGGGATGTTGGAGCGTGCCTGTGTGACCACCGGAAGCGAGGCATAGTTCGCCTCCAGCAACGGCATGCAAAAGCCTTCGTGGGCGCTGGCACACCAGTATTGATGGGCATTGCGGTACAGCCAGCGCAACTCCGGCTCGGAGCATTTGCCAACCAGCAGGACCTGATCCTGCAGGCCGAGATCAAAGATGTACTGCTCCAGCCCCCGGGCATAGGCTTCGCTGGTGGTGCCGCCGACCAGGATCAGGCGCTGCGGCGGTTGGCTGGAGTCAGCCTGCTTTTGCAGCTGCAGCAGATGGTAGAACGCCTCGATCAGCAGGTACTGGCGCTTGTTCTCCGCCAGGCGGCCGACCGCCAGGTAGTACCGGGTGTCGCTCTCTTGCCGGGCGATGAACCCGGGTTCTGCAGTCGGCCCTTCCAGCCGGCGGGTATCGACCAACAAGGGCAAGGTCTTGCTGCGTGGGTAGCCAGCGGCAATCAGTTCGCTCTGGTTCAGCGGCGAGTCGGCCAGGGCATGGACGAACTCGTCACGCCATTGCTCAAGCTGCTCCAGGCCCATTTCGGCATAGCGACGCAGGCCGCTTCCCGCGGGGAAGAACTCTGGCGGCGTGATGTTGTGATAGACCAGTGCCTTGGGGCAGCGCTGGTCCAGTAGCCATGGGCCGTGATCGTGGCCCATGGAGTGGTGATACAGCAGCAGCGAGCATTTGGACGGATGAAAGGTACGTGCGGGCAGCACTTCCCCGGCCATCTGCTCGGGGATGTTGAAGCTGTAGATGTGCGACTCGTAACCCAGGTCGCGCAGCAGGCTTCGAGTGAACAGCAGGCCGTTGGTAACGCCGTCCCCGGCGGCAACGCTGGGGGCGAATTGATCGATGCGAACTGGGGTCATGTCAGGCTCTTGCTGGCCACTACGGCATAGTCCTGAGGACCGTAGAACAAGGCATCACAACGGCGAGCGACTTCAGAATCTTCATTCAGTGCGTATTCGCGCGGGATCGGGTTCAGGCGATGGATCTGTACCTGCTCGAAGCCCTTGAATTCCACCAGGAATTCGGTGAAAGCCGGCGGCAGCGGATGTAGGTGTGTCGGGTCGGTGTAGAAGTGCGTGGCGGCACTGACCAGGTTTTCCGGGTTCGGTGTCTCGAAGATGATCACGCCGCCGGGAGCGAGTACGCGCTGGCACTCATCCAGCAGGGTGTTGAACTGCTCGAACGTCAGGTGCTCGATCACATGGAACGCGGTGACCGCTGCCAGGCTGTTCTCCGGCTGCTGCGCCAACCACAACAGCGCGTCTTGCTGCACGGCGCTCAAACCCTGCTCGTGACAGGCCTCGACATTCATCGAGTTCAGATCGACGCCGATGCGCGAGTAGTGCTCAGGCAACATTTGCAGCCATTCACCCCGGCCGCAGCCGATGTCCACCAGTGGCAACCCGTGGTTGAGCGGCACGATCGCATCGAGGATCGGCAGGTAATAGGACTGGCGACCACGGATGGTTTCGGCGTCGCCCCGGAAACGGTTTTCGAAGGCCAGGTAAAAACTGTCCGGGATGTTGCTTTGGTGTTGCAGAACAGCCGGTACCGCTGCGGCAGTCTCTTGCGGCGCGGCGACAGCCACCTGGCGCGGCTGGCGCTCCAGCTGCTGCAGGCGGGCGCGCAGCTCTTGTTGCACGGTCCGGGACTGTTTCAGTTCGGCTTCCAGGCGTGCGAATTGTTCCGCCTGGTGTTTTTGCTCTTCGTGGTGCTCCTGCAAGACTTTTTGATGGTCTTGCAAGTAGGTATTGAGTTCCTGAAGGTGAGTCTGGAACTGATCCTTGTTGCTCAGCATTTCGCCGTTGTGTTGCTTGATCTGGCGGGTCAGCAGGTCCAGGCGGGCGATGTAGTGGCGGTTACGCGCCTCGGTCAGCATCAGGCCGTAGGCGCTGAGAATCAGTTTGCCCACCACCGGGATGCGGCGAATGGTGTTCTTCAGACGCGCTCGGCGCAGGCCTTGTACATCAGCATTGTGCGCGTTGCCTTCAGGCGAGTAGCGCAACTCGGCCAGGACCTCGAACTTGTCCCAACCGGAACGCAACTTGTGCAGGGTGCTCTGCAATTCAGCGTTTTCGGCCTTGCGACCGATCAGGGTTGGGTAGGCGGCGCGGGCCAGCGCCTCGTCCTCCAACTGGATCAGTTGCATCCAGCCATACGGGCGGTCATAGCGTTCGGCCGGCGAAGGGTTGAACACCGGGAGCGCGCGCTCGCTATTGCCCAGCCGATAACGCTCGACCTCGGCCTCGATGCGACGGTTGAGTTCCTGGAAGTCGAGGTCCGGGTTATTGGGTATCAGCATTACTTACAGTTCCGTTGAAAGTCTCGGATGGCATTTCCTGGAGCGTCGGAGCAAGGTCGCATACGCCGGCGAAGAATGTCCCGGTAATACCGGCCACCTCGAAACCAATGGCGTTGTCCCGCCAGTGGTAACAGTTAATGGTGTGATCGGCGCCGTCATGCAGGGCAAGCGTGATTGTATATTTGCCCGGCGCCAGTCGCATCGGGAAGTTGTAGCGCAGGTGCTTGCGCTCACCGTTGACCAGGGCGATCGGGAAGTTCAGGTAGTGGCTGTTGGTGCCGAAGATGTCCTGGCCGAAACGGTCCCGGATCATCAGGCCCAGCGAAACATCCGGCAGATCGGACTGCGCGGCGATCGTCACATCCAGGGTTCCGGTGTCGCCACTGGCCAGTATTGAGCTTTGCGAGTTCTGCCCGCAGAAGGTGACGTCTTCGAGAATCGCCTGGCGCGTGCCGTAACCGGCTTCCAGCAACTCACGTTTGCTGTATTCCTCTTCGTCGGCACCCAGCAACTGGTTATAGATGTTGACGGCATCTTCAGGATCGCCGTCGGCAACGATCTTGCCCTCGCTCAGGACAATGGCGCGATCGCAAATCATCTTGACCGCATTCAGGTCGTGGGAAACGAAGATGATCGAGCCGCCGTTGGCGCGGAATTCCTTGATGCGGCGCATGCACTTCTGCTGGAAGTGGCCGTCACCGACCGAAAGCGCTTCGTCGATCAGGAAGGTGTCCGGGTTGGCATGGATGGCAATGGAGAAGGCCAGGCGCATGTTCATGCCCGAGGAATAAGTGCGGATCGGCTCATGGATGAACTCACCCAGCTCTGAGAACTCGACGATCGCCTGGCGGCGCTCCTCGATCTGCTGGCGAGTCATGCCGAGCAGCAGGCCGTTGCCGGTGATGTTCTGCAGGCCGCTCAGATTGGGGTCGAAACCCGTGCCAAGTTCCAGCAAACCGGTGACCCTGCCCGTGATCTTGATCTGGCCCGCGTCAGGCAGCAGGACACCGTTGAGCATCTTCAGGAGCGTGGACTTGCCAGCGCCATTGCGGCCAAGAATGCCCAGCGTTTCTCCGCTGGCAACACGAAACGAGATGTTGTCTAACGCCCTGTGTGTGCGGTGGAAGCTGCGGCGCATGACGACTTCTTTGAGCCTGTGCCAGGGTCTGTTGTAGAGCTTGAACTCTTTGCAGACGTTTTCCACTTCAAGCATGCATGTAACTCTTCAATAGGTATGACATTTCGAAAATTGCCGCATGGGCACTATGTCATGGGGAATCAGGGGCGGAGACTAGCATGCGCAGCCATTTCAAGCAGTTAATGCCTCGAACTGCGCTGGCACTAAGGAAGACGCTTCAGCCGTCTTTCAGCACCTTGCGATACACATCCAGCGTCTGCCTGGCGCATTCATTCCAGTTGTAATGATGGGCGCGGGCCAGGCCGAGCTGGATTTTCTCTTCGCGCAGCGTCGACTGGTTCAGCACGTCCTGCATGACCGCACTGATGCTCTCGACACTGTAAGGGTCGACCGGCCACGCTGCATTGCCGCTTACCTCCGGAACCGAGGTGCTATTTGAGGCAATCACCGGACATTGTGCCGCGAACGCCTCGATAACCGGCAAGCCGAAGCCTTCATACAACGATGCGAACACCAACGCGCTAGCGCTTTGCAGCAAGGTCAAGACGTCCGATTGCGGCAGGTAGCTGAGCCAGCGGCCTTCGCCTTTCTGCTCCAGGGCATGCAGTTGCGGCAGCAACTCTTCATTGTTCCAGCCATCACGTCCAACAATGACCAGCGGATGCGCCTTGCGCACCGCGTCGGGCAGTTGCTGGAAGGCTTGCAGCACCCGCAGCAGATTCTTGCGCGGTTGCAGAGTGCCGACAAACAGGAAGAACCCGGGCTGCAGGCCATGCGTATCCAGGACAGCGCGGCGTTGCTCGGCTTCGATGCGCTCGAAGTAGATCGGCTCCACGCCCAATGGCGTCACGCTGATGCGCTCGGGGGAGATCTTCAGGTGCTCGACCATGTCCTGCTTGCTGTATTCGGAAATGGTGATGATGTGGTCGGCTTTGCGGATCGCGGCGGCGAACAGCCAACTCTTGAGGCTGCGCAGGTCGTTCTTGATCCACTCGGGGTGCAGCATGGGGATCACGTCCATGATGGTCGCAACCGTGGGCACACCGTGGATTCGCGGGATATGGTGATCGGTCGCATGGAACAGATCGATGTCCCTGGCAATCGCCCGCGAGTTAGGCAATGGAAGCTTGAGGATGCCGCTCAGCAGCGCATGCACCGGGTAGCGCACGGCCAGCTGTTTGGGCGTGCCGCAGGCCATCGATGGCAAGTCGCGACCGAATGCATAGGGTTGTAGCTGGATATCGGAACCGCTGCTCTGGATGGTCTGGTCCAGGCCATCCCATAACGCACGTGAGTAAGTTCCAATACCGTCCAGGTGTCCAGCGCGCTCGCCGGCAGCCCAGACCGTACAGCTCAAGCCAATCTTCATTCTTCAACGATCTCGATCAACGAATTGCATAAATAGCTCGCCAGCCAGTGACCTGATTTCATTGTGTAGAGGTGATTGGAAATCAGGGCGCGGAGCCTAACATGACTGAGAGATTCAGGCATTTTTAGCACTTCACCCGCCATTAGCCCGCAACATCGTCATCCGTGCTCATACCCGGCCTTCATGTCGCTATCCATATTGCATCCCTATTACACCCCCCGGATAATGTCTGCCCTTCGCTACGCCCTCGTGGCACAAGACTGGAGCTTCTATGTTTACCCCTGTAATCCTGGCTGGCGGTAATGGTTCACGTTTGTGGCCTCTATCGCGTCAGAGCTTTCCCAAGCAATTTCTCGCTCTGGATGGGCAAGATCAGGGGACGATGTTTCAACGGACGTTGGCTCGGCTGCAGGGGCTGGAGCATTCACCCGCGATCATCGTGAGCAATGAGCAACACCGTTTCATCGTGGCCGAGCAACTGCGGGTGGCGAAGATGACCAGCCGCCGGATCATTCTTGAGCCGCTGGCTCGCAACACCGCGCCAGCCATTGCTTTGGCTGCTTTGGAAGCCACTGCCGACGGTAGCGATCCGATCCTTTTGGTGCTGGCTGCCGACCACCATATCCATAATGAAAAAGCATTCCGTGACTCGGTATGTCAAGCTCAGGCCTATGCGGAAAAAGGGCATTTGGTGACGTTCGGCATCACGCCAACCCACGCCGAAACCGGTTTTGGCTACATCCAGTGCGGGGCTGCCATCGATCAGGGCGGTTTCGCGATTGCCGCCTTCAAGGAAAAGCCTTCGCTGGAAGTGGCCGAGGAGTACCTGTCTTCGGGGGCTTATCTGTGGAACAGCGGCATGTTCATGTTCCGCGCCTCGGTGTTCCTGGCCGAGCTGAAGAAGCATCGCCCGGACATTCTGGCCACCTGCCACGTGGCGCTGGAACACGCCGAAGCGGACAGCCACTTCCTGCATGTGCAATCCGAGCATTTCGTGATGTGCGCCGATGAGTCAGTGGACTATGCCGTAATGGAACACACCGACGCCGGTTTGGTGGTTCCGCTGGATGTCGGCTGGAACGACCTGGGCAGTTGGGCGGCGATCTGGGACGTTGGCCCGCACGACGCCCACAAGAACCGCCTCGAAGGCGACGTGATGGCCATCGATACTCGCAACTGCCTGGTGCAATCGCATCACCGCTTGGTGGCCACCGTCGGCCTTGATGACTTGATTGTCATCGAAACCAAGGACGCCGTGCTGGTCGCCAACAAGAACGACAGCCAGCAGGTCAAGGATGTGGTCAAGCGCCTGCTGGTCGAAGAGCGCGCCGAGTTTGTCACCCATCCACTGGTCAACCGTCCCTGGGGCCACTACGACACGGTCGACAAGGGCGAGCGCTATCAGGTCAAGCGGATCAGCGTGTTACCGGGCGAGTGCCTGTCGTTGCAGCTGCATTACCATCGCGCCGAACACTGGATCGTGGTGTCCGGTACGGCTCGAGTGATCTGTGGTGACAATGAATTGATCCTTTCCGAGAACCAATCCACGTATATCCCGCTGGGGGTCAAGCATTCGCTGTCGAACCCGGGCAAGGTGCCATTGGAGTTGATCGAAGTGCAGTCCGGGGTTTACCTGGGTGAAGACGATATCGTTCGCTTCGAAGACCGTTACGGACGCTTGGCTAAATAATTAGCGATCTATATTCCCAGCGTCTTCATGATGACAAAGGGCAGCCTCGAGGCTGCTCTTTTTTTTGTGCGCCCAGCATGGGCGCAATCTTGTGGGTATTCCAACGGTCACCGACCGCTTGATCCAGCAAGCGCTGCTGCAAGTCTTGCAGCCATTACTCGATCCGACCTTCAGTGAACACAGCTACGGCTTTCGTCCGGGACGTTCTGCGCAGGACGCCGTTCTGGCGGCTCAGCGCCACGTATCCTCGGGTCGCAAAGTGGTGGTGGATGTTGATCTGGAGAAATTCTTCGACCGGGTCGACCACGATATTTTGATGGATCGTTTACGCAAGCGGATTGCGGATCGGGCGGTTAGTGGAGCGCAGCTTCGCTTGGCTGGAAAAGAACCGACGGTTGTGGAAGAACTGCGAGCGGCTGCTTAACCAGCCTGCAGTTCATCCACTTAGCCTTCCTGAGCCTGCTGCTCAAAAGACTTTGAACAGGCTCTTAGAAGTGCAGGTCCCAGTCTGTGCTCGCCAGCTTGTGCCCTGTCATTTCCACCGAGGTCACAAAGCTATTTGCCATGTCAGTTATGGTGCTTCCGTTGTTGAGTGCATTAACCCAGAAAGACTTACCCTCAGCGTCTGCTGCACGACCAAAGACAGCCTGATAGAGCACGTCGACATGGTGGCTGGCATCACCATTTAGGCCGAAGCCGCGGGCGATGCTTTCTGAGCGAAGTCAACTTTGTCCAGGACGCTGCTGCTCTTACTCGCGAGTGCGCTAGTGTCGACGACTAGCGCCGTGTGTTTGCCGATTGATATGAGATTAGCGTTGTGTCGGCAATTGGTTCAATTCCACATCAACGGCAATACACTCTCCTTGGCTCCAATACGGGGTCATGTCGAGATACAGGATGGCGCTAAAGGTGAGCCACTTTTAAACCCCTAACGGCGCTTTCGTTAAATGTCACTCATCATCGAAGCCCACATCGGTGGATTTTGTCTGTGTGTGGACAAATGAATACACATATCACATAGGAGGCTAAGGCATGGCCACTTCCATTCGACGGGCACCCGAAACCGAGCAGCGCCTCGATTTTTTGGCGAACAGCACGGGACGGACCAAAGCGTATTACTTGCGTGAAATCATCGATCATGGCCTGATCGACATAGAGGATTACTACCTCGCGGCAGAAGTCCTAGAACGGGTTCGTAAAGGTCAGGAAGCCGTGCATTCGGCTGCTGACGTAAGGAAAGACCTTGGTCTGGACGATTGATTACACCGACACGGCCAAGACCTAGTTACGCAAACTGGACAAGCAGGCGGCCAAGCGCATCCTCGACTTTATGGATGAGCGGGTCGTTGGGCGAGATGATCCACGCAGCACGGGCAAGGCCCTTATGGGCCCGCTGTGTGGTTTATGGCGTTATCGGGTGGGGGATTTTCGGATGATTTGTGACATCCAAGGCGGTGCCCCGCCGCGCTGGCTAAGCCGGAAACGGACCCGCCCCCAGAAGGGGAGCCCACAGAATTCGGAAAAAATCGTACGCTAAGGTTTTTCGATCAGTCTTAGGCCTGCAAGGTTGATATGTTCATGGCCCAGCGCAAACGTCCGCAGCCATCTATGTGATGCCGACGTCGGACGAAGCTAGCCACATTTTTGATCCGCGCTATGGCGTGACCGGCGGTAAGCCTAGCCTGTGATGAACAGGCGCACAGTGCGGGTCAGGCCTGGCATAGGATGGCCGTCACGGCATTGATGACCCGTTGCACTTGGGCATCGCTCAATGCCGGGCTCAACGGCAGGCTGACGGTGCTCCGGCCAATGGCGCTGGCGTGGGGCGTGTCATCGGGTCGCCAGCCCAGATGATCCTGATAGTAAGGGTGCGCGGGCAGGGCTAAATAGTGCACGCCGACCCCGATCCCGACGGCGGTCATGCGCCTAATAAAGACGTCACGGCTGACGGGGCTGTGGGTGGCGTCGATCTGCAACGTGAACAGGTGATAGGCGTGGCGCACGTAGCCGGGTGGCTCGGCGGGCAGAATAACCGGCAAATCCGCTAACGCTTCGCGATAGCGATTCCAGATGGTTTTCCGGCGCTCCCAGCCACCGTTGACCCGCGCAAGCTGGTGAACGCCAATCGCCGCTTGCATATCCATCATGTTGTATTTGAAACCGGCCTCGACCACTTGGTAGTGCGCGTAGCCTTCATCCGAGAAGCGTTTCCAGGCATCGCGGGTCATGCCGTGCAAGGCCAACATCCGCATGCGCTGGGCCTGTGCGATGTCGCGGGACACAACCATGCCTCCCTCGCCGGTGGTGACATTTTTGGTGGCATAGAAACTGAAACAGCCAAAATCGCCCAGCGTGCCCGTAGCCCTTCCGCGATAGGTGGCTTCTACGGCATGCGCGCAGTCCTCGATCACTGTTAAACGATGGTCGCGAGCGATCGCAAGGATCTCGTCCATGGCGCAAGGCAGCCCGGCGAAGTGCACCGGCATCAGCGCCTTGGTGCGCGGGGTGATGCGCGCGGCAATGGCAGACGGGTCGATGTTCATGGTCTGCGGGTCCACGTCCACCAGCACTGGGGTGGCGCCGGTATGCAAAATGGCGTTGGCGGTTGCGCAGAAGGTCAGTGGGGTAGTCAAGACCTCGTCATCCGGACCGACCCCCGCTGCCAGCAGGCTGAGGTGCAACGCTGCAGTGCATGAATTGACCGCCACAGCCTGCTCGGCATCCATCCCTTTGAACGCGGCGAAGAGCTCTTCGAATTCCTTGACCTTGGGGCCAGTGCCCAGCCATCCGGAACGCATCGTCGTGATGACTTCGAGGATCTCCTCCTCGCAGATGTCAGGTGCGCCAAAAACGATAAAATCCTGGCTCATGAAGTCATCCCCAAACGATCTCTGATCGCCGTTGTGGACAATAGCCGGCGCTCCAGCAGATGCGCCTGAGCGATGACCCGCTCGATCAGTCGTGTGTTGCTGGCCAGAACCGTCCGTTGCTGGTCGAACCAGAGATTGTCTTCAAGCCCCACGCGCACGCCATCGGCGGCAAGCAGGCCCAGTCCGTTGGCGGCCAGTTGGAAGCGGCCAAGTCCGGCCACACCGACGATGCAGCCGTGAGGCAAGGCCGCCAGAATTGCCGCTAGTTGTAGAAGATCCGCTTGCGCACCGGCGACGTTGCCCAACAGCACGTTGACGTACAGCGGTGGCTTGAGCAGGCCTTCTTTGAGCAGCACGGCGGCGAAATTGGCCATGCCTGCGTCGAACACTTCAAGCTCCGGCTTGATGCCTTTTGTCGCCATGCGTTCTGCCAGTTGGCGGATGGTATCCGGTGCGTTGACGCTGGCCGACTGCGCGAAGTTGAGCGAACTCAAGGTGAGGCTGGCCATGTCTGGTTTGGCCAAGCCGTCCAGTTCCAGCACACGCGAGCGCGACTCGAAACCAGCGTCCTGGCGCCCGCTGGTGGTAACCCCGACGATCAATTCCCGACCGCCCGGCAAGGCACGAATGGCCTCCACCAAACGGCCGTACGGCGCGGGGTCAGCAGTCTGTATGCCCGCATTGTCACGAGCGTGCAAGTGCACCATCTGCACTCCCAGCGCCAAGGCTTGGGCGACATCGGCCAGGATTTCTTCATAATGTAATGGCACATGGCTGTTCATGGCCTTGGTCGGTATCACGCCGGTGCACGCCAGATTGATGAAGTACGGCTTGCCGACCTGCATTCAGCCTCCGCACGCTTGCAGCGCGGTCTTGGACGCTTTGCGCGCCGGGTTGCCGACGTACAGGCCGTCGGCGTCGGTGTCTTTGAGCACCACTGCCCCGGCGCCAACGAAGGTGCGTTCGGCTATGCGAATGCGATCGCGTAATACGGCCCCGACGCCGATGAACGCCTGCTCGCCGACCTGGCCTTCACCGCCCATGGCGACCTCGGCGGCCACGAAAGCATGATCGGCAACCTGGCAGTGGTGGGAAATGTGCGCGCCACTGCGGATGATGCAATTGCTACCAATGCGCGCGAACGGCTGGATGATCGCGTGTTCGTAAATCAACACGTTTTCGCCAATGTCCAGGTCCGGCCAGACACTGGCGCGGCTCGACACGTAGCTGACGAAATCGTAGCCCCTGCGCTTTGCCGCCTCGAAACGTTCACGACGCACGCCGTTGATCTGTTGGTAGCCCATGGGAATCAGCAAACGGTAATCGCTGGGGGGGTAGTACGCTTCCAGGTGTTCGAAGGAAACCAGCGGCAGGCCTTCAAACGTTGGGTTGGTGATGTACGCCAGGTCCACGGTAAAGGCTGCGACTTGCCACGGCGTGTCGTGGCATAGGCAGTACCAGGCCAGGCTCGCGGAGCGCAGGTTGCCGAACACCACCACCGGACGGGTATCGTCCAGCGCATTCTGATAAAAGTTACTCACAGGTCAGCCCTCGACGTTGCTGGAAGTAGGCACTCGCCGCGTAGCAGGCGTCGATTAAGCCTTGGGCGGCGGCGGCACTTGAAAAATCCAGGCGCTCGAAGAAACGCTCTTTGAGCGCTGCACCGGCCTGGCTGCGCACCTCGGGTTGGGCGATCCAGTCTTCCAGTGTGGCAAAGTACTGATCGATGCTTTGCGCTGCAAATGGTCCCAGTTTGTCCCCGGCATCACCGTCGCACAACGCCGCTACTGCCACACCTTGCTCCATGGCCATTGCCACGGCGCCGCCACCGCCCACCCGGGGCGGGTTAACGAAGATATCGCTCGCTGCCAGCCAAGCCTGCACCTGGGCTTGCGGGCTGACGCGGTAGATCCTGGCATGGCGCGGCAAGCTGTGCATGGCAACGTTCTCGCCCACCCCGACCAGCAGCCAGTACGTATCGGGGTGACGATCAACCAGCGCAAGCATGCGCGCTTGCCACTCAGCGGTTAGTTCGACTTCGAGGCGATAGCCGACAGAAATCAGCACAGTCGCGCCAGCGGGCAGGTTCAGCGAGGTGAGAGGCACCGCAGCGGCTTGCCCTACCGGCCAGAAACGATATGTGAAGGGGTAAGCAACAGGCTCCGGCAAGCCTTGCCAGCATGCCGCATCAGTATGGGGATCAGCGCAAAGCCAGCTGTCGACCGGTGCCAGCGGGGGCATGGCGTGCACTGACAGACCTAGCACCGGGTAGCGCTCATAGAGGCTGTGCACGAGGGGCGATATAAACCCGACAAACAGCACCACATCCGGGGCAAATGCGTCGATGGCGTCCGACACCGATTGCAAGCGCCCGTGCAGCGATAAATCCGGGTTGGGCAAGGTGATCGGCGCCTCGCCTGCACGTTTGAGCTGCAAGGTCTGCGGCTGCGCGATGACCGGGACCACGTATTCGTTGCCGCCGAGGTAGCTGCCGATCGCCGGTATAGCGTTTTCCTGGGCGGTGAAGGTATGAAAGTCGACAGATGCCTGGGCCAGTACGCTCATCACATTAAGGCTGAACAGCGTGCCACCGTGGTTGGGGCTGGCGATGTGCGGGGTATAGAGCGCAATGCGCAGGCGCCGGGTGCCAGGGCGTCCTATGGGCTTGGCGGGAGCAGGGCGTTGCGGTGCGGCCAGTTGTGCGGCGATGAGACGTTGTAGGCGCAGTACATCGACATTGCGCAGACGCTCGATCATTTGAGTGCGGTCGGTCGCTCGCGCTAAAGCGTTGTGCCAGGCCAGACCCAGCAGGCTCATCAAGGCATCGGCTGGCCAGCTAGCGTCAGCTTGCGCCCCTTGCCGGGCATACCAGAGCGGGTCTTTAGTCAGATCGGCAAGCACCGAACACCGCAGCCACTCTGCCTGGCCAGGGGCGACTTCAAGGGCCGTAATGCGCTGGACCATCTGCGCCCGCGCATCGCCTGGCAACTCACCGACGTATTTGCACAGCCGTTGCCACAGCAGGGACGAATGCGCTGCACGCTTAACGGTTTCCAATGCATCCAGTGCCAACGTCAGTTCCATGGTGCGTAAAGCCTTAATGCCGCAAAGGAAGGGTGCAGACGACGCAGTGTACAAGGCTGCCCCGGCGACCTTTCAAGTGTTTTTAAGCGGCCAATCCTAGCGCTTGAAAATATTTGCGGGAAAGTAAACCAATGTGCAAGCTAATTAAAATATCAATACGAGATCACTGCCGTTTCGATCGAGCATTCCGCCGCGATTTCAGGGAGTATCAGCCGATGGCTGCTTCTGCGTATCTTGACCAGGTCCTACAAATCTATATTTCCTACCTGGGCCGTCCGGCTCATCCATCCAGTCTGGCCTATTGGGCCAACGAGATCGATGCGGCGGATGGCAGCTTCGCCACAGTCATTGGTGGATTCTCAGCGTCTGCGGAATCCAGGTCGCTATACGGGTCGATGTGTACCGACCAGGTGATTAGCGATCTACGCCAAGCTGTTCAATCGTCAACCGGACGCCGCAGGCCTGGCCACTGGAAGCAACAACTGGACGGCGGCGTCGTGCCTCAGGCGCAAGCGGAGCTGACTATTCTGTTCGGTGCGCAAACCAGCGAAGCCACGGGCATAGCCAGCAGAAAAACCGGCTTTGCGCACATCGCTGGGCTGGACAGTGGCGACTTCATCAACTCCAACGGCGCACTAGCGGGTCGGCAGTTGTATCAATGAAAACCAACCTGGGCAGCAAACCGACCGGCCCAACCATACTGGATACCTACCTGGATGCGGCGACCCTTGGTGACGGCAGCGCGCATCGTCCAGGAAACCTCGGCCAGCACAACCCTCGCGATAAGGCACGACAGCGTGATCCAATTGTCAGTACTGGTCGATCTGACCAACACAGCCGTCATCAGCGATGTGGTGGCGTTGGGCTATGCCATAGACCTTCCTCAGTCCTTGTAACAGCGGACCTGCCTGTAACTGAGCTGGATGAATGGAAAAAACGCTGCCCGCAATGGCAGCTGTTTTCATGTTCTGGTGTCTGAAAAAAATTATTTTTCACGTAGGAAATTTCTCGAATCTAAGCTAGAAGCTTCCTTTCAATCGAGCATTCCGCGACGTTGTGATGGAGTCTTTACCGATGGCTGCTTCAGCGTATTTTGATCAGATTCAACAAATCTACCTTGCTTACCTCGGACGTCCGGCTGACCCCGACGGTCTGGCCTATTGGGCCAACCAGGTGGATGCCGAAGACGGCAGCCTCTCCGGGGTCATCGGCGGCTTTTCGGCGTCGGCAGAATCCGATACGCTGTATGGACAACTGACCACTGATCAGGTGATCACCGCCATCTACGTCAACCTGTTCAATCGTCAACCTGACGCTGCAGGTCTGGCCTACTGGAAGCAGCAACTGGACGGCGGCGCAGTACCTCAAGCGCAAGTCGCGCTGGCCATCTTGCTTGGCGCCTTGACGAGTGACGCCACGGCTGTGACCAACAAGCTGACTATCGCCAAAGCCTTTACGGCGCAGGTCGATACCTCTGCAGAGCTCAGCGGCTACGGTGGCAGCGCCTCCCTGGATTACGCCCGCTCGTTCCTTAAAACCGTTGGCGCAGATGCCGCTTCGTTGCAAGCGGCGACCAACAGCCTGAGCAGCGCCGTGGCCATCGCGACCGGCACCCAAACCACGCCCACAACGCCAAGCGGCCAAACTTTCACCCTGACTGCCGGCGTTGACACTATCAACGGCACGGCCTCGGCTGACACCATTCGCTCCACGCTGGATGGCGCCTTTTCCTCCGGTGACTCGATCAATGGCGGCGGTGGCAACGACACGCTGGTGGTGACCGGCGCGTCGCAGATATCCACCTCAGGCATCACCGTCACCAATGTCGAGACAGCCTCTCTCACCACCGGCGGCACGCTGAACGTCGACACGACCGATTGGACCGGCCTGACCCACCTGACGACCTCCAGCCAAGGCTACGCCTCCGTGACAGCAGGCAGCAGCACGGTGATCAATGCCACGGTGGAGAACATGGCCAATATGGACCTGACGTTCCAGGGTGGCTCGGATGTCACCGTCAACGCCCGTGGGTCAAGTAGCGCCCAAATTCGGATCGGCGACGATGTCACCCCAACAGGTGCCGTGGACGTCACCCATATCGCTACCGAAGCGATTTCGATGGGTACGATCGTTGTGGCCGGTGGCACCACTGTACATGTGACCCAGGGCGCTGAAAACGCAGTCAACACCACCGCCCGCCTTGGCAGCGTTCACGTGCAGGGCAGCGCCGATACCACGTCGGTCATCATCGACAATGCAGCTGCCGTCACAGCAACCGGGCTCGTCGCCGGTGTCAGCAAGTCAGACGTGCGGATCATCGATGGCTCACAGGGGGGCAATACTCCGGGCACGATCACGGACATCACGATTAACAACTACACGGGTGCCTACATTGTAGACAACGCCTTGACCCACCTGACCCTTAAGGGCGGTTCAGGCAACATCATCATTGATAACAGCGGACTGGACACACCGACTAACACCACCCTCAACCTTTCCGTCAACGGCCTCACCGGCGGCACGCTGGACGACGCCGACATCTATCAGACGCTGAACATCACCACCACTGGCACAGCTTCCACGCTGGCCAATAACACCTTTGGCGGCCTTCACTCTCTGATGCTCAACGGCGATCAGACATTGACACTAAACTCCACGACGGGCTTGTCGGCCATTCAATACGTGACAGTGAGTGGCGCAGCAGGCCTGACCGCCAGCTTCGGCTCTGCGGTGCTGCCAACTATCGACGCAAGCGGAACCAGCGGCAACATGACAATCGGCCTCACCAGCGCGGGGACTATCGACTACGTAGGCGGCTCGGGTATCGACACGCTGAACGTCATCAGTGGTTCAGGGGCGATCAGCACCGGGGCGGGCAACGACATTGTCAACGTGGGGGCTATCAACGGTTTGATGACCATTGACGTTGGCGCGGGCACCGACCGGATCAACCTGACCGCTGCGTCCACCTCAGCAACGACAATTGCCAAAGTCACCGGGCTGGGTGATGGCGACATTATCAGCTTCGCCGGGGCGTTGGGCGGCGCGGCGGAGGTTTCAGTGCAGACGAGTTTCTCCGCGCCAGTGACGACGCAAGCCTCCTTCCAGGCGTACCTGGATGCCGCTACGGCTGGGAATGGCAGCGTGAATACACTGCTCAATTGGTTCCAGTTCGAGGGTAATATTTACATCGTCCAAGACACCTCGGCCAGCGCCACCTTCTCGGCAGTTCATGACAGTGTGATCGAATTGACGGGGGTGGAAACGCTAAGTGGAGCTTCCATTGCCAGCGGTGTTGTGACGCTACACACCGTGCTGGGATGACCCCTGTTGCAGCATCGGCGTCTCGAGATAACTGAGGTCGCCGACCGAAAGAAAAAACCGCTGCTCAAACAGGCAGCGGTTTTTTTATGTCTCGCCTATGAAATGTGTGCCCACCGGCGAACCAGTGGGTAAATGTACTCCAACGGCTAACTCAGTAGTCATACAGCACCGCGCAGTCCGACTGGCCGGAGCTCAGTGGGCCGAAACGTGATTCCCATGGGCGATATCATGAGCATGTGTCTTCGTTAGATCACAGGTCCAGTCTCACGTGGCGCTCGCGACAGACTGCAATCGACCCAGGCTGTGTGAAAACGCGCTAAATACGTCGAAAAGTGAGAGTCACGAGGATTGCCTGTGGAATAAGCAGGCGGAAGCGCGAATTACCTTAGTCAGCTACATAGGGGAGCCGAGAGAATTCGGAAAAAATCGTACGCTAAGGCTTTCCGAGCTGTCGTAACGGCCTGAATTTCCCTTCCTCCAGCTTGCGGCTCTGCCGCCAGACGTAATCGCCGGTCAGGTTAATGTGCTCCCAGCCCAGCGGCGACAGATATTGATACATATCGGTATTCACCGGCTTTCCGGCGTCAGTCAGCCCTTGGGTTGCCCGCTCCAGGTAGACGGTGTTCCACAGCACGATAGCGGCGGTCACCAAGTTCAGTCCGCTGGCCCTATAGCGCTGCTGTTCGAAGCTGCGATCCCTGATTTCACCAAGGCGGTTGAAGAACACCGCCCTGGCCAGGGCATTGCGCGCCTCGCCCTTGTTCAATCCAGCGTGCACGCGACGACGCAACTCGACACTTTGCAGCCAGTCGAGGATAAACAGCGTGCGCTCGATCCGGCCCAGCTCCCGCAGGGCCACGGCCAGGCCGTTCTGACGTGGATAGCTGCCCAGCTTGCGCAGCATCAACGAGGCAGTGACGGTGCCCTGTTTGATCGACGCGGCCAGACGCAGAATCTCGTCCCAGTGAGCGCGGACGTGCTTAATGTTCAGCGTGCCGCCGATCATTGGGCGCAGCGTCGGGTAGTCCTGTACGCTCTGCGGGACATACAGTTTGGTTTCGCCCAGGTCGCGGATGCGCGGGGCAAAACGAAAGCCCAGCAGATGCATCAGGGCGAAGACATGATCGGTGAAGCCAGCCGTGTCGGTGTAGTGCTCCTCGATCCGCAGATCCGACTCGTGATACAGCAGACCATCGAGCACATAGGTCGAATCCCGCACTCCGACATTCACCACTCGGGTACTGAACGGCGCGTACTGATCGGAGATATGGGTATAGAACAGCCGCCCTGGTTCGTTGCCGTATTTCGGGTTGACGTGCCCGGTGCTTTCGCCTCGACCGCCTGCACGGAAGCGCTGGCCATCGGAGGATGAGGTGGTGCCGTCTCCCCAGTTGGCCGCAAAGGTGTGGTTGAACTGATTGTTGACCAATTCAGCCAGAGCCGCCGAGTAGGTTTCGTCACGGATGTGCCAGGCTTGCAGCCAAGACAGCTTGGCGTAGGTCATACCCGGACTCGACTCGGCCATTTTCGTCAGCCCAATGTTGATGGCGTCACCAAGGATTGCTGACAGTAACAGCGTTCGATCCTTGGCCTGAGCACCATCCTTCAGGTGGGTAAAGTGACGGGTGAATCCTGTCCACTCATCCACGTCCATCAGCAGCTCGGTAATCTTGATGCGCGGTAGTAGCTGACTGGTCTTGTCGATCAGCGCCTGGGCGGTGACCGGTACTGCCGCATCCAGCGGCGTGATCTTCAGTCCGGACTCTGTGAGGATCGCGTCGGGGAGTTCATTGTCCTTGGCCAGCTTGGCGACGGTCGCCAGTTGCTGCTCTAGCAGCTGCAAGCGCTCCTCTAGGTACTGGTCGCTGTTGGGATTGGTCGCCAATGGCAGCGCCTGTTCCTTCTTGAGCGCGGCAAACTTCGCGGGCGGCAGCAGGTAATCTTCAAAGTCACGAAACTGCCGTGAGCCCTTGACCCAAATGTCGCCGGAACGCAGCGCGTTTTTCAGTTCAGACAAGGCGCAGATTTCGTAAAAACGCCGGTCAATGCCTTCCGGCGTGATCACCAGCGGTTTCCAGCGCGGCTTGATGAACGCAGTTGGTGCGTCCGATGGCACCTTGCGCAGGTTGTCTGCGTTCATCTCGCGCAGCTGCTGGATGGCATCCAGCACACGTTGAGCTGCCGGTGCGGCCCGGAGTTGAAGCACCTCCAGAAAGGCTGGAGTGTAGCGGCGCAGAGTATTGAAGTTTTCGCTGACCAGGTGCAAATGGTCGAAGGTTTCGGGACGGGCCAGTAGCTCGGCGTCGGTCACACTCTGGGCGAATTCGTCCCAGGGGATGACCGCCTCGATGGCGGCGAACGGATCGCCACCGGTAGTTTTGGCCTCCAGCAAGGCCTGACCTATCTTCGAGTACAAGCGAACCTTGTCGTTGATCGCCTTGCCCTGTTTCTGAAATTGCTGCTGATGCTTGTTCTTGGCGCTGCTGAACAGCTTGACTAGGATGCGGTCGTGTAGATCCACCAGTTCATCGGTCACTGTCGCGGTGCTTTCCAGCACCACGGCAACCAAGGTGGCGTAGCGCCGTTCGTTCTCGAACTTGCCAAGATCCTGCGGCGTCATCTGCCCACCTTCGCGGGCAAGCTTGAGCAAGCGGTTCTGGTGGATATGCCGGTCGAGCCCTTCGGGCAGGGCCACCAGTTGAAAAATCTTCAGCCGCTCGATGTGCTCCATCATGTGCCGCGAATTCGGTTTCAACGGTGACTGCCGTAGCCAGGTCAACCAGGTACTATTGCTGCCTGTCTTGATGGTCAGCAGTTCGTCGAGTTTGTTGCGATGCTGCTGGCTTAGCGGCTCGATCAAAGCACGGTAGATCCTCCGGTTCGCTCGCGCCACTGCTTCGGAGCAGGCCCGGTCGATCACCGTCAGGGTCGGCAAAATCCGCCGTTGCTGACGCAGACTCTCCAGAGCCTGCCCAGCCAGTAACAAACCTTTGTCGGTCTGCTGGGCAAGGTTGGTCAGCTCACGTACCAGGGCGCGAAAGTCTGACAGCCCGAACGGCAACAAGCCCAGGTAGGTTCGCAACTCCTGGGCATGTTCACGGCGGGTGACATCGCGCTCACCGTACTTCGCCCAGCTTTCGGGCGCAGCCTGAACCTGTCGTGCCACCCACTCAATGACCGGATCTGGCAGCACGCTGTCGCTGGACAGCGCGTAACCGGGGTAGCGCAGCAGGCAGAGTTGCACGGCAAAGCCGAGACGATTGGCATCACCCCGTCGCTGACGGATCAGCGACAGGTCGGACTCGTTGAAGGTGTAATAGCGGATCAGATCGTCCTGGCTTTCCGGCAGCGCAAGCAAAGTCTCGCGCTCAGAAGCCGAGAGTATCGAGCGACGGGGCATGTATCAGTCATCCGTGCGTAGGTACTGGTAAAGGGTTTCCCTACTTATACCGAACTCACGGGCTAGCTGGGCCTTTGGTTCACCGACAGCGGCCCGTTGCCGGACTGCGACAGTCTGTTCGTCGGACAGGGCTTTTTTACGAGCCCGGTAACCGCCGCGTTGCTTGGCCTGGGCGATTCGCTCGCGAATGAGCGCTCGCTCGAACTCGGCGAAGGCTCCCATGACCGACAGCATCAGGTTGGCCATCGGCGAATCACCTCCCGTGAATACCAGCCCTTCCTTCTAAAACTCGATACGCACGCCGCGCTTGGTCATTTTTTTGCACCAGGCGGCGCAGGTCATCCAGGTTGCGGGCCAAGTGATCCATGCTGTGTACCACGACCGTATCACCTTCACGGACGAAGCCAAGCATGGCCTCCGGTTACGGACGCTGGGTATCCTTGGCAGAGGCCTTGTCGGTGAACAGTTTGTTCACCTCGTTTTGTTTCAGCTGACATTTCGGGTTCTGTTCGTAGCTGTTGACCCGGACATAGCCGATACGTTGCCCCTGCAAGGGGCCTCCCTAGGCTATGTAGATGAACTTACAGCAGCACCTACCACGCTGCTGACCAATCCGCGCATTGGCGAACGACTAGAAGAGTTCGAACCAAGGGATGTACGCCGAATTCAGATCGGCCAATACGAGATGCGTTACGAGATAGTGGATTCCACTATCTACCTGCTGCGCCTGTGGCACACCCGCGAAGACCGATAGGTTTTGGCTGGGCCAGGAACGGAACACATCAAACTGGCGAGCCTATGACTGATCGGAAAACCTTAGCGTACGATTTTTTCCGAATTCTGTAGGCTCCCCTTTTATCGCAATTGTAGGATTAGCAGTGAATGTGGTGAGCGCGCTTTTGCTGTCTGGTGGTCATGATCATCACCATGGGCATGACCACGGCCACGATGAATCTCACCATGCGCATGGTCACGACAATAATTTGCGCTCTGCTTACGTTCACGTCATTGCAGATGCACTGACTTCGGTTCTGGCCATCGCAGCACTGCTTGCTGGTCGATACCTTGGCTGGGTATGGCTCGATCCTGCAATGGGGATTGTGGGTGCAGTTGTCATTGCGCGCTGGGCTTGGTCGTTGATGCGGGTGACTGCGGGTGTATTGCTCGATCAGACAGATGATCATGTCGCTGAAGAGATTCGTGAACTGGTTGAGCAACCGGGAGATGCTTCGATCATTGATCTTCATGTCTGGCAGGTGGGGCCGCAAGCCCGCGCTGCGATTGTGAGTGTTCTGGGCAGCCCAGCAGTGAATGCGGAAAACATACGAGAACGGCTTGCAACGGTTCATGAGATCACTCATTTGACAGTTGAGTACCGCACGAAGTTGGTCGCTGATTCACCCGATCAGCTCGCCGTGCTTGCTTCGCAATGAACCCGTAGCACGTAGAGTTCGACGAGAAATTGAACAATGGCCAAGGACATCGAAAATCCCTGTATCTCTGTTTGCCAGCTGAACAGCGAACTGTGCGTCAGCTGCGGTCGCACCAAGGAAGACATCAAAAAATGGAAACGAATGAAGCGTCCAGAAAAAATGGCCTCTGTACAACGGGCGACCCTGCGCCTGAAAAGCCTGCAAAAAAAGAACTCTTAAACCACCGTCATTTACATTTTCAACTTTTTCAGCCGAGACAGATGTCCTGGTTTGGGAGGGCAAGCTGAGGGGCAACGCCATTTCCAAACCGATCACTATCGCGGTCAGCAATCTGCTGCGCAGTGCGTGTCACGGCGTCATCACCAATTACTTGAACTCATCTAAAATTGTTATTGAGGACAGCGGTGCGGGGTTATCCGATGTGGTTTAAGTGCGCCTGTACAACTGTTGCTGATCGTCCTTGGCGAATTGTTTGAGAATAATGTCGACAGAGCAAGTCCCACTGCATGGCCATGAACGGTGACCATGCTGTAACGGGATGGATCGGGGGGGTTAGTTTTCGGGGTATTCAGCAATGACCTGATCTGTGCCAGCTTTGTTCCGGCCGATGATCTGGTAAGCCTCATGCACTCCGTCGACTTCCATTCCTGGAGAACCTGCTGGCATACCAGGGGCGGCGATTCCGAGAAGGTCGTCACGTTTGCTCATCGCAATTATTTGCTCGGCAGGCACGTGACCTTCAACAAACTTTCCGTTGATCATCGCAGTGTGGCAAGACGAGAGTCGTGGAGCGACCCCCAGATCTTGTTTGACAGCACTCATGTTGGTCTCTACATGATCTATGACGGTGAAGCCATTGGCCTCAAGATGCTGAATCCACTTCTTACAGCATCCGCAGTTAGCATCTCGGTGAACATCGATGGCCAACGCCTGTGCTGCTTGAGCGGTTGAACCGATGAACAGTGCGGCGAACGTTGCGATACGCAGAAATCGACTTGAGAGTCGGAAGCTACCTGTCATGGATATTTCCTTTTCCCTTGGCGGCGGCGAGATGAATGCCGCTGCAAAGGTTTGGTTGAAGGTATTATATTTGAGTCGGGGAGCCGCCCCCCTGTTATTCAAAAATCGTAGGGCTTTTGCTCAAACCACTCAGAACCACATCCGAATACCGGCTACAAATCGAGCCTCGTTGGTCTTTTCCCCTTCATCGCTGGCCAGGTCGGCGGTCTTGCCGTAGGAGCGATTCCAGGTAACCCCGACATAAGGGGCAAATTGGCGAACAATCTCGTAACGCAACCGGAACCCTACTTCGGTGTTGGCCAATCCAGATCCTATGCCGCGCTGGGGATCATTTTTTCCATACATGTTTACTTCGACTGTCGGCTGTAAGATCAGGCGATTTGTCAGCAGGATGTCGTAATCGCCTTCAAATCGAGCAGCGGTTTGACCGTTTTCACCGATATAGGCAGTCGCTTCAGCTTCAAAGTTATAGAGGGCCATGCCCTGAATACCGAGCGCTCCCCATGTTTGAGGCGACCCGGGTTTGAAGTCTTGCCGAACGCCCGTGACGACATCCCACCATGGACCGATGGCGTGCCCCCAGAGTGCTTGGAGTTCGGCGTTTTCCGTCACGCCATTGGTACGTTCACCTTCCGAACGCAGCCACAGGCGATCAACGTCACCGCCGATCCACCCTTTGGCATCCCAGGCCAACGCACTCCCGTTGTCAGCGTCTTGGTACTCAAACTTATCCAGAAGGATGAACGAGTTGATTTTTTTGTCGTGTACACCATGACCTGCCACATCTGGAAAGGCGGCTGCACGGTCAGCGTCGGTAAGTACGGGGACAGGGGTTCGGCTTGTGGTCGTAGCCCCTCCAGCCATGCTTTCCATACCGTCCATTTGCCCGTCGTCCATGCTCATCTTGCTGTGATCCATGGCCCCCATCTTGTTATGGTCCATAGTTCCCATTGAGCCGTGGTCCATCTTGGAGTGATCCATTGCGCCATCTTTTGCTTTGGCTGGTTTGGATTTCTGCGCAGTTGAAGGCTTCGCGTTCGCACTTGATGGCATCGCCATCGACGGATCCATCTCCTCAGCAGCTTGGGCCATGAAGAAAAATGCAGGACTGGTAGAGACTGCAAGTGCCATCAACGTTGGGCGTAAAAATTTACTGGTCATGATCTCAATCTGCCTTTTTGGTTTTTTGGTCATGATCCATCGACTCATGGCTCATCTTGCTATTGTCCATTGCCCCGTGATCTAGCTTCGAATCGTTCGCCGTCATTGCTGGCTTGTCCGTTGCTGTAGCAGGAACATTGGTTGAATGATCGCTGCCATTTTCTTGTGCCAGCACCATGGGCGGGAGTCCACCCAGCAGGCCAACGGCAAAGAGGCAACCCACCAGGGAATTACGATTAAGGTATGTGCTCACAGATCGTCTCCTTTACTCATCAACCCGTACTTCACGGAACATGCCCATTTCCATATGGAAAAGCAGGTGGCAGTGATAGGCCCAACGGCCTAAGGCATCAGCGGTAACTCGATAGCTGCGTTTGGTACCTGGCGGCATATCGATCGTGTGCTTGCGCACCATGAACTTGCCGTTCTCATCCTCGAGGTCACTCCACATGCCGTGAAGGTGGATGGGGTGGGTCATCATGGTGTCGTTCACCAAGGTGATGCGCAGACGCTCACCGTACTTCAGGCGAAGCGGCTCGGCGTCAGAGAATTTTATGCCGTTAAACGACCACGAAAACTTCTCCATGTGACCGGTCAAATGAAGCTCGATGGTACGATTTGGCTCGCGGCCGTCAGGGTCTTGGAAAGTGCTTTTCAAGTCGGAGTAAGTGAGCACTCGACGACCATTATTCCGCAAGCCTATTCCAGGATCGTTTAGTTTTGGCGTTGGATTCATGGCTTGCATGTCAACCAGGGGGTTGTTGGTTTCGGAGGCAGGGTGTGTCTGCATTTCTCCACCCATACCGCCCATGCCAGCCATCCCTGACATATCACCACTACCCATTCCAGCCATCTTGCTGTGGTCCATCCCGGCCATGCTGGACATGTCGCCTTTGTCCATGCCCGCCATCTTGCTGTGATCCATACCCGCCATGTTAGTCATGTCACCGCTGTCCATGCCGGTCATCCCGGTCATGTCGCTTTGGTCCATACCGGTCATCTTGCTGTGGTCCATGCCAGCCATGCCCGACATTTCACCTGACTTCTTCTCGGCGCCGCCCATACCGGCCATGCTGCCATGGTCCATACCAGCCATACCGCCCATCCCCATGTCATCCATAGTGACGATTGGACGTGGATCTATAGCAGGTACCTGAGCAACTAGCCCTTCACGAAGTGCGAGGGTTCCGCGTGCATAACCCGTCCGATCCATAGACTGGGCGAAGATGGTGTAAGCCTCTTCACTGGCAGGCTCTACGATCACGTCATACGTTTCAGCTACGGCGATGCGGAATTCGTCAACGCTCACTGGGTTCACGTGTTGGCCGTCGGCGGCCACAACGGTCATTTTCAAACCAGGAATGCGGACGTCGAAATAGCTCATCGCCGAGCCGTTGATAAAGCGTAGGCGTAGCTTCTCACCCGGCTTGAAAATACCGGTCCAGTTACCGTTGGGCGCCTGGCCATTCATGAGATAGGTGTAAGTATCTGCGCTGACGTCTCCAAGGTCGGTTGGGCTCATGTTCATTTCAGCCCACATCTTCCTGTCAGCTACTGTTGCTGACCAACCTTGCTTACTGACATCGTCGATGAAATCACCAACAGTGCGTTTATGGTGGTTGTAGTAGCCCGACTGTTTCTTAAGCTTGGCCATGACACGACTAGGATCTTCATCGGTCCAGTCAGTCAACATCACCACATAGTCGCGGTTGTATTGAAAAGGTTCAGGCTCTTTCGAGTCGATAACGATTGGTCCGTAAACCCCTGCCTGCTCCTGTAAGCCCGAGTGGCTGTGGTACCAGTACGTACCATTCTGATGAACCTTGAACTTGTACTCGTACATGCCGTCGGGTGCAATGCCATGGAAACTCAAGCCAGGTACACCGTCCATATTGGCCGGCAGGATGATCCCGTGCCAATGGATTGAGGTGTCTTGGTCCAGGCGGTTTTTTACACGCAGAGTGACCGTCTCTCCTTCGCGCCAACGCAGCAAAGGTCCTGGCAATGATCCATTGATAGTCATGGCTGTTCGCGGCGAGCCGGTTATGTTTACCGGGGTTTCACCAATAAACAGATCAAATTCATTGCCGGTGAGTACGCTCGGCAGACCAGGACTTGTCACCGCCCATACAGGAGTGCGCCAAAGGCCAAAGCCGCCGAGAATGCCACCAGCGGCCAAGCCTTTTACGAATGTCCGTCTAGAGGTTTTGGAATGCATGCCGTTTATTTCCAATCAGTCAAAAGGGAAGCCGTGCGAAACAACCGATCATGAGTTGCCCGGATCAGCTTTGCCCACCGTCACAAAAGACAAACTCTTACGGCAAGCGAGTTCAGAAATTGCCACATTTAAACCACCGCAGTGATTACATTTCTGTCAGCTTGGAGGGCCCAGCTATTTAGCAATTCTTGTGGTCCATCGCCTTGGCTTTGCTTTCAGCGACAGGAGGTTGGGCATTTTGCGTTTGAGCCACTCGGTACGATTCCATCGAATTATTCCTGGCCACTTCCATGCGTGCGAAAGTCCGGTCACCACCGCCTTCAGCCATAGCCAAAGAAGAAACGGTCAGAGCAGCGATGACGAACAAGGTTTTGATAGGATTCATTTGGGGTTCCTCGGATGAGTATTGATGCCCCCTGAATCCACATCAATCGTTGACTCTAAGAGGTGAGCTTGAGGCTCAATAGGACTATAAGACTCATCCCCTGACAGGAAGCTTAGGCCAATATTACAGTTGTGTCAGGTTGCGATATTTCTCTTGAGATACAGAGTGAATAGTCCGTAAGGTCTAAGCCATCCAGCGTCACATAACCGCCATTTACTCTTTAAAACTTACCTGTGCGGTTGTGTAATCTTCCGGTCACTTTCGCGGAGGTTTGACGTTTTTTCGTTCGCACTTGAATTGTATCTCGACTCGGATGCACTACGTTAAGCACTTGAGTGTTCGATATAGGTGGGAATGCTAAATGGCAGCGTAACTTAGCGTAACTAAAGGTGGCCACCGGTGAGTATTAATTTTGAAAAAGCGCTTGGCTCCGCAGAAAGAGCATTACTTTTTCGCAGCCAACGAGCTGAGGTGCTTAGCAATAATATCGCTAATGTCGACACTCCTAACTTTAAGGCCAGAGATTTGGACTTTTCCGCTGTCCTGGCTAGCCAGACAAAAGGAGGTTTTGCTACTCCGTTCTCTTTGAAAACAACAAACCCAAAACATATTGCCGTAAACGAATTAGCAAGTGATATTCACAGCGGCGCTTTGCTTTACAGCACGCCGAACCAACCTTCCATTGATCAAAATACTGTGGATCAACAGGTCGAGGTGGCAAAATATACGGAAAATTCGATTCATTTCGAAACTGCTTTTACTCGATTGAATGGAGCATTTAAGGGGCTACTTAAAGCTCTACGAGGTGACTAATAAACCTCACCCAGCGAGGGAATCAGCGCCTCAGGCGCTGATTTGGGAAGGGAAACCGAGTGCTTCCACAGTTTTACGGACCTGCTCTGGGGGTTCGCTGCTTTCAACGGTTACCTTACCTGCCGCGCGATCCACGGAAACCGTAGCCTTGCTGTCCAGTGACTGAATTGCTTTGGTGATTTTGCTGACGCAGCTACCGCAACCAATGCCTGATACGTTTAAGACGAACATGGTTATTCCTCTTGTGCTGAGCGGTCTCTTTTCACCGCAACACCAGCATCAACGTTGACACAATGGCAAGGTCAAGGGTTATGTATTAACGGGCTGCGAGCATCGGTTACGCTCAATCTATTCGGGTATTCCTCAGTCTCAAAGCATTGAAAACTACAGATGCAGAACTGACGCTCATGGCTAACGCAGCGATCATTGGCGACAGAAGGTGCCCCGTCAGTGGGTAGAGCAGGCCTGCGGCGAGGGGGATACCCATTGAGTTGTAAAGGAAGGCGAACCCCAAGTTTTGCCGCATGTTTTTCACCGTTGCAACCGAAAGTGCCCGTGCTCGTAAAATCCCCATCAGGTCGCCTTTTACCAGCGTGAGCTGCGCGCTATTCATCGCGACGTCAGTCCCTGTACCCATGGCAATGCCCACGTCTGCTCGCGCCAAGGCCGGTGCGTCGTTGATACCGTCGCCGGCCATGGCAACCTTTCGACCGGATTGCTGGAGGTCCGCCACCAGGCGCTCCTTGTCCTGAGGTTTCACTTCACCATGAACCTCTTCAATACCCATCTCCCTGGCGACAGCACGTGCGGTGGTGAGCCCGTCTCCGGTGGCCATGATGATTTTTACGTTATCAGCCTTAAGCTTGGTGACTGCTTCTTTAGAGGTCGGTTTTATCGGGTCTGAGACCGCCAGTAATCCTGCCAAGACCCCGTCAACTGCTAGATAGATGATGCTGATGCCTTCAAGGCGCAACAACTCTGCACGGTCTTGTAAGACCTTAGTGCTCACGCCGGCAGCTTCCATCAGTGCAGTGTTGCCCAGCTGTACTTTCTTACCATCAACGAGGCCACTGACTCCAATCCCTGACCCGGACTCAAACGATTCAGGCTTGGTGAGCGCAACATTTTCAGTTCGGGCGTGATCGACGATGGCATGAGCCAAAGGGTGTTCGCTGCCTTGATCAAGGCTAGCGGCCAGTTGAAGAACATCGTGTGGGTTGAAATCTGGTGTGGCCTCCACACTGTGAAATACCGGCCGTCCCTCTGTCAGGGTCCCAGTTTTATCGACAATCAGTGTGTCGATCTTGCAAAGGTTTTCGATGGCTCTGGCATCCCTGAACAGCACACCCATACTGGCGGCTTTACCCGTCGAAACCATGATCGACATGGGCGTTGCGAGACCCAGTGCACAGGGGCAAGCGATGATAAGTACGGCGACAGCGTTGATCAGGCCGAAGACCCAGCTGGGTTCTGGGCCGAATAGCCCCCAGCCTAAGAGTGTCAGCAACGCAATCGCGATAACCCCCATCACAAAGTAGCCGGCAATCGAGTCGGCCATTCGTTGCATTGGCGCTTTGGAGCGTTGGGCTAGAGCGACCATTTGTACTATCTGCGACAGCATGGTGTCGGCGCCGACCTTTTGCGCCTCCATCACCAAGCTCCCATGAGTATTAAGCGTGGCGCCGATCAAACTATCCCCTGCTCTTTTCATTACCGGCACAGGTTCACCAGTGAGCATGGATTCATCCACCGCACTTTCTCCCTCGAGTACGGAGCCATCAACTGGCACCTTTTCACCAGGTCTGACCCGCAAATGGTCTCCCAAGTGAACATGGGTAAGAGGAATGTCTTCCTCCTGACCATCGGCGTTGATCTTGCGTGCAGTCTTGGGAGACAGGCCTAGAAGGGACTTAATGGCGGCGGAGGTTTGTGAACGTGCTTTGAGCTCAAGAATCTGCCCAAGCAAGGTGAGCGAGATGATGACCGCAGCGGCTTCGAAGTAGACGCCGATGCGTCCATCTTGCATGAAGGTGGTGGGAAAACTTTGGGGAAATAGGGTTGCCGCGACGCTGTAAAGATAGGCTGCGGCAGTCCCCAGCCCAATCAGAGTCCACATGTTTGGACTGCGATTTCTAACAGATGCTATGGCCCTTACAAAAAAGGGCCAACCTGCCCATAAGGTGACCGGCGTCGCCAGAGCGAACTCGATCCAGTTTTGAACCGAGCCGTGGAAGAATTGTAATGAATGACCCGCCATGGCTAGAAGGGTCACTATCACGGTTAAAGGCAGCGACCACCAAAAGCGGCGAGCGAAATCCCGGAGCTCGGTTTTGTCATCGTCATCTAGCGCGGGCATGACCGGTTCTAATGTCATGCCACATTTAGGGCAATTGCCGGGCCCTGGCTGTCTTATTTCCGGGTGCATAGGACAGGTAAATTCAGTGGCTACTTGTAGCACAGGCTCTGTAGCGGAGATGCTGGGTTCAGTGCTGGGATGATTACCACTGTAGTGGTCTGGATCTGCCCGAAATTTCTCTTGGCATTTCTGGCTGCAAAATTGATACATCTGTCCCTGATAAGACTCGCCAAATTTACTTGGAGGCGTAACCGCCATACCGCACACCGGGTCACGTAGATCACCGTCAGGGGGCGAGGCAGCGTGGGCGGGACCGTGATCGTGATGGCTCGGTGTAGTGGGCATAGCTATTTTTCGTCCTTGTTGGTTGCTGCCTGATCGCCATGACCATGTCCGCCATGTCCATGCCCAAAAAAATGCATCAATGGACAGATCAACAGAATGAGATAGGGCAAATACGGATAAACGTGGCTGAAATGTTCCCGCACCACGTAGAAGGCACCGATCGCGATGAGCATGATCAGTACAACGCCTGTTTTGCGCCTCCAAAATGGAGGGGTGGTGCTTCCAAACGGATGCTGATGGTTATTCATGATCTAGACCCCAGTGTGAGCGAGTTGCTCTGATCTCTGCCTCAGAGCGTAGTCAACTCTCGCGTCGACGCGGTTTTAGCTGTCAGCTCAGGCTTACTTCAAGTCAAATTGACCGACCATCCCCGACTGGTAATGACCTGGCACGTTGCAGGCAAATTGAAGTCCGGCGCTGTTGTTGAAGGTCCAGATCAACTCCTTGGTTGCTCCTGGCTCGACCAGCACGCTGTTCGGGTCGTTATGTTCCATTCCGACCATCTTCATCCCTCCCATGCTGTGGCCCATGTTGCCCGTCATCTTCCCAGCACCGATGGGTGTAAGCGTTCCATTCTGGAACATGCTCGCCATTTCTTTTTGGTGCGCCGCATGAGCAGCGGCCTGACCGATATTGAACTCGTGCAGCAGCGCCCCTTTGTTGTGAAGTACAAAGCGAACTGTTTCACCGGGCTTTACGTCGATGTTTTTAGTTTTGAAGAAAATATCACCCATCTCCACATCAACCGTGCGAGTAACCTCAGAGGCGACTCCAGGCTGGCCAATATCCTCTTTCCCATGACCTGCGCTGGCCATCGCTGTAGCACCGAAGAGTAGGGTGATTGCCGCAATAACTGGGGTAATAAGCTTATTTTTCATGGTGACCTCGTGGGTTAAGAGCGAATCACTGGCTATGCTAAAGGGGCGGAGCTGCCACTTAACTGACCTGAACACTACATTTCTGTAAGTTTTCAAAAGAAAACGCGGCGCCCGAATGACGCCGTGTTTAGAGGACCGGTTCAAAAAACCAATGAGACCTGGTTGGTCACTGATGGTTTTCAGAAAGCATCAGTTTGTGCTCGCGCTGCATTTGGCTCAAAACGTCATCAACCATAGCATCGTGTTTTTCCATCCAGGCGAGGTGCTGCTGAGGTGACATTGATGCGTTTGGGTGATCTTGATGGAGCTGGCTCATGATTTCGCCCAGCATTTTCATATGCTCGGCCATGTGTACATGGCGCTGTCCTTCAGGGGCTTTTTCAGCTTGTACCAAGGTTGCTTCTGCTTTGTCGCGCAGGCTCTCCATACGCTCCGCGATCCGGTCTGCGCCACCTTCAGCCAACGCAGAAGCCGAGACGAGTATCGAGCTCACAAAGAAAAGGACTTTTAGGCGATTCATAGGACAGCTCCTTATGGATTTATTTTCCGGCTCCCTTAGGTTTCATGCTGAAGAGTCGGTCGAGCACCAAGAAGTACTCATGTTTGAACCCTAGACAGCGCTCGCTGACAACTACCTGAAGCCAATATTACTTTTCTGTCAGTTGCTGGTTGGCAGAAGCATTTCGTTGCAGACTCAGCCTCACAATTATTTGAGAGCCACCCCCATGAGACTTCTGGTTGCGGAAGACGAACCCAAAATAGGTATCTATTTGCAGCAAGGACTCACTGAGGCGGGGTTCAATGTTGATCGCTTTACCAATGGCCAAGACGCGCTTCAGCACGCTTTGAGCGAGGCGTATGACCTGCTGATTCTCGATGTGATGATGCCTGGGCTGGACGGATGGGAAGTACTTCAGAAGGTGCGAGCATCCGGAAAAAATGTCCCCGTGCTTTTTCTCACGGCGCGAGACCGCGTTGAGGATCGCGTCAAAGGACTTGAGCTGGGGGCAGACGATTACCTTATAAAACCCTTCGCATTTTCTGAATTGCTGGCCCGCGTCAGAACGCTGCTGCGAAGAGGGAGCACAGCCCCCTCCCAAACCCACATGAAATTGGCGGATCTTGAGGTTGACCTGCTCAAGCGCAGGGTTGTCCGTGGAGGCAAACGTATAGATCTCACAGCCAAAGAGTTTGCGTTACTCGAATTGCTGCTCCGTCGTCGAGGCGAGGTTCTCCCCAAGTCACTTATTGCTTCCCAAGTTTGGGATATGAACTTCGACAGCGATACCAACGTCATCGAGGTCGCGGTCAGGAGGCTCAGAGCGAAGATTGATGATGATTTTGAGGTCAAGCTGATCCACACCTCTCGGGGGATGGGTTACATGTTGGACGCACCGGACTCGGGGTCGGAATGAAGCGAATGTCACTGACTACCCGCATGAGCCTGATGTTCATGCTTGCTGTAACAGCTGTGCTCACCGTCGCCGGACTCAGTTTTAACAACCTTAGCCGGCATCACTTCAAGATGCTGGATCAGCAGGCGCTGAACGAAAAGCTTCACTCGACGCAAAGAATTTTGACTGGGTTGAATAGCATTGATCAGTTCAGTGATGTTAAGCCCGAGCTGGAGGCGCTGCTTGGTGCTCATCGTGATTTGACAGCACTTATCATCGATGGTGACGGCAAGCTCCTGTTTGCTGATCCTGGTCCGATCGTAGTGCCGGAAGACTACCGAACAATCACAAACAGCAATGTCTGGGAGTGGCGAGATGAGGAGCAGGTATTTCGAGGAGTGACGGCACAAGCCATTGTGACAGGGCAAGACAAGCCATTGACCGTGATGTTGATCTTTGATGTTACTCAACATATGGCTTTCTTCGAGACGCTTGAACGCTGGTTTTGGATAGGGCTGGTGATCAGCGCGCTGGTCAGTGCTGCACTGGGCTGGATGGTCGCGAGTAGTGGCCTACGGCCTATCCGCCTAGTTACTCAGGTCGCGGCTTCAATGTCAGCTAAATCACTCAAAGAGCGTATTCCGTTAGGTCCCGTTCCTAAAGAGCTCCAGCAGATGGTGTTGTCGTTCAACGCAATGTTATCCAGATTGGACGATGCGTTTGTTCGTTTATCGAACTTCTCTGCGGACATTGCTCACGAATTACGAACGCCGGTCAGTAATTTGATGACTCACACTGAAGTGGTTTTATCTAGAAAAAGGAATATTGAGGACTACGAAGATAATCTGTACTCAAATCTTGATGATTTAAAACGTATGGGCCGGATGATTGATGACATGCTTTTTCTGGCGAAATCAGACAACGGTCTGATTACACATGAAAACAAACCGATAGACCTGGTAGCGGTAGTAGAGAAATTACTCGAATACTACCGCTTGCTTGCTGATGAGCGAGGGATCGACCTCAAAGTCACAGGGAGGGGGAGCGTCCGAGGTGACGTCCTTATGCTCGACAGGGCCATCTCTAATCTGCTCTCAAATGCACTCCGGTACACCCCCGAAGGGGAGTGTATTAGTGTCGATATCCGGCAGAAAGGAACTTCAATATCGGTCTCCGTGGAGAACCCTGGAAAGCCAATCGCGCCTGAGCATCTTGAAAAGTTGTTCGATCGTTTTTATCGCGTGGACCCGGCTCGCAGAGAAGGGAGCCCAAGCAATGCAGGGCTAGGTTTGTCGATCACTCGATCAATCATAGAAGCGCATGACGGCAAGATTTGGTGTACGTCATCAAGCGGAAAAACAGCCTTTCATATTGAACTCCCTTGTGCGGATGAAAAAAAGGCGTAAGGCCCGTTGCTCATATATATATAGCAGCATGTGGTTAGCTCAAAGGGAACGTTCGTGGATGACGGAAACCTCTTGGCGCGTCGCAAAGGGAGTCACGTATTCGGCCCTGTATACGCGCTTATCAGTGTCCAAAATCCCACCTCAAGCTGACTGAAATGTAATCGAATAGTTTGCGTTCATGTGGCATCGTGTACTCGCACTGTGACGTTAGAGTTCTTGTGATTTCTTCCTGTCCAGCCCGCCCTAGGACACGGAATCTGCTAGGTATTCGCCAGTGGCTTTAACAAGCGTCAAAAAGTAAAAACTAGATATTCCCTAAAAAACCTAGAACCAACAGCTCTTGCTGTGAGGAGTCTTGCATGTCATTCCTTAAAACTACCACCGTAGCTGTTGCGCTGACTGCGGGTTTGCTTCTGAGTGCAGTTGCTCAGGCGCATCCAAAGCTGGTTTCTTCTACTCCCGCTGAAGGGTCGGATGCGGCGGCTCCTTCTAAAATTGAACTGCACTTTTCTGAGAATCTAACGACTCAGTTCTCTGGTGCCAAACTGATCATGACCGATATGCCTGGCATGCCGAACTCTCCTATGGGCGTAAAAGCCGGCGTTGCAGGTGGCAGTGATCCGAAGACGATGGTTATCACGCCCGCATCGCCATTGACCACGGGTACTTATAAAGTCGAATGGCGTGCCGTCTCCTCGGACACTCACCCGATTACCGGTAACTTTTCCTTCAAAGTGAAATGATTCATGAGCGACTCAATAAATATCGCTGTTCGCTTTGCCCTTTATTTCGATCTTATGCTCTTATTTGGACTGGCAATTTTCGGTCTTTATAGCCTGAGGGGTAAAGAAAGAGTATCGGGAGCGGTTTTGAATTTTGAGTCGCTTCTTTACGGTACATCTGTTGTAGGTGTAGCTCTGTCCCTTGCAGCCATGCTGTTGCTTGCGAAAGCAATGAGTGGCGTATCGGGCTTTATGGAGCTACATCACCATATTTTTCAAATGGTTCTCATGGGGACTGACGTCGGTTTGACCTGGATGGTCCGAATAGGGGCGTTGGTGACGGCAATTATTGGCGTTTCCCTGAACAAGCGCTTTCCAACACTGAGTCTTTGGATTGTCACTGTCTGTGGCGCGATTGCGCTAGCGACGCTGGCATGGACGGGGCACGGAGCAATGGACGAGGGAAGCCGTCGCTACTGGCACTTTATTAGCGACATCTTCCATCTTTTGGCCGCAGGCGGTTGGTTGGGTGCGCTAGCGGCATTTGCCCTGCTGCTGCGTTTGAAATCACTGAAAGGTGAGCGAGAAGCACGAATTCTTGCTCGGGTACTGACAGGGTTTGAATCGGCCGGCGCGGTGATTGTAGTGATCATCAGCATTACGGGAGTGGCGAACTACCTATTTATCGTTGGGCCAAATCTCGATGAGGTGATGCTCAGCACTTATGGCGAGTTGCTATTTTTGAAGGTCCTGCTCTTTGCCGGGATGATCGTATTAGCGACGCTCAACCGTTTTCACCTAAGCCCGCTCTTGGAACGTTCTGTTCGAAATGGAGACTATGCTGTCGCGGTCAATGCCTTGCGCCGTAGCATGAAGCTCGAATTTTCAATGGCAGTCATCATTATTTGTCTCATAGCATGGTTAGGTACTTTAAGCCCAGTAATGGAAATGAGCGCCGCATAGCGGTTGGTGATAGCCGACAAAGGAGTCTCAAGGGTGAATTGTAAGGGCCATTTGCACCGTCTACACTCCAGCTCATGAAACGCTACCTGCGGTTTTGCCTAATTTTCCTGATTAGCTTGGCGCTTCCCCTCAGCGGGATGGCGGGTGTTCAGGCATCGACTGAACCATGCCCGATGAAAACCATGGGCATGGCGATGATGGATGGTATGGGGCAAGACTGCTGCCACGACATGAAAAGTCCCACCGAGCATGGAAAACCCTGTAAGCCGGGCCAGGAATGCAAAACTGGCGGTATGCTGCAAGTCTCGATCATCAAGCCTCCTATCACCTTGTCCAGTCCTCTCGTTCTGCCCTTCTCCAGCCATTTCCCACTCGTACAAACCCCTTCAGGGGTATGGCGACCGCCCCGTACTTGATTCCTGTACCACACTGAGCCTCATTCCGCTTTAGCGGGATGGCATATCTGCGCGCATGTCTTATGAAGCGCGCGGTGGATCATCACAGGAATCGTGAACATGAACTTCAAGTGCTATTGCACAGGTTGGTCCCTTGTGGCCGGCCTGGCGGCAAGCGTACTGGCATTGCCGTGCCTCGCTGGCGTATTGACACTCGATGAAGCTTTGCGGCTGGCCGAAAACAATGCACCGTCGTTGACCGCACAAGACGCCAAAATTCAAGCAGCCACCAGCGCGGCCATTCCCGCTGGCGAACTACCAGATCCCAAGCTACTGCTGGGCGTCCAGAACTACCCCATTGGTGGTCCGGACAGATGGAGCATCGACCAGGACTTCATGACCATGCAAGTGGTCGGGATCAGGCAGGAGATGCCTAACAGCGACAAGCGCAAAGCACGTATCGAGGTCGCGGATGCGGCTGTTGATAGAGCGTCCGCCGAGCGTCGAGTGGCGCGTCTGAACGTCCGACAGTCCACGGCACTGGCCTGGATCAGTAGCTACTCGGTTGAGCGTAAAGATGTGATGTTCCAGGACTTCTATAAAGAAAACCGTCTTCTAAGCGATACCGTCCGGTCACAGATTGCGGGTGGCCGCGCTCAACCCGCCGATGCGGTCACACCTAAACAGGAAGCTGCTCAACTGGCCGAGCTGCAGGATGATTTAGTTCGCCAACGTGCGCAGGCCCGGGCTGCCCTCAAGCGCTGGATTGGCCCTGCCGCCAATGACAAACCGGTGGGCAGCTTGCCTGATTGGCCCATCGAAACCTCTGGTTACTCCCATAAGCTGCAACATCACCCCGAACTAGCTGCTTTTGTGCCGATGACCCGAGAAGCACAAGCCAAGATTCGTGAAGCTAAGGCGGAAAAGCAATCTGACTGGAGCTGGGAATTCGACTATCAGCATCGCGGCCAACAGTTCGGTGATATGGTCAGCGTGCAGTTTTCATGGGATCTCCCGCTGTTTCCTGACTCTCGGCAAAACCCCAAGATTGCGGCCAAGCACGCCGAACTAAACCAGCTTGAGGCTGAGCGCGAAGCCCTGTCACGCGAGCATACCCAGCAACTAGAGGATGAACTGGCCGACTACGAGCGCCTCAATCGTTCAGTCAACCGTAATCAGGAAAGCTTGTTGCCGCTGGCTAAAGAAAAGGTCGAACTCACCATGGCCAGCTACCGCTCCGGCAAGGGTGATTTGAAATCGGTTGTGGCCGCCCGACGCGAACTCATCGAAGCCCGTCTCAAGCAGATTGACGTTGAAGAGCAACGTGCTCTTACCTGAAGACGCTCAATGACTTTCGCGCTATCCCACTCAAACTGGGCACCGGCGGTGTGCCGGTCACCCTGGGCGATGTTGCCACGATTCAGTTGGGGCCTGAGATGCGTCGAGGCATCACCGAACTGGATGGCGAAGGTGAGACTGTCGGCGGCGTGGTGATTCTGCGCAGCGGTAAGAATGCTCGTGAAACCATTGCGGCGGTCAAAACCAAACTCGACGAGCTGAAAAGCAGTTTGCCGGCCGGGGTAGAAATCGTCACCACCTACGACCGCAGCAAGTTGATTGATCGTGCCGTGGAAAACCTCAGCCACAAGCTGATCGAAGAGTTCATCGTCGTCGCGTTGGTCTGCGGGATCTTTCTCTGGCACCTGCGCTCATCCCTGGTAGCAATTATCTCCCTTCCAGTGGGGGTGTTGATTGCTTTCATCGTCATGCGCTACCAAGGCATCAATGCCAACATCATGTCCTTGGGCGGGATCGCCATCGCTATCGGCGCCATGGTCGACGCCGCAGTGGTGATGATCGAGAATGCCCACAAGAAGGTAGAGGCCTGGCACATGGCCCACCCAGGGGAGGAACTCAAGGGTGAGCATCACTGGCACGTGATGACCGAAACGGCTGCCGAGGTAGGACCTGCATTGTTCTTCTGTCTGCTGATCATCACCCTGTCGTTCATTCCGGTGTTCACGCTGGAGGCTCAGGAAGGACGTCTATTCGGTCCATTGGCGTTCACCAAAACCTACGCTATGGCCGCAGCGGCTGGACTGTCGGTAACTCTCGTACCGGTGCTGATGGGGTATTGGATTCGTGGACGAATTCCCAATGAGCAACAGAATCCGCTAAATCGCTGGCTGATCCGGATCTACGAGCCCGCTCTGGACGCCGTATTACGTCGACCCAAAGTAACACTGCTGGTTGCGTTGCTGGTCTTTGTCAGCGCGTTGTGGCCGATCTCTCGTCTGGGTGGTGAGTTTCTTCCCCCGCTGGACGAAGGGGACCTGCTCTATATGCCATCAGCTCTGCCGGGATTATCGGCTCAGAAGGCCGCGCAACTGCTTCAACAGACTGACCGTCTGATAAAGACAGTTCCAGAGGTCGAACACGTATTCGGAAAAGCCGGCCGCGCTGAAACCGCGACTGACCCCGCACCTTTGGAAATGTTCGAAACCACCATCCAATTCAAGCCGCACGAGCAATGGCGGCCAGGCATGACCCAGGAAAAACTCGTGGAGGAGCTGGACCGAGTGGTGCGTGTCCCAGGCTTGACCAACATCTGGATACCGCCGATTCGTAACCGCATTGACATGCTGGCTACCGGTATCAAAAGCCCGATTGGTGTGAAAGTTGCCGGTACCAACCTGACGGAGATCGATGCCGTAACCCAAGCCGTCGAACGTGTAGCCAAGGACGTGCCAGGTGTCAGTTCAGCGTTGGCCGAACGACTGACCGGTGGCCGCTATATTGACGTGGATATAGATCGTAACGCTGCGGCCCGCTATGGGTTAAATATTGCCGATGTGCAGTCGATCGTGGCCGGCGCAATAGGCGGTGAAAACGTCGGGGAGACGATTGAAGGGCTGGCTCGTTTCCCGATCAACGTCCGTTACCCTCGCGAGTGGCGTGACTCACTCGGTGCCCTGGAGCAGTTGCCGATCTACACACCTTTGGGTAGTCAGATCACCCTTGGCACTGTGGCGAAGATCAAGGTCAGCGATGGTCCGCCTATGCTCAAGAGTGAGAACGCACGACCTTCAGGCTGGGTGTATATCGACGTGCGTGGCCGGGACATTGCCTCAGTAGTCGCCGATCTTCGACGGATCGTCAGCGAGCAGGTTAAGTTGCAGCCCGGTATGAGCCTGAGCTACTCAGGACAGTTCGAATTTCTCGAAAGGGCCAACGCACGACTCAAACTGGTGGTGCCTGCCACGCTGTTGATCATATTCGTGCTGCTCTACGGGGTTCGGGGAGCAATGGAACAGTAAACGCACTTAAGCCCAGTACCTGCCCGCAAACCAGCGCTCTGTCTGGGGAGTACGATAAAACCACCGTTTTATGAAACCGCTTTAACGAACATCAGGAAGGACCGTAAACATCCGAAAAGCGGTTCGATAAACTCGTTTCGACAATCAGAGTTCTCCAATCAACAGTCACATACGAGTAAAGCGAACTCTAATTCGTGCTTACGTTGGTTTTCGGTTCCATTGCTCCCCAAACCCCATTAACGAGAACAGTCATGACATTTTCTCCTTCAACGATACTTGGACAGGGCTCGCGGAAACTTCGAAGTCAGGAACTAGACCAGTAAGATGGAGAGGAGTGTTAACCAAATCTATTTTCAGTATCTTGGTCCAAACCAGATGAAAGAAAATTGCTTGAGCGTCTATATAGGAAATTGACAGAAGGGATGCTATTTTTCTTAGACAGGTGGCCAAGGTCCACGAATATTCCCGGCTGTTCACTAGGCACTCAATAAAATTCGAATGCAACGGCAGTTTCATTAAATCACGAGAGAGCTTCGAGTATCTCCTGATTAGTCCAATATTTTTTATCAAATCTCGTGTAAAAAACTCGTCTGTTACGATTTTCCAATCAACACCTTGGCTTTCCCAAAAGCGCTTTTCAATCTCAAGTTTCTCAAGCGTTCTTTTACTTCTGTTGCCAATTAAATCGGAACGATACTTCACCGTCCTAGCTACCGATTTGAAGTTTCCGCTCGGGTCTTTAACAGTTAACAGGAAGTCTGTTGTCATCACATAAGGCAGTGTTGTTCTAGGGTATCTTGGATAGCGTACAGCTATCGCCGACGCTATCGCTTGCGCACGCTCTGTGGGTAGTAAAGGGTATTGCTCTCGGATATCCACGACGTCTTCAGAAAATTCACACACAAGGAAGTACGAACGCTCGAGATCTGACAGTAGGTGATGAATTCTCTCGATCTTCACACCTTGAATCTTGTGCGAACGACCTATCGACGGGACATCTTGTACCCGCAGCCAAGGCACGTAGCTTGCCCCGGCGCCTTCGCCAAATCCATTTGCAATGTGCCGTTCAATGTCCTGCTGTGATGCAAACTTACGACCTCGCAACCCACGCCTCCTCAGTCGATGCGGACCGCTTCACCTCGCGTCGAGAAAAAGTCGTAGAAGGACACGACTGCCAAAGCGGCCGTATTCAAAACATTTTCCAGACTACACCCGCTGAAAGTTGAAGCGATGAATCCAGACCAAAGGGAAAGCCTGGAAAGGAAAACCCCTGTAGATACGGGGGGTTGAGCCTTGTGTCAATCTATGTTCATCAGTGTCAAACTTTATTGTTTTGTGTCAATCTTTATTGTTCAAAACCACTGGGCCTGCTTGGTGATTACTTCAAACGGTGATTGCGGGACCTTTCCCTTAACTTGCGGCTAATGCCGCACTGGTGTTCATTTCGAGGCTCTTGAGGTGAACCAACCGCTCGTATTCAACCTTGGCCGCTCGAAGCTCAACTGCCGCCTTGCTCAGGTCGAGCACGCCGGCGCTCAGCATGGCTTCAATTGCTTGGCTCAAGCGATATCAACCTCAATCTGTCCTGAAGCCGTATGCGGATTGATCTCACCCGTAGTCTGAACAGAGCCAGCGGCCAAAAGCAGCCGGATGACAATTTCAGAGTTGATGGCTCGACCACATTTGCGAGCAGCACCGTGAATGTCAGCCTTAGTCACTCCAAACCGCATAAATCAGGCTGACGGTAGATAAGTGCACCAGAGTTTCTTGTCTTGTGCGTTTCTACCCGGCTTCCAATACACCTCTCCAGAAAGCTCGTTAGGCACCTTGTAGACGATCTTCGTGTTGAGCTTGATGAGAGGATTCAGTGAACGTAAACGGATTCCGTAGCCTTCGCTCATGATGGATTCCGTAGTGTCGAATTTGAAATCCTTACCGTCCTTGCTGATGAACAAGCTGCCTTCCAGTGGTAGCCGTCCTTCGTTATCGGTGTTCTTGAAGGTTGCATTCACAGTGAGGAAGCGTGCATCCGGATCTGGCTTCACTGTAGAGAAGCGGTTGCCAGTGTCGATGGATTTGCTGATCGTGCAATCATTTACCGTGACATCGAAGTAGCCGACCTGCCCATGCATGACTTCCTGTTTGGCTTGCAAACCCTTGAGGTAGCTTGTGGCATACGTGTTGTACGCATTGGGCGCGGTGCTTCCGATAGCCCCTACACGGCAGTTAATGACGTTGTAGGCATCATTAGGAAACTTGTGGCCCTTGAGAGCCTCGCCTAATGCTGCATTGGCAGCATCGAAATCAGCGTCTACCAGGCGGCTAAACGATCCCTGCTGGTGACCAACATCATAGTTTGACACACGGAAACCAATAAAATCAGTCGTTTACGGAACCTGCCGCGATGCCATTTTTACAACATAGATTGACACAACGCATAACGATATCCGAATGACGGGATGAGTTTATAACAACATAGTTTGACACTACCCGCGGGAGCCTTTTTAAAGTCGAGATTGCAGCCGAACAAAATAATGTGACACCACCGGCTCAGTGAACTCAGGGGTAAACGGCTTAACGGAGCATGCCAGCTGAATGAATATTTTGACAAAAATGCCCTTGGGGGCGCGTACCCAATTGTGATGGTTCTACTTAGCTGCGGTTAGATCGAAATGACATGCCCTCATTTACCTCAATCAGCATTTGTTCGACCCGATGTGTGCCGTGAGTTGTAGTGAGCATCGCTGTTGGACTTTTACCCGAAAACCGGGATTTCGGTTTGGAAAGCCATTGTTTGGCCTTCTCTGCGTCCCCGAAGATCACATCGGCCATGGCGGTAATATGTGCAAAGCGGAACAGGCGATCACTCTCATCCACCGTTAAAAGCTGATTGCTGACCAATTTTGTTTTGAGCATTTTGAGTGGAATAATTCTGTCGCGTTCTTCCGGACTTATAGTTCCAACGTCGCAAAGCGACTGGATCAGGCTGGCCGAGAAGCCAGCTACGATAATGTCGTGAATGTCCTGGTCAGAGGCGTTTGAGGGGATATTAAGAGACGCCTCCAGCCGGATGCGGTAGGCATGATAAGCTTCATCAAGCAGGACTCCAGCAAACACGGGCTGCACTGATGTTGTTCCATGCGTAGGCTTCAGCACTATTGCGCCGTCCGCTACCGTAATCGTCAGATCGTCCCCCACACCTACTCCCATTTTGGCAAGCAGTTCTGGGGGTAAATCAACGATGACATCACCGCTACCATCCTCAGTATCCTGGCATTTGACTATCCAGCGCTCGCTCCCACTCATGATCGTCCGGTTCTCATTTCGTAATTAGAGAAGACGCATCATTATGCTCGCGCGCAGAGCAGATCCAGTCACTGGATAACCGTGCATAGAGGCCATTCCTGCCGGTTATTGCGACGAGCGGCTGCACTCTCCGGCGCATCGGCAAAGATGTCAGCTAAAAGCTCGACTACACGCCCGCTGTTTCACGTTCGAGCACCACATCGGACGGAAATGGGTCAACGGCAGCCATTGGTCTGGTCAGAAAGATATTCGCCAAAGGGAAGGAAAAGAAGCCCAACAGAGACCGGCCTCAACTTCGTCGCATCTCGACTGCTCGCGACTCAAAACGAGGCGTACATTTTTCTGACCTGCAGATTTAGTGATAATGGTCGGCTCGACAAGCGCGCCGGCCACTTTCACCACCGCTGTTTCACTTTTGAATGGACACAATCGTAGCTCTACCACCCTCTATCAGGAAGGAAAAAGATACACGGTCTCCGGCCGTCAGCCCTGTCAACTTATCTTGCGTTACGGAAAAGACCATGGTCATCGGCGGCCATCGCACGGCAGGCACAGCGCCGTGAGAGATAGTCACCGTATGCTTCACAGTATCGATAGCCTTGATCGTTCCATCGGCATTCGCGACTGGAGCCTGCTTTGTTTCCTCAGTCATCTGCTTGCTCTCCATACCGTCCATCTTCATACCCGGCATGTCCTCTGCCAGGGCAGAAAAAGACAACGCTACTACGGTGCTGGCAACTGCAATCAGGGTCAGTTTCATACGACACTTCCTTCAGGTTTGACGGTTTCAACGGAGAGGTGCCGGCGACGCATCAGGCGATAGGCTGCCGGAATGACAAACAGGGAAAGCAAGGGTGCCGTGACCATGCCGCCTACCATGGGCGCGGCAATGCGGCTCATCACCTCGCTGCCGGTCCCGCTGCCCAGCAAGATGGGTAACAAGCCGGCAATGATGACGGCCACGGTCATGGCCTTGGGTCGAACACGCTGCACGGCGCCTTCACGAATCGCCGCAACCAGACCGAGCTCAGTGCTGTCGCCGAGGTCTTCACGTTCGGCCCAGGCGTTCTTCAGGTAGAGCAACATGATCACGCCAAACTCGGCGGAAACACCGGCCAAGGCGATAAAGCCGACCCCGGTGGCGACTGACAGGTTGAACCCCAACAGATAGAGGAACCATGCCCCGCCCGTGAGAGCGAATGGCAGAGTGGCCATGATCAGCAAGGCCTCATCGAAGCGGGCAAAAGTCAGGTAGAGCAGCACGAAGATGATCAACAGCGTGGCAGGCACCACCAGTTTGAGTCGTGCGTTGGCCCTTTCGAGAAACTCGAACTGCCCTGAGTAGCTCAGGCTCATGCCGGGCTGCAACTTGACCTGCTCATTGACGACCCGTCGTAGATCAGCGACCACCGACGCAATGTCCCTCCCCCGCACATCGATGTACACCCAACCGGAGGGTCGTGCATTCTCGCTCTTGAGCATCGGTGGACCGTCCGTGACTTTGACCTTCGCCACTGTGCCGAGGGTGATCTGGCTACCTAGCGGGGTATAGATCGGCAATTGCTCCAAGGCACCGAGCGAGTCACGCCACTCCCGTGGGTAACGCACGTTGATCGGGAAGCGTGCGAGCCCTTCAATGGTCTCACCGACATTTTCACCGCCGATAGCGCCGGCCACGATGGACTGCACATCGGCGATATTCAGCCCGTAGCGGGCGGCGGCTTTGCGGTCGATATCCACATCGATATAGCGACCACCGGTCAGACGCTCGGCCAGAGCCGAACTGACGCCGGGCACGTCCTTGGCCACTCGCTCAACCGCCTGAGTCGCGGCATCGATCTCCGTCAGGTTGGTGCCGGCAACTTTCACTCCGATGGGACTCTTGATCCCCGTAGCCAGCATGTCGATACGGTTACGAATCGGTGGTATCCAGATATTCGTCAGCCCAGGGACTCGTACCACTCGATCCAGTTCTTCCACCAACTTTTCCTGGGTCATGCCTGGACGCCATTGCTCGTGCGGCTTGAACTGGATCGTGGTTTCGAACATCTCCAGCGGTGCGGGGTCGGTGGCGGTTTCAGCGCGCCCCGCCTTACCGAAGACGTGTTCGACTTCAGGCACGGTCTTGATCAGACGGTCAGTCTGTTGCAGCAGTTGTGCCGCTTTCTGCGCTGACAATCCCGGCAGAGCTGAAGGCATATAGAGCAGGTCGCCCTCGTCCAACGGGGGGAGAAACTCGCCACCCAAGCGAGACATTGGCCATAGCGCACTGACAAAAACCAATAGTGCCACCAGCAGCGTGATCTTTGGTCGACGCAAGACTGCGTCCAGGGCTGGCTGATAGATCCGAATCAACCACCGGTTCAACGGGTTCTGATGTTCACTGGGAATTCGTCCACGAATCCAGTAGCCCATCAGCACCGGCACCAAGGTCACTGACAATCCCGCCGCTGCGGCCATGGCGTAGGTCTTGGTGAAAGCCAAAGGACCGAACAGCCGTCCTTCCTGAGCTTCCAGGGTGAACACCGGAATGAAAGACAGAGTGATGATCAACAAACAGAAGAACAGCGCCGGGCCTACCTCTGCCGCCGCTTCGGTCATTACATGCCAATGACGTTCACCCTTCAGTTCTTCCCCCGGATTGGCCGCGTGCCATGCCTCGATCTTCTTGTGGGCGTTCTCGATCATCACCACGGCGGCATCGACCATGGCGCCGATGGCGATGGCTATCCCGCCCAAGGACATGATGTTGGCGTTGATGCCCTGGTAGCGCATGACGATGAAGGCAATCAGCACCCCCACCGGCAGCGAAATGATCGCCACCAGAGATGAGCGCAGGTGCCAGAGGAAGATCCCACACACCAACGCGACAACGATGAACTCTTCGATGAGCTTGTGGCTGAGGTTTTCCACGGCGCGGTCGATCAGCTTACTGCGGTCGTAGGTGGTGACGATATCCACCCCGGCCGGCAGACTGCTTTTCAGTTCGTCGAGTTTGGTCTTGACCGCGGCAATGGTCTCGCGAGCATTCTTGCCGCTGCGCAAAATCACCACGCCGCCGACGGTCTCGCCTTCGCCGTCGAGTTCAGTAATGCCACGCCGCATTTCCGGTCCCAACTGGATCGTGGCGACATCGCCAAGGGTTACTGGCACTCCTCCCGAAGCCAGCTTGAGCGGGATCGCCCGAAAGTCATTGAGCGTCTTCAGGTAGCCGGAAGCACGCACGATGAACTCGGTCTCTGCCATCTCCAGCACCGCGCCACCGGTTTCCTGGTTGGCCTTGCCGATGGCTTCGGTCACCTCAGCCTGAGTAATACCGAGGCTGGCCAGTTTGAGCGGATCAAGCTGGACCTGGTACTGCTTGACCATGCCACCCACGGTGGCTACTTCTGCAACGTTGGGCAGGGTCTTGAGTTCGAACTTGAGGAACCAGTCCTGAAGTGCGCGTAGCTGCGCCAGATCGTGTCCTCCACTGCGATCCACCAGTGCGTACTGATAGATCCAGCCCACCCCCGTCGCATCCGGTCCCAACGCCGGCTTGGCGCTGGCCGGCAACCGACTTTGTATTTGGCTCAGATACTCCAACACCCGCGAGCGCGCCCAGTACAAGTCAGTGCCGTCTTCGAACAGCACGTAAACGAAGCTGTCACCGAAGAAGGAATAGCCACGCACCGTCTTGGCACCCGGCACCGAGAGCATGGTGGTGGCCAACGGATAGGTCACCTGGTTCTCGACAATCTGCGGCGCTTGTCCCGGAAAAGGGGTGCGGATGATCACCTGAACATCCGAGAGATCTGGCAGTGCATCGATGGGCGTGCTCTGCACCGACCAAATGCCCCACGCCGTGACAAACAGCGTCGCCAGTAGCACCAGGAATCGGTTGGCCACTGACCAACGAATCAGGGCAGCGATCATGGCTGGCTCCCCGATTTTTCCAGGCGCTCAACACGCAGGCCATCGTCGGTCTGACTCACCGCAACCCGAACCTTGTCACCCGTTTTGAAGCCCTGCATCAGCGCCGGGTTGGCGAGTGGGAACGTCATCGTCATGCCAGGCATACCCAGCGTTTTGAAAGGACCATGGGCGAGCGTGACTTCTTTGTCGTTGATCTCAACGATCTGCCCATCCGCTTCATGAAAGCTGGAGGCTGCTGCGCTGGGTGGTGACTCTTCCTCCGAGCTTGCAACGATGCCCTTAAGACTGGCCTCCGAGTCGAGCAGGAACTGGCCAGAGGTAACCACTTTCTGGCCTTCTTCCAGACCTTTCAATATCGCCGTCTTGCCATCGCTTTCCTGCCCGAGTTGCACCGCCACGGGACGGTAGCGGCCGGCGTCTGCGGCGAGCATCACCAAGGCACGTCGGCCCGTGCGAATCACCGCTTCGCTCGGCACCCACAACACACTTTGCTCGGTCGAACGATTCAGGTGTACCTGCGCTGTCAAACCCGGTCTGAGGCGTCCGTCCGGATTGGGTAACTCGACACGTACGCGAAGAGTGCGGCTGTCCGGATTGGTCTCGGGCAAAATCGCGCTGACCCTGCCGTTGAGTATTGTCCCTGGGAAAGCTGGCAGGCGCGCTTCGACCGCCTGCCCCACGGTGATTGATCCGGCATCCGATTCTGGAACGGCCACGGCTAGCCAGACACTGCTCAAGCCATTGACGCGTGCCAGAGTATCGCCAGTCGCCACGGTCATTCCCGCACGTACGTTCAATTCTTGCAGTACACCGGCAATGGGGCTGGTCAGCGTCAGGTAGGGCTGAACCTTACCGCCACGCTCTACATCGGTAATCAGTGCTGCTGGCATCCCTGTGAGCCGCAGTCGTTGTCGGGCCGCATCCAACAGGGCAGCATCCCCGTTGCGTTTCAGGGCAAGGAACTCTGTCTGGGCAGCGGCCCACTCAGGCACCAGAACATCCGCCAGCGCCGCGTTGGCTTTGAGTACATCGCCGGGAGCATGGGCATAGACCCGCTCCACAAAGCCAGGGGTGCGCGCCTGAATCACAGCGACATCACGTTCGTTGAATCCCAACACACCTGTCACGTCGAGGCTGGAATCAAAGATCGCACGGCTGACTGTCGCAAAACGCAGGCCGAGATTTTGGGTCAGACTTGGATCGATACTGACGGTCGCTCGGTCCCCTGCGCTGCTGGTGTACTGCGGGACCAGTTGCATGTCCATGAAGGGAGACTTACCCGGCTTATCGAACTTTTGTTGCGGGTACATGGGGTCGTACCAATAAAGTGCTTTGCGTTCGCCCGGTGAATTGAGGCTCTGCTCTTGTGTGGTATTTGGTAGTCCACTCATACGCTGATGCGCCAACCAGTAACCACCGGCAACACCTAAGGCCAGCGAGATGCCAACCAGCAATGCCCCGTTCCCTTTTTTAAGGCTCATTGGCTGGACTCCCCATAAGCAAAATACAACCGCGCACTGGTCAGCGCTCGCTGCTCTTCCACGTCGATCTGTTTGAGGCGGGCCTCGATGAGTTCACGTCGGGCAGCAACAACGGCGTTTAAATCGCCTTTGCCCGAGCGATAACTGGCCATGCTGAGTTCGACCTTTTCCTTGGCCAGCGGCAACAGGCTTTCCTGGTTTCGGCGCACGGCACGATTCAGGCGCTCATAGTCGGCCAGTTCGCTCTCTAGTTGCTGAGTGTGCTCGCGTGACAGAGCTTCGCGCTCGGCCTCAAGCTGACTGAGTTCAGCCTGTTTGGCTGCGATTTTGGGGTTTTGGCGCGAGTCAGGAAACAGCGGCAGCTCCCAGGAAAATTGCACGCTGACCATATCGCCAAACTCACGGCCGCGACGCTGATAATCCAGCTCCCAGCTCCAGTCCGACTGCTTCTCCGACACGGCTTCACGAACCTTGGCTTGCGCTTCGCGGGTCATCGGCGCAAACGCTGCCAACTCGGGGTGGTGTTGCAGTTTATGGGCGTAGCCGGAGGTATCGACGGGCCAATGCGGCAAGCTGCCCACAGGCTTGTCGTTGGCGGCGGAGCCAATCCAGCGTTTGAGGGCTGCTCGGGCCTGCGCTCTCTGGAGAATCAGATCGTCCTGTTGCTCCGCCAGTTGAGCCGCTTCTTGCTTAGGCGTCACCGCATCGGCGGGTTGAGCGCGGCCACCGGCAATCTGGGCCCTGACGGTATCGGTCAACAGGCGGTTTTCTTTGTAGAAGTCCTGGAACAGCGCATCTTTGCGCTCAACCGAGTAGCTATTGATCCAGGCCAACGCCGTGGACTGGCGTACTTTCAGACGTTCGACTCGACGCTCCGCAGCGGCGCGATCAATGGCCGCATCGGCCACTTCTATGCGCGCTTTGCGCTTGTCGCTGTTGGGCATTTCTTGCCTGACCCCGACCACTTGCATGGTCATGAAGTCCTGATCGATGCTCCAGCGATCCGGACCGCCAATGGGGTAGTTCTGCACACCCAACAGTAGCCTGGGGTCAGGTAGTTCACCGGCTGGAATAGCCGCGCTGCTGGCAGCTTGAATTTTGGCGTCTTGTGCGGTCAGCGACGGTGCATTGTTTTCGGCCAGCCGCAACGCTTCATCGAGTGTCAATGCGGCAGCGAAGCTCGGCAATGCCAGTACGCTTGCCGCCAGACCGGCCACGAGGGACCAGCCTGTGCAATAGCACTTGGAGTTCATGTTTACGATTCCTGTGATCATCCACTGCACGCGTCAAAAGACATGCGCGCAGCTAGTCCATCCCGCTAACGCGGAATGAGGCTCAATGTGGGACAGGAATCAAACGCGAGGCGGTCGCCATACCCCGGACGGGGTCTGTACGGGTAGGGAATCGCTGAAGAAGTAAAGCACTACGGGGCTGAATACGGTTACAGGAGGCTTGAGGATCGAGACTTGCAGCATGCCGCCTGTCTTGCATTCCTGGCCCGGCTTACAAGGTTTGCCGTGCTCGGAAGGGCTTTTCATATAGTTGCAGCAGTCCATCCCCATGTCGTCCATTATCGCCATGCCCATCGTCTTCATTGGGCACGGTTCTGTCGGTGCCTGAACGCCCGCCATCCCGCTGAGGGGAAGCGCCAAGCTAATCATGAAGACGATGCAAAACCGCAGATAGCGTTTCATGGACTGGAGTGTAGACGGTGCAAATGGCCCTTACAATTGGATGCAGGGCATAAACGGCCTGCCGAGAGGCCTAAGTCAGGTGATAACACCGGAGCTGGTTTATAAATCTGAGTCAATTTTTATCTGGCCACATCTCATCTTTTACCTGAGTTTGTGGACAGATTGCAGCCAAAAATAGGCGAATAGGAGACCTCAAATCAAGTTTTTGAACCCTCTTCTGCCTTCCGAGGATTAGGTGATGTCCATGGAGGACCAAGCTATCCGCACACGAAAGCAGCTTCAAATAACTTCATTGGACGCTTGACCCTGTAGTAGGTACAGGCTGTTGAATGGTGAAATTATCCCAAGCGGTAGAAGCACCATGAACCAGGAAAACAAGCTCAAGCCGGTCCTCCGTCTTCACGTACAGAAGAAAGAAGAGTGTTGCGGATCTGACCATCAACATGGGTCTGTTAATGCTGCTGAACCCAAGCATCACAAAGAACATGGTCACGACCATGAGCATGAGCATGAGCATGAGCATGAGCATGCTCACGATCATGCCAATGCGTGCTGTGCTCATGGCACGCAAGCTACTGATGGTGTTGCGATTACTAAGAGTAGCCCTGCCCCGAAAGGGACCAGTAGAGTTCGCTACCGCATCGATAAAATGGATTGCCCTACAGAGGAGCGCTTGATCCGCAACCGACTGGAGCCGATGGCCGGAATTGTTCGGCTCGACTTCAACCTCCTGAATCGTGAGTTGACCGTGCATCACCGCTTGGATGATCCGCAGCCAATCGTCACCGCATTAGTCGCGTTGGACATGGGGCCGAGCCTGATCGAAGCCGGTGCCGCGCCATCGGCGGTTCCCCCGGCCCTGAGCGCAAAACTAAAAGGATTGCTGGCCATCAGTGGCCTGGCTGCTATCGCCGCTGAAGTCATCGCGTGGACAACCGGACAAGAAGGTTCTTGGCCGGTTATGGTGCTTGCGGCTCTTTCCATTCTGAGCGCTGGTTTGCCCACCCTCAAAAAGGGTTGGATTGCAGTTAAGAACCTCACTCTGAACATCTATTTTCTGATGTCGTTGGCTGTCGTTGGTGCTCTCATCATCGGTAAATGGCCCGAAGCCGCGATGGTGGTTTTCCTTTTCGCCGTTGCTGAGGCTATCGAAGCACTTTCTCTGGAGCGCGCGCGGAACGCGATCAAGTCGCTGACCGCGTTGGCGCCAGAAACCGCTGAAGTCATGACTGATGGCGGCTGGAAAGACCATCCGGTGGCGAGTGTATTACTTGGTAGTCGTATTCGGGTTCGCACGGGTTCGCGAGTACCCTTGGATGCCCGCATAGACTCAGGTCGCGCCGCACTGGACCAAGCTCCAATTACCGGCGAAAGCCTACCTGTTGATAAGCAGGTCGGGGACCCACTTTACGCTGGCAGTATCGTTACCGACGGCGTGGTTGAAGCGACTGTGACGGCCGTAGCAGGAGAAAGTACTCTTGCTCGTATCGCGGCAGCCATACAAGACGCGCAGTCTCAACGAGCCCCTACTCAGCGATTTGTAGATGAGTTTGCACGTTATTACACCCCGGCTGTAGTGGTTCTTGCCCTCTTGGTCGCTGTCTTGGGCCCTGTACTGATCGGTGGAACCTGGGGCGATTGGCTTTATCAGGCCCTGGTCCTGTTAGTGATCGCCTGCCCATGTGCCTTGGTGGTTTCAACGCCAATTACCGTCGTCAGTGGGCTAGCCGCGGCTGCCAAGCATGGCATTTTGATTAAAGGCGGTGCATACCTTGAAAGCGGCCGACTACTTAAGGTTGTGGCGCTCGACAAGACCGGCACCTTGACCCAAGGCAAGCCGGTACTGACCGATAACGAGCCGTTTGGTGATCTGCCCATCGAGATGGCTTTGCAGATCGCAGCTAGCCTCGACGAACACAGTACACACCCAGTGGCGAAGGCCTTGGTCAGCGGATGGAAATTACAGCAACCGGATGCGGCGACTCTGCCGGTTGAGGACTTCGGCGTACTCAACGGTCGTGGCGTCAAAGGCAATATCGACGGTCAATCGTGGCACCTGGGTAACCACCGCTTGGTTGAAGAGTTGGGCGTATGCTCGCCGGCCCTTGAGGCCCGATTGTCGCTACTGGAAAACGCAGGAAAAACTGTAATCGTGCTCTGCGCGGCCAGCGGTCCAGTAGCGATTTTTGCTGTGGCTGACACCGTAAGGCCTGAAAGCTTTGCTGCCGTAACTGCTCTGAAAGCGTTGAATGTCGTACCGGTGATGCTCACGGGTGACAACCCTGCAACCGCCAAGTCCATCGCCGCTCAGCTCGGCATACAGGATGCACGCGGAAACCTCATGCCGGAGGATAAACAAGCCGCCGTCGCTGAACTCAAACGCCGCTTTGGTACTGTTGGCATGGTGGGCGATGGTGTGAACGATGCTCCAGCATTGGCGCAAGCCGACATTGGTTTTGCGATGGGGGCCGCAGGGACTGCCACAGCCCTTGAAACGGCTGATGTCGCCATCATGGATGACGACCCACGCAAGATTGCTGATTTTATTAGCCTGAGTCGTCGATGTGCCTCTGTTTTGAAGCAAAACATCGGACTGGCCTTGGGTATCAAAGTTGTATTTTTGGCGCTTGCATTGTCCGGCCACGCTACGTTGTGGATGGCTGTTTTCGCCGATATGGGAGCGAGCCTGCTGGTCGTATTCAACGGACTGCGGCTACTGCGTCGGTGATACGAAAGCTGCGACTTCGTGTTCAATTACATGCCCACACAAGGAAATCAAATCATGCAATGTCCGATCTGCAAAGATACTGCCCTCGTAATGACTGAGCGCCAAAGCATCGAAATTGATTATTGCCCTCAATGCCGTGGCGTTTGGCTCGACCGAGGTGAACTCGACAAGATCATCGAGCGCAGCCAACAACAGGAGGCCGTTAGGTTTCTTCCACAGAACCCAATTCCACCCGTACAGAATGCTCCTCCAGCAGTACAGAATGCTCCTCCAGCAGTACAACCCGGTTACAGCCAGCATGGAGATAGCCAAGCTCATGGAGATCAGCGAGGAAGTCACGGTGGCGGTTGGAGAGAAGGTGGCCACCAGAGCAGTCATCAGAGCAGTCATCAGAGCGGCCATCAAAGCGGCCATCAAAGTCATGGTGGACATCAAAACCAGAGTGGGCATCAGGGGCAACAGTCGTACCGCAAAAAATCATTTTTGCAGGAGATGTTCGATTAAGGCTGCGATTTCGCGCTTTGATCGGGATATACCTCGAACCAGCACCAATTCTGAAATAGGGTGTTTCATGAGATGGAACGGTTTTGGGTATTAGCTGGTCTTTATATCCTGCAATCGACTCGTAGCAAGGGTGCTACCTGGGTGGTTGGAGTTTCAGCGAGCGGCGTTTGAGGAAAAGGTTATGAGTTCAGGACACAGTCACGGCCAAGTACGCGCCGGTCACGAAAAGTTGCTGTGGATCGCACTCACCCTGACGACAAGCTTTATGGTCGCGGAGGTCATTGGAGCTTTTGTCACCGGCAGCCTGGCCTTATTATCCGACGCGGCCCACATGCTGACGGACGTTGCGGCTTTGGCGATATCCTTGGTCGCTATTCATATAGCCAAACGCTCTGCGGATAGGAAGCGGACCTTCGGGTACGCACGATTTGAAATACTTGCAGCCACCTTCAATGCGGTCTTGCTGTTTTTAGTCGCTATGTACATCGTTTATGAAGCGTATCTGCGACTTAAAGTCCCGGCGGAAATCCAGTCGACTGGCATGTTGGTCATTGCGGTGTTCGGGCTCATCGTCAACCTTGTTTCAATGCGCCTACTGAGTGCTGCCAGTGGGGAAAGCCTCAATGTGAAGGGCGCTTATTTAGAGGTCTGGAGCGATATGGTGGGGTCTATTGGCGTCATCATCGCAGCTCTTTTGATCCGTTTCACCGGCTGGACTTGGGTTGATTCACTTGTCGCGGCTGGCATCGGGTTCTGGGTGCTGCCCAGGACTTGGTCATTGCTCAAGGAAAGCATGAACATATTGCTGCAAGGGGTTCCAGAGGGCATCGATATTGAGAAGGTAGAGGCAACGCTTTATGGCATTGAGGGGGTCAAGAATATCCACGATTTGCATATCTGGGCTTTGACCAGTGGTAAAAGTGTTATGAGCGTCCATCTTGTCGCTGACTCGGCTTCCCGCAGCGAGCAAGCTATCTTGGCTGAAGTAACCAGCCTTATGAGTGATAAGTTCCACATCAGCCATACTACCGTCCAAATGGAAGGATCTGATTTTCACGATCAACTGGCTGACGATCATGAGGGTATGGTCCACTAACTGAGTCGTGGTATTTATTTAAGCTGGATGAACGTTTATACGTCGTGATACAGATCAAAAGGGTCGATTAAAATGGTCAGAAATATTTTAAGTTATTCTGGGCTGGCTTTGTTTTTGGCTTTTGTTGCGCAGCCAGCTTTTTCAACACCTGCTAATCCAGAAAGGGTATACGGGTGGATTGAGGAAGGAATACTTTTACCAGAAAATATTGCTGTGAAAGTAAAGTTAGATACAGGGGCTCTTACATCCTCGATGGATGCGAAAGACTTAGAACGATTCCGTAAAAATGGAGAGGAATGGGTTCGTTTCAACGTTAAAGTAAAAGACACAAAAACTAAGAAGGTGAGTAACGCACTCTTCGAGCGACGCGTCGAAAGAAATGTAAAGGTTCGAGGCGCCGGTGGCGCTGAACATCGTCCAGTAGTCATGATGACGATGTGCATAGGTGATAAAATTTATAAGGAAGAGTTTTCACTGAAGGATCGAGGCGACATGAACTACCCCGTATTGATTGGTCGCAAAACTTTGGGGGTCTTGGGCGCGGTCGATGTTTCACGCACATTCACTAACGAACCAAACTGTAATTAAACACCTGAATTATACATTTTATCTATACGTGCAGGGTGAATGTATTGAGAAAATAGCTCGGCAGAATTTTGCAGCTTTTTTGATGCTTGATGTGGCTGACTAAATAGTCTTAAAAAAAGCTCACCCGGATGCCGATTTTTAGGAAGAGTTAGAAGTGGCGCCATGCAACGATTAGTATTTAGTTGCATGGCTTCTAATCAAAGTATGCTCATACTATAGGGTCATTTTAGATCTTTCTCGCAGCTCCACTTATTTCGGTGTTTTCATTGATTGACGCTCAAATGTCTGCGCGAGCTTTAACGGTGTTGACGCTTTGGACTGGCAGGTACTGAACAGATCAAGCTCTGGGCGATATGCTGTAGTTTGAATACCCATCAACCCCAATATAGAATGGAATAAGTTGTCATGGGACAGTGATACGTCTCGCTGATCCTTCAAACATTGGGAGTCGAGGGTTTGACGCGACTGCATGTTTTTGGAGATCCAGATTACCATGGGGATACTAGTCTGCTCGCTGGGAGCCATGGCATAAGGAAGTCCGTGCAAGTAAAGCCCATTCTCGCCGAGGGACTCACCGTGATCAGAGACATAAAGCATCGCCGTATCAAAACGCTCAGCGTTACGCTTTAGCAGGTCGATCGTTTGCCCAAGTACATAGTCCGTATAACCGAGGCTGTTATCATAGGCACTGACAATGCTTTCGCGCGTACAACGTTCAAGTTGATTATTATCGCAAACGGGACCGAATCGTTCGAACGCCGGTGGATAGCGCTTGGAATAGGATGGGCCGTGACTGCCTTTCATGTGTAGCACCACGATTGAATCCCGCTGCTGTTGATCCAAGTAGGCTTGTAAATCTTGCAATAAGACTTCGTCGTAACACTCGTCAGCTCTACATAATCCCGTCGATTTCTGATTGTTCAATTTTTCATTTGGTACTCGGTCGCAAATGCCTTTGCAACCCGAATTATTGTCTCTCCACAGGACCGATACGCCGGCCCGCTGCAACACGTCTAATAGTCCTTCTCTGCGCAACGCCATACCGTCTTTGTAGCCTTCTTTACCCACATCCAGAAACATGCAGGGTAAGGAAACGACCGTAGCTGTTCCACATGAGCTGACATTGGTAAAACTTAAGACACCACGACTGGCCAATTCCGGATTGGTATCCCGGGAATAGCCATTGAGGGAGAAATTCGCGGACCTGGCGGTTTCACCCACCATCAGTACCGTTAGCCGTGGTTTGCGTACACCAGCAGTAGCTTCTTCACGGCGGGCATCAGCACCAATGGTTTTTAATTCGGCGGGAACTGCTAGCTGGCGACGCGTGTACCCATAAATTGCCGAAACCACATTCGACGGAACCAACATCAACCTGAGTTCGCGATGATTACGCATCAGCGATGCATAGGATTGATAAAGCGTAAATACGACGATCGCCAAGCAGGTGAGCGCTACCGCCACCCCCATGAATCGATGAGCAAGTGCGCGGGACCACGATCTTTGAATCAAACGGACTCGAGTGATAACCAGCACCGGCATAACACCAAAGCCCAGCATCCACAGCAGTAGATCCGAGTTCAACAGCTCCGTGGCTTCGGAGCTGTCCGTCTGCATCACATTCGTTAGCATGCTGTAATCAATTACTATGCCATAGCTATTCATAAAGTAACTCGTTGCTGCCGCAACCAGCAACACGATAGCTAGCACAGGTTTTATCAATCGTCCCCAAGCCATCACGCTGAGTAATACGTAGAGCCAAATCAACACGAACCAAGGCAGGCTAAGCACGAATATGGTGTTTCCGTCTTGTAGGCCTCCCACGCCTTGCCAGACAGCACGCCAAAATGGCCAGTTACTAAACAATAGAAGCCAAGTCGAAACTGCAAGAATTAACTGATTGCTGCCGAGTGTGATTTCCCAACTGCGAATTGGTACTTTGTTATTCATGGGTACTCCGGAAAATCTCGACGTATCCAGGCGCGAACTGCCACTGGAGTGTCACTACATTTTAGGTAAGAAAAAATCGCCAATAGCGCGGTGCAACTCGTGGATGCACCAGTGACCCTGAACGTTCTCGTCAGCTAGTTGGCGATCTGCGACTAGCCAAACCGCCAGACACCCCACGCTGATGAAAATCTTTTTCATGAGGTAGCACCCCAAGTAAGTGACGTGGCTGTAGATCCGCTCGATTCGTCCTTGAACGCCAGTAGTTGTGCTGAAGCGAGGTATTGGATACGGGTGCGCGGAGGGCCCAGAACACCCGTAAACTTGCGGTTGGATATTTCAAAGAAATTAGTGTTGGAGTCCTTGCCGCTTCGTGCGGCGGGAAGGATCACTTGACTGAAGAACTTCTTTTCTCTGTGGGCCATCGAGCGCTTGTCTACAGCAAGATGGATTTCGTACCGCAGGCGCGGTTCGGCGACGTTGTGCATATCACGAGACTGATAGGTGCGGCTAGCCTCCGACGAAATGCTTTTTAGTTTGCGGCCGAAAAACAAAATCGGCGTTGAAGCGCCCACCAGGTTCAACCGCTTCCGGATGCTGGTCATCGTTCCGCCAGACAGTGCGAACTCTGAGCTGAAATCAGACCTTGCTGTGCAAGCATGACGCCGTAAAAAACTTCGATCATCGGGGCGCAAGTCATTACGGCAGTGTTTAGACTCCAGCGCCACTATGCCTTTACTCTTAGATGCGACCTCAATCCATGCGTGACTTTTGCGGCACCTTTTCGGTGTCCGGCGGAGCTTAACGTTGGTAGTGTTCGAATTTTCGCGGAAGGCTTGGGCATCTATTATTAGTACTGGATTGGGGATCAAATCAGTCTGTTGCTGCCCGGCTTGGGCAGTTTGGATTTCCCACTGTGCATCTGCGAGGCTTGGGTTATTGGTCAATGCTATTTGAGGTTTGGTCACAGCCTCGGCGTGGGTTGCCCGAAGCAACGCCGTCATCAACGACGAAACACGAGACGGTGGGCCAGCCGCCCACAACATTTTTCTAATGCGAGATGGCATAACGAGATTTACGCCCCCAAAGTGCGCAGTTTCTTTGTTAACTCATAAATATTTGATGGTCTAAAAGACTTCTGATCGATTTCTGCCGGCTGAATTCGATCAGAAGTCGACACGACCGCAGGATCCTATGACGCATAGATTTTTTGCAGGCTCAATGTACTGCTGAACAGTTATCAGAAGGGTGACAGAAGAATTACAAATTTGTTATCCCCCCTCTGCCGCGGACAATTAGTCTAAGATCTACTTAGTGTGTAGGTTTGTATATTTGTATATTTGTATATTTGTATATTTGTATATTTGACGTCGATAACATAACGGAGCCACAACAGCGCGCAATAGCTCCTTACTGACTAAAATCGTACAACGCAAATATGTTGAAGTTTATCGGTAAATAAAATTTTCTATACGTGTGTAAGGATGATTTATTATTTAGTGTCGAGACTTTATGAAAAATGCGTATTTTGATAATAGAAGACGAGCCGAAAACTGCCCATTATTTGCACCAGGGGCTGACCGAAAGCGGATTTATCGTTGATTGCGTCGCCAGCGGAATCGATGGCTTACGCTTGGTCTGCCAACAGGCTTATGATCTTGTAGTGCTTGACGCAAACCTACCGCAACGTGACGATTGGGGCCTACTTGTAAGTATTCGCAAGGTCACTATTTCGCCCATCATGATACTTACCGTTAAAGGTAGTCTGGAGGAAAAAATCAAGGGTTTCGACCTAGGCGCGGACGATTACATGGTCAAACCAATTGAGTTTCCAGAGCTGCTGGCCCGAGTACGCACTCTGATGCGTCGCGCTGTATTGTCGGCATTGCCCGACGTGCTGTGTGTCGGGGACCTGGAACTCGATCTTGGTAGACACCGGACCTTCCGAGGCGAGCAGCGGATTGAGCTGACCACCAAGGAGTTCGCCCTGCTATACCTCTTGATGCGCCAGACTGGTACGGCGCTGTCGCGCACGCAAATCATGTCCTCTGTCTGGGGGCGGAGTGCTGATTGCGACACCAATGTTGTTGAAGTGTCGATGAGAAGGCTTCGGGCCAAGATTGATGATCCTTTCAACAACAAGCTAATCCATACCTTGCGCGGTGTTGGATATGTTCTCGAAAAGCGTGATCAATGAGCCCTCTTAATCCCTCGAATTTTGAAGTTATGTGAAATAATCGGCAACAACTTTATAAACAGAACACACAAATGCCACTCTAAAATCACAGTTCTATTAGATTACGAAAATCGTCTTCGGGGTGGGGAAGCACTGTGCTTGGCTGATTATGTTACTTCACTGAGCTTGTGAGGATAACGGTTGGAAATTACAAATAAGTAATTCTCATTAGACAATTAATAAAGATTTACCTCGTTAACGTACTTAAGTTTAACAGCTTTGTAACTACTTCAAAGAGACTCTGCTATGAGTCTGTTAAAACTAAGTATTGTTGCACTGACGCAATCATTGCCTTCGATAGAATTCGCTGAAAGCCGTGGTGATCGCAACGTTGTCAACGCCATGGAAGCAAATCAGAAAGCAATGGCCGCCTACGCTGCGCAAAAAGGCAAGACCGCTCCGGAAATTCAGAAATATCACTATAGAATGAAGTTTGATATCGCAAAAGTGGTGAGTATGACCCCACCAATTCGCTCTTGCAACATTGTACCTTTTCGAATGACCTATGAGGACTCAGCTGGAAAGCTTCACACTATTGAATACCAAATTATTGGTGTGTGTCGTAACACGCACGAATGAACGAATGACGTGAATAAGGGCTGTTTTTTCAATGGTTGGTATCACCAGTTGGTGTGTCCATGGATGTTTGGAAAACCCAGCTTGAAGGTCGTGATCTTACCCGGGCGGCTATTAACTTCTGCGACTCCCTGATGCAAACTCATGATTGATTTCACAATGGCTAAACCAAGCCCGGTACTTCCTCCAGCGCGCGAATGATGAGTGTCAACTCGATAAAAGCGATCGAATAAGTGCGGTAGGTGTTGAGGTTCAATACCTGCGCCTCGGTTGGCTACATGTAGCGAGACTTCTGTGGCATGGACTTCGATGGTGATTGTGATGGCTTGGCCTACTGGGCAATGGCGGATTGCATTGGACATCAGGTTGGAAATTGCCCGCTGAATCATCAACCGATCACCAATGGTCGACCCCCTGCCAGTAACGCTCACGCTGATCTGTTTATCTTCCGCCGACAGTGAAAACAGATTGATGACCTTCAAGGCTTCATCCTCCAGAGCAATGGTCTCAAACGGGACCAGCGCAGCGGGATGACTGACCTGTGCCAGGAAAAGCATGTCCGAGACAATCCGGGCTACGCGCCCAAGCTCTTCGGTGGAGGACTCCAAAACCGCTTTGTACTCCTCGGCCGGCCTCTCCCGGGACAACGTCACCTGGGCTTTGCCCATCAGGTTGGAAATGGGTGCTCGTAGTTCGTGGGCCAAGTCATCGGAGAACTGCGACAACTGCTGAACATCGCTGTCTAGTCGGTGCAGCATGAAGTTGATGCCATGGGCCAGTTCGCTGAGCTCCTGCGGCATCTTGACCACCGAGAGTCGATGGCTGAGGTCCTGAGCAGAGATCATGGCGGCCACCTTGCGAAACTCCCGCAGCGGCGCGAGCCCCCGTTTTACCACTGCCCAGGCACTGAGGCCGATAAGTAGCAGCAGCAACGGCAAGGCCATGATCGTCGAGCTTAGATATGTGCTGAGCAGCGCTTCATCGTTGGCGCAATCAAGCGACAGCAATACGGCGACATTCGTACCGTTCGGCAAGCGGATCAGTCTGGATGCAGTCAGGAAGTGCCGGCCCTGATCATCGGTGCTTCGGGAGTACGACACCTTGTCGGTGGCAGCCCCTGCCGCCTTCAACTCCACCCTGGGGTCCGTCAAGCCAAAGCCTGACTTCAAGAGCGGCGTCCTCATATTTATCAGGTCATAAATGGTAAGGTTGAGGTGGTCATGCCCCATCACCTGATCCAGCAAAACGTGCGGTTTAATGTTGATGTCGACAGGTTTTTCATACAGCGAAAGACTGTGCTCGATTTGCCGCATTTTCTCGCTCAAGTTGTCTTTTGACAGTTTATCTAACTCATGCGTTAGCGCGAGGAACGCAAGAACCGCCAGAAATAACACCAACAATGCGCCCATGATACTCACCGCCAAACCCAGCCGCATCGACAGGCTTGCCGACTTCATTCCCGGGCCTCCAGTACATAGCCAACGCCGCGCAGGGTATGGATTAGCTTCTTGTCAAAAGGATCATCAATCTTGGCCCTCAGGCGGCGGATTGAAACCTCGACCACATTGGTGTCGCAGTCGAAGTTCATGTCCCAGACCAATGAAATGATCTGAGTGCGGGAAAGCACCTCACCCGACTGGCGCATCAAAAGGTGCAGCAAAGCAAATTCCTTGGTCGTCAGGTCGATACGCTGCTCGCCCCGGAAGGCCCTATGGCGGCCCTGGTCGAGTTCCAGATCGGCGACTTTCAAGACCTCAGGGACGGAAACTTGTTCGCTGCGACGCATTAAAGTTCGTACCCGGGCCAACAGTTCCGGAAATTCGAATGGCTTGACCAGATAGTCATCGGCACCCAGGTCCAGGCCGCGGATCTTGTCCGCCAGGCGCCCGCGAGCGGTTAGCATTATGACCCGGGTGTTACTGCTTTGGCGCAGTCGCTCGAGCACACCCCAGCCATCAAGTTGTGGTAGATCGACGTCAAGTATTACCAAGTCGTAGGTTTGTTGACGCGCAAGGTGAAGTCCATCCGTACCATTCGCCGCGCGGTCTACTATATAGCCGCTTTCAGTCAAACCCTGATGCAGGTATTCGGCAGTTTTAAGCTCATCCTCAACTACAAGCATTCGCATGGTAGTGCCGCCCTATGTAATATGAATTGAATAATAAAATTTCGAAGTTTATTTAAGTGCCCGACTAAGAAATGATGTAGAACTATTCGATCATAAAAATCTCAAAACCGCGCATTGCTCAAGTGATCAGTATCAAGCCTGAAGCTGCTACAGGGTCAACAGGAGGAGGACATTTTACGATAAAAGTATTTGCGACTATATGTCGCAGGCATGTTAATGCGCGACTCCCGTACATTTATTTCAGCCAGAAGCCAAGCTCCGCTCGGCTGATATCTATGGGGAATCGTTTCGAAGTGTTACGGCGCAGATAGTCAATTTAATGCTGCACGCATTTTTTGGGGAGACTGGCAGGATGTACCAAGGGGAGTTGATCTCGCTTTGCGATTTTTAAGTACCCCGCGCTATCTATGCTCTATGCATTTTCGGATTCGCGTTTTTGGACTATTGTTTATCGTGATTTTAGTTACGGCTTTACTAAAATCACTACTTTTGTTTTTGGGCTTTTAAGTTGCTTTGTGCATTATATTTTGGAAATGTAAGTTGAAAAACTGTCAGATGGCCCGGCATACTTTGGACCTCTGCCATTCCCTGGTGCAGGCTCATGATGGATCGGACAATGGCCAACCCTAATCCAGTACCACCTTCAGCTCGTGAGCGACTGTTATCCACACGATAGAAGCGATCGAAAATGTGAAACAAGTGCTGGTGCTCAATTCCTACCCCAGGATTGCTTATTGATAGGGAGACTTTTTCAGATTGCGTTTCAATCGCTATAGCAATGGACTGCCCTGCTGGGCAGTGACGAATGGCATTTGATAAAAGATTGGAAATAGCCCGTTGAATCATGAGCCGATCACCTAAAACTTTACCCCATCCGCTGACAGTTATACCAACGCTCTTTTCCTCAGCCGATAGCGAAAAAAGGTCGATGACTTTTAGGGCTTCATCCTCTAGTAAAATGCTTTCAAACGGCACGAGTGCGGCCGGATGACTAACTTGGGCCAAGAAAAGCATGTCTGAAACAATTCTGGTGACTCGTCCTAGTTCCTCGGTGCATGACTCTAAAACAGCCTTGTACTCTTTTGCCGGGCGTTCTCGAGAAAGTGTTACCTGAGCTTTCCCCATAAGGTTCGTAATCGGTGACCGCAGCTCATGCGCCAAGTCATCAGAGAATTGCGATAGTTGTTGAACTCCGCCGTCAAGACGATGCAGCATGAAGTTTATACCGTGAGCAAGCTCACTGAGTTCTTGGGGCATCTTGACAACTGAGAGTCGATGACTTAAATCCTGGGCCGACACCATTGCTGCAACTTTCCGGAATTCCCGAAGGGGGGATAAGCCACGTTGCACAATAGCCCAGGCGCTGATACCAATCAGAATCAGCAACAGTGGAACCGCTACAATGGTCGAACTCAGGTAGGCGCTCAATAGCGTTTCATCATTCGAGCGATCAATAGACAGTAGGACCGATACGAACCCACCATCCTTTAATTTCATGAGCTTAGAGGCGGTGAGGATGTGGATTCCGGACTCTTCGGCTGGGGAATAGTACGACAGCTTATTACTGGCGGCTGTTCCGGCTTGATTCGTAGATACTTCAGGTATATCTGCTCCAAAACTCAGCAGAGGTTCACTCATGTTGTCATCATCAAAGATGGTCAGGTTAAGATTGTCGTGTCCCAGCACTTGATCTAATAGCACGTGTGGTTTTAAACTCATGTCGCGGGTACTAATATCCATCAGTAGACTGTGCTCAATCTGACTCATCTTCTTCTCTAAGCTATTTTTTGCGCGCGAATCAAGTTCGTGAGTAAGCGCTAAAAAAGCTAGTATCGCTAAAAGCACTACTAGTACCGCTCCCATAATGCTAACTGTCAACCCCAGCCGCATCGATAGGCTGACCGGTTTCATTTCCTCGCCTCCAATACATAGCCTACGCCACGAAGGGTATGTATTAATTTTGTTTCAAATGGATCATCTATTTTTGCTCTCAATCTTCGTATCGAAACTTCGACAACGTTTGTGTCGCAGTCAAAGTTCATATCCCACACTAAAGAGATAATTTGAGTGCGAGATAACACCTCTCCTGATTGACGCATCAACAGATGAAGCAGCGCGAACTCCTTTGTCGTCAGATCTATGCGTTGCTTTCCGCGGAATGCGCGATGTCTGCCTTGATCAAGTTCAAGGTCAGCGACTTTTAATACCTCCGGAACTGGAATATGTTCGCTGCGACGCATTAAAGTGCGTACTCTTGCAAGCAACTCAGGGAATTCAAATGGCTTGACCAGGTAATCATCGGCTCCCAAATCCAATCCTTTGATTTTGTCTGCCAGACGCCCTCTTGCAGTCAGCATCATTACCCGAGTGCTACTAGTCTGCCGAATATTTTCAAGAACGTCCCAACCGTCAATTTCAGGTAGATTTACGTCTAGTATTACCAGATCATAAGCTTGCTGACGTGCTAGATGGAGTCCATCAGCCCCGGTCGATGCGCAGTCTACAATATAGCCACTTTCAGTCAGGCCTTGATGTAAGTACTCAGCAGTCTTCAGCTCGTCCTCTATCACAAGGATTCGCATAGGATTTCACCCTCTGGTAAATGTATCGGAATGATTTGATGCTCGTTAAACATGGTTTAAGGGCATTATTAATCTGTATAAACGTTTCGATTCTGGCTACATCTTTAATTTTATTCGCAATATGGTCTTTTTAAAGCTTTGCAAGGTTCGTCATGTTTCCTTTACCTCCCAAAGTATTAGGTTCGGCGCCCCTTTTTTGTTTCGGGTTGTTTCTTGGCGCGAGCACTTATTGACTTCATCCTAATGCATTAATTGAGGTTTTTCCGCTGGATAACGTATTTGTAATTTTTCAGTCACCTTGTTGATAGGTGCGGAGAATTACATTTGCCTCATGGGAAATTCTTTTTGTTTTAAAGGTTTAAGGAATGATGGAATTACTTCGGTGTAGAAAGTTTATTGCTCACCCAATCACGCATAAGACCATGCTAAGAGCAGGTCTCATTTCGATCCTTGCGCTTTTTACTAGTCCTTTGTTTGCGGCGACCGCTCAAATGCTCACAATGGATCAGGCGCTTGAAACTGCTTTTGCCAATAACCCTGATCTGGCGGCCGCTCAATGGGAGACTGGTATTGCTCAGGGAGTGCGACAGCAGGCAGGGTTGATCCCTAACCCTGAGGTTTCCTGGGAGGCTGAAGATACTCGGCGAAACTCGCGCACTACGACGGTAATGATCAACCAGCCGATCGAGCTTGGCGGTAAGCGCGGGGCTAGGATCGAGGTGGCCAGTCGAGCTCAAGACGCGGCCGGGATTGAATTGGAACGCAAACGCAATGTTCTGCGTGCCGATGTCATTCAGGCGTTTTACAGCTCCTCGACGGCTCAGCAAAGGCTGCTGTTATCACGTCAATCACTTGAGCTCGCCGAGCGCGGTTTGCGTGTAGCTCAAGGTCGCATCAAGAGTGGTAAATCCTCACCCGTTGAAGGTACTCGCGCAGAGGTTCAGCTATCAGAAGTGCGTCTGGAGCTGAGGCGGGCTGAGCGGGATGAGGCCAGTGCCTACCAGCGACTCGCTCAGGTCATGGGCGCGCCTTTGCCTGCATTCGTGTCTGTGGGTGATCCAGGCCGGTCGATGCCAACCGTACCGGATTCGTCACTGCTGCTTAATCGCATAGGTGAAACCGCGGAGCTACGATTGGCAAAACTGCAAATAGATCAGCGGGAAGCCTCCCTTGGCCTGGAGAAGGCTCAGCGAATTCCCGACCTCACCGTGAGTATCGGGAGCCAATACGACGAGCGCGAGCGCGAGCGGGTGAATGTTGTGGGGCTGTCTATGCCCATCCCATTGTTTAACCGTAACCAGGGCAACGTACTAGCCGCTGCCCGCCGTACCGATCAAGCCCGCGACCTTCGTAACGCCAGTGAGTTACGCCTGCGCACAGAAATCCAGACCACCCTGGATCAGTGGATGACGGCTAACACTGAAGTCGCGTCGTTCAATCAAACCATCCTGCCTGCCGCGCAAAGTGCCGTCGACACCGCTACCCGAGGTTTCGAAATGGGCAAGTTTAACTTCCTCGACGTACTCGATGCTCAGCGCACCTTGATTAGCGCCCGCACGCAATACATCCAGGCTATCGCCGAGGCGACAGACGCCTGGGTGCGCATCGAGCGAATTTTCGGAGATGTCGCCCTTCTCACTCGTACTCCGTGAATTTCATATAACGCTTTTTTTACCGCTGCTCAGCATCGCAATACCACGGTAATCCGTGACTGCCGACTGGGCTGCGCAGGGAGTTTCCATGGATAAAAAACTAATTCTCGTCACTGCACTGACCTTGACGGTGGGTATAGGCATCGGCTCGTTGTGGATGGGCAGCCCATCGGTGCCCTCAGCCGAAGCTCAGGCTCAGGCTCAGGAGGGCAAAGGCCATGACGATCACGGCGATGAAACTACTGGCAAGAAATCGGCCGAAGGCGAAGCGGAAGAAGGTCACTTGACTCTGAGCGAAGAGCAGATCAGCTCAGCCGGCATCCAGTTGGTCGAAGCCAAGGCGCAGAGTATTAGCCTTTCATTGCCCTTTCCTGGAGAAATCCGTTTTGATGAAGACCGCACTGCGCATGTGGTGCCCCGCGTACCCGGTGTCGTCGAGTCGGTCCATGTCAATCTTGGTCAACCGGTGAAAAAAGGCCAGTTGCTGGCCGTGATCGCCAGCCAACAAATTTCTGATCAGCGTAGTGAACAAGCCGCGGCGCAACGTCGTCTTGAGTTGGCCCGTACTACCTACGAGCGAGAGCGACAGTTATGGCAGGACAAAATCTCTGCCGAACAGGATTTCCTGCAAGCCCGCCAGGCTTTGCAAGAAGCCGAAATCGCCCTCAGCAATGCTCGACAAAAAATCAGCGTACTCAGTGGCAGCTCGGTCACCAGCGGGGGTAACCGATATGAATTGCGTGCGCCGTTTGACGGGGTTGTCGTTGAGAAACACTTGGGCCTCGGTGAGGTTGTCAGCGAAACCACTAATGCCTTCACCCTCTCCGACTTGTCGCGTGTGTGGGTGACCTTTGGTGTCTCGCCAAAGGATTTAAACAAGGTACTGGTGGGCAAGTCGGTCACGGTCAGTGCGCCGGAACTGAATGCCGAAGTCACTGGAACCGTGGCCTATGTCGGCAGTTTGTTGGGCGAGCAAACTCGTACAGCCACGGTCCGCGTGACCTTGGCCAATCCACAAGGTGCATGGCGTCCCGGGCTATTCGTGACCGTGCAGGTTGACACTGATACTCGGCAAACAAAGGTCGCAGTACCAGAAGCGGCTATCCAGACGGTCGAGGACAAGCAAACTGTTTTCGTTCGAACGGACGACGGGTTTAAAGCTCAGCCAGTGGAGACAGGTGGCCGTTCGGCGGGTCTGGTCGAGATCACGGAGGGCCTGGAGCCCGGTGTTCAAGTCGCCGCTGCCGGCAGTTTCATTCTGAAATCAGAACTGGGTAAAGCCTCGGCTGAACACGCCCACTGATCCGCCACTTCCACGAGAAGGTTCTCATGTTCGAACGCCTGATCCAATTTGCCATCGAGCAGCGCATCATCGTGCTGCTCGCGGTTCTCCTCATGGCCGGCCTCGGTATAGCCAGCTACCAGAAGCTGCCGATCGACGCCGTTCCCGATATCACCAACGTCCAGGTGCAAATCAACACAGGGGCAGCAGGTTTTTCACCACTGGAAACCGAGCAGCGCATCACGTTCCCCATCGAAACTGCAATGGCTGGTTTGCCGGCTCTAGAACAAACTCGCTCGCTGTCACGCTCGGGTTTGTCGCAAGTCACAGTGATCTTCAAGGAAGGCACTGACCTGTTCTTCGCCCGACAATTGGTCAACGAACGGTTGCAGGTGGCCAAGGAGCAACTGCCCGAGGGTGTGGAAGCCGTCATGGGGCCGATCTCAACCGGTCTGGGTGAAATTTTCCTGTGGACGGTCGAGGCTGAAGAAGGTGCTGTCAAGGAGGACGGCAACCCCTATACGCCGACCGACCTGAGGGTGATCCAAGACTGGATCATAAAACCTCAGCTGCGCAATGTTCCCGGGGTCGCCGAAATCAATACCATTGGCGGGTTCGCCAAGGAGTACCAGATTGCGCCTGATCCAAAACGCTTGGCGGCTTACAAGCTTACGCTGACTGACCTTGTTACAGCGCTGGAGCGCAACAACGCTAACGTCGGTGCCGGTTACATCGAACACAGTGGCGAACAGTTACTGATTCGCGCACCCGGCCAAGTAGCGACCACCGACGATATCGCCAATATCGTCATGGCCAACGTCGACGGTACGCCCATCCGCGTCAAGAACGTCGCAACCGTGGACATCGGCCGTGAATTGCGCACGGGGGCCGCGACCGAAAACGGTCGTGAAGTGGTGCTCGGCACAGTGTTCATGCTGATCGGTGAGAACAGCCGCACCGTGGCCCAGGCCGTTGCCAGCAAGCTTGAGCAAATCAACCGCTCACTGCCAAAAGGGGTGGTGGCAGTCACCGTCTATGACCGTACCAATTTGGTGGACAAGGCGATTGCCACCGTTAAGAAGAACTTGATTGAAGGTGCGATTCTGGTAATCGCGATTCTGTTCCTGTTCCTTGGCAACATTCGCGCCGCTCTGATCACTGCCATGGTGATCCCGCTCGCGATGCTATTCACATTCACTGGCATGTTCACCAACAAGGTCAGCGCCAACCTGATGAGCCTCGGAGCGTTGGACTTTGGCATCATCGTTGATGGCGCGGTGGTCATTGTCGAAAACGCCATCCGTCGTCTGGCCCATGCACAGCAACACCACGGACGCATCCTCACCCGCTCCGAACGCTTTCACGAAGTGTTCGCGGCGGCCAAGGAAGCACGCCGACCGCTGATTTTCGGCCAGTTGATCATCATGGTCGTGTACCTACCGATTTTTGCCCTCACCGGCGTCGAAGGAAAAATGTTTCACCCGATGGCGTTTACTGTGGTGATTGCCTTGCTCGGCGCGATGCTGTTGTCGGTGACCTTTGTCCCGGCGGCGATTGCGATGTTCGTCACCGGTAAGGTCAAGGAAGAAGAGAACATCATCATGCGTGGCGCCCGTCGGGTGTATGCGCCAGCGCTAGAATGGGTCATGGGCCATCGATCAATGGCATTCGCCATAGCACTAGCCGTTATCGCGGTGTGCGGTGTGGTCGCCAGTCGAATGGGCAGCGAGTTTGTGCCGAGCCTCAGTGAAGGGGATTTCGCGTTACAAGCACTGCGTGTACCAGGTACCAGCCTGACGCAATCGGTAGAAATGCAGCAACGTCTGGAAAGACTTGTGTTAGCAAAGGTACCGGAGGTCAAGCGGATGTTTGCTCGTACTGGTACAGCAGAAATTGCCTCAGACCCAATGCCACCAAACATCTCTGACAGCTACGTGATGCTCAAGCCGAAGAATCAATGGCCTGATCCGAATAAATCCAGAGAGGCGTTGGTAGCTGATATCCAAAAAGCTACAGCCGGAATGCCCGGAAGCAACTATGAGCTTTCTCAGCCTATTCAATTGCGTTTTAACGAGCTGATTTCAGGCGTGCGCAGTGATGTGGCGGTCAAGGTCTTCGGTGATGACATGGCGGTGCTTAACAGCACCGCTGCAAAAATTGCCGCGTCCATGCAGAAGATCAATGGTGCCTCCGAGGTCAAAGTCGAGCAAACGTCGGGACTGCCGGTACTGACCATCAACATCGACCGTGACAAAGCCGCCCGTTACGGACTGAACGTTGGCGACGTACAAGACACCATTGCGGTGGCGGTCGGTGGTCGTCAAGCCGGTACGATGTATGAGGGAGACCGCCGATTCGACATGGTGGTGCGTTTATCCGACGCCATGCGTAAGGATCTCGAGGGATTGTCCACACTGCTAATCCCGGTACCGGCGCTGCTTAACACCAATGCCGATCAGATCGGGTTTATTGCTCTTTCAGAGGTGGCTAGCCTCGATCTAGTGTTGGGACCTAACCAGGTCAGTCGTGAAAACGGCAAACGTCTGGTGATCGTCAGCGCCAACGTGCGTGGGCGTGATATCGGCTCATTTGTACAGGAGGCCAGTAGCGCCATTGATAAAGAAGTGCAGATCCCGGCCGGTTACTGGACCAACTGGGGAGGACAGTTCGAGCAGCTCCAATCCGCTGCCAAGCGACTACAGATTGTAGTCCCGGTGGCCCTGCTCTTGGTGTTCGCACTCTTGTTCATGATGTTCAACAACCTCAAGGATGGCCTATTGGTGTTCACCGGTATTCCATTCGCATTGACGGGGGGAGTCATGGCTTTATGGCTCCGAGACATCCCGCTGTCGATCTCGGCAGGTGTTGGTTTCATCGCGTTGTCGGGCGTGGCGGTGCTGAATGGTCTGGTGATGATTGCGTTCATCCGCAATCTTCGGGAGGAAGGACATTCGTTGAGTTCCGCAATCAATGAAGGGGCTCTTACCCGTTTGCGCCCAGTGTTGATGACAGCTCTGGTGGCCTCTCTTGGCTTTATTCCGATGGCACTGGCCACCGGAACGGGGGCAGAGGTCCAGAGACCCCTGGCTACCGTGGTGATCGGGGGCATCCTATCCTCAACTGCGTTGACCCTGCTGATATTGCCTGCGCTTTATCAATGGGCGCACCGCCGAGACGAGGAAGAAGCCGAAGACGAAGACGATAAAATAGAAGCCGTATAATTCTTTAGTTTTAAAAGCCCACTATCGAGATTCGATAGTGGGCTTTTTTATGTGAGCTACATAACGAATCTGTAATCTTGGCGCCACCGTGTTGATAGGTTCGAATTGATACCCTACTAGCGTTAACTATATGAGGTGTCAGTATGAAAATTGCTCAAATCTGCGCTCTTGCGGGTGCTTTAATCCTTTCTTCAGTTGCTTTAGCCGAAGGTGGGGGGGACAGAACCTTCGAAAAAATGATGGCGGCGCGAGATGTGGCAATGGAGGCATATGTTGCTAGAGAAGGGAAGAGCGTTCCCGTGGTTTCAAGTGATGCTAAAGATGAGACAGGTAAAATGTAGTAGTACTGCGTATAAAAAACCGCTTCCGGTTTCCGGCGGCGGTTTTTTTTACGGCTTTATTACACATTCGTAACCTAGCCGCCACGCCATCGCAATGTTCGAATTGATATCCTTGTAACAGTTAATATATGAGGTACTAAATATGAAGTTCATGAGTATTATTACTTTCGCTGGAGCTCTGACGTTATCCTCTCTCGTACTGGCGGAAGGGGGAGGAGACAAAGCCTTTGAAAAGATGATGGTGGCGAATGCTAAAGCCATGGAGCAGTATGCAATTAGCCAGGGGAAAAGCGCCCCTGTGTCGAAAGAATACGAGTACGGGATGAAGGTGGATGTTGTGAAGGTTATCAGTGTGGTGCGGCCTGCAAAAGTCTGCGCAGTGGTGCCCGCCGCAATGACCTATGAAGATTCAAAAGGACAGCTAAATACAATTAGGTACACTGTGGCTGGAGAGTGTCGTAAACGAGGCGGCTAGCAGCTATGCTGCTGTCAGAGGGATTTATAACGCTCGATTAACCTCAATACTTAGAGGTATCAGGCGTTTTTTATATGCTCGTGTTTTAACGGTCATAAAAAAGACGCCCCGAGGGACGTCTTAAAAATTCACCTTTTTCCAAAGGAGCTTCTAAAGGTGAGCTTGGAGCTTTTAACTGAACAGCGATGAGTTTCAGATTTTCACATACTAGCTACTTGTCTATAGGACTCCAACCAGATGCGCTAGCTAGATTCCTATTAACTCCCACTCACTATAAGCAATTCAAGTTAACATGAAGATGATTGAAAAATTACATTTTTGAAATCTTTCTAGCGAAAACGGGATATTCGTGAAGAACGAATTATCCCGTTCAGGTATTACAGAATCGCTAGTGGGTACTCAACGATCACACGGACTTCATCCAAATCAGACTCAAACGCGGTTGCACGGGTGTTCATTTGTCGCAAGCGGAAGGACATATCTTTCAAGGAGCCTGTCTGAACGACGTATTTTACTTCGATGTCGCGCTCCCAACGTTTCTGATCGGTCAACGGGTTTCCATCCGCATCGCGCCGCATGTATGTGGCGTTGGCGTTGGAGTAGTCGGCGTCGGTGCCACGACCATAACGTGTCATAAACGACAAGCCAGGTACACCATACGAGCTCATGTCGAGGTCGTAACGCACCATCCATGAACGTTCTTTTGGCGAGTTGAAGTCGCTGTACTGGATTGAGTTGTCGAGAAAGATGGAATCCGACTGACGCAGATAGTCGAAGTCGTCGTTACCATTATTTCGCTGGTGAGAAAGTGCAAGTGAGTGTGCGCCATACTTCACGCCAACCTTAGCGCTCCAAATATTGTTGTCGAACTCGCCCAGCAGTTTTTTCCCTTCGTCAACGGCCTTGTAGTAATTCACACCGCCGAATACGGAAAGCTCATCAGAGAAGGAGTAGTTCAACCCGGTGCCAGCATAGTATTGATTCCAGGCGTCTTTGAGACGACTGGAGTAAAGACTAACGATAATATTCTTATTCACATTGTAGTCGCCACCAAAATAGCCGACCCAAGGTGAGTTAACTGGGCCTGCATAGAAGGTTGCGAAGTTGTCGCGCATATTGCTGGAGACTGGTTGACTCATAGCATGCAGGCGACCACCCTGAACTGTCAGCCCTTCGATGCTGGTATTGGTAGCGGTCACACCACGGAAACTTTCCGGTAAAAGCCTTGAGTCGCCAGAAGCCACGACAGGGTTGGCGGGAAATACATCACCTACTTTCACCACAGTGTCAAAAGCGCGAACTTTTGCCGCGCCACCGACTTTCGTGTATTCATCTCGAGCTTCGCCGTCGCCATTGACAGGTAGCACATCGAATGAACTACGACCGCCGTTACGACCGTCACCCGTATCAAGCTTCAAACCGATCATCGCGAAAGCGTCGACGCCCACGCCTACAGTGCCTTGGGTAAACCCGGATTCGAACTTACTGATAATCGCATGCGACCAAGCTTCGGAGTAGCCATTGCCCGTGGGGCTTGATTGACCGTTACGATGATCACGATTGAAGTAGAAATTTCGATTGAGCACGGTAAGGCTGCTGTCTTCGATAAACCCCCCAGTCTTTTCCTCCGCAAACACTATAGAAGGCCCAGAACTGACAACCAACGCCAAAGCGGCCATCGAAAATTTCGTATTGTTATCCATTAATCACTCCTTAGGTTCGGCAGAACTAGAAAGCTCTTCGGCTGGAATTATTGTTTACAGGAGCAGTTTCTGCTCCCGTATCGTCGCCGACTTGTATCGTTGCAATTTGAAGATAACGGGGAGATGATTGAAAAATTACAATTCTGTAATGTTCGCCTGTTTTTTCAAAATTAACTTTTGCGGCATGCCCCCAACCGATGGGTGGCTCTACCTTTACTAGGGCTTTTCTCAGGAATTCTCTTAACCAGCAGCACGAATCCACACCTGAAAGTGCGCATGCTCAGGAGCTGAAATCAGTTCTCGATGCATCGTCACAGTGAAGTCGAACCGAGATCGTTTAGATTTTTGGCTCACCTGACCAATCTGACCATCACACAGCTTTATATGATTCAAGCAGTGACCGCGGTCAAGTGTATCCGATCCATTAACTACACCTACCGCCAGAAGCGCTTCGTGTTTACCGTGGCATTTCAGGCGAGCAGCTCCATGGCATTAGCGCTTCGTAGTCTTCAATCGACTGCGCATGCGGCAAGCGCTCCAGTACGTGGCGCAGCCACGTATAGGGTTCCTGGCCGTTGGCTTTGGCGGTTTCGACCAGGCTGTATATCTGCGCACTGGCGGTGGCGCCCTTGGGCGTGTCGCTGAACAGCCAGGCCTTGCGCCCGATCACAAACGGTTTAATTGCACGCTCCGCCGGGTTGTTGTCGATCGGTAAAAAACCAGCTTCTACATAACGCTCCAGTCGGCTCCAGTTGCTGGCCAGATAATTAACAGCCTTGCCCAGCACGCTTTGTGGCGTCACCTGTGACTGCGTTTTATCCAGCCAGTTTTTCAACTGAGCCAGGATCGGCAGGCTCTTTTCCTGGCGGACGATAAATCGCTGCTCATTGCTGACGTCCTTGAGTTCACGCTCGAAACCATACAGCTTGTTGATCAGCGTCAGCGCGATATCGGCACGCCCGGTCTTACCCTTGGGCTGCACTTTCTGAGCGTCCACGAACTTGCGTCGCGCATGGGCCATGCACGCCAGACGCTCCACGCCCGGTTGCAGCGCCAGCGCGTTATAACCGGCGTAATCATCGGTCATGACGTAGCCACGATAATTTTCCAGCAGACGCAGCGGCACATCCTGCGCACGGCTGGATGTGTAGTCGAATAGCATCACTTTGCGATCCGGCGGCCCGCTGGCCTGCACCCACATCCAGGATTGGCTGGTGGGGTCTCGATCAGGCTCTTTGAGTACCTGGACGCGGGTTTCATCACAGTGGATGACCGGGCTTTCCAGCAACCGATCACGCATCAGATTCAGCAGCGGTTGCAAATGCTCACCGCATTGGATGACCCAGCGGGCGAGGGTCTGACGCGGAATATCGATACCGTGTCGGCTCAATACCGTCTCGAAACGATGCAGCGGCAGGCCGTCAACGTACTTGGTGGTCAACAACATGGCCAACACGCTGGGGCTGGCCATGCTCTTTTCGATCAATTGAGCCGGCTTGTCAGCAGTGACCGGAGCCGTTTCACAACCACGGCAACCGTAGACTTTGCGGATGTGTTTGATCACCCGGATCTGCATCGGCACGATGTCCAGCTGCTCGCTGGTTTCTTCACTAATCACATGCTTGAGGCAACCGCAGGCGCAGGTCAGTTCGTGTTCAGGCAGTTCGTGGATGACTTCGATACGCGGCAGGTCAGCCGACAACGGTTTGCGTTTGCCACGGCGGGTGGTCGGTGCAACGACTTCTTCTTCGGTATCGACGATGAGAGGTATCGGCTCGCTTTCTGGCTCGTTGAACAGAGCCAGTTGCGGCGTGTTGGGCTCCACCGTCTGTTCGGATTTACGTCCGAACAGACGGTCGCGCAGCAACTTGATCTGTTCTTTCAGATCGACGATGTGGGTCTGGTAGGACTGAGCCACTTCCTCTTGACGGCTGAATGCTTCAAGCAGCATTTGCTTGAGCAAAACAGGATCGTCTGGAAGATCGTCGGGCATGAAAGTCATGCCCGGATTATACCGGCTCAGGCCACGAAACGTGGTGTCAGAACTTGATGAGGGCGGTTACGCCAGAGATCAAAACCATCAAGCAGCCAGTTCAACTCCTGGACGCTCAACATAATGGCTTCGTCGGTAACGTCGGGCGATGTTTTGAACCGTTCAGACTCGAGACGCTTGAGCCAAAGGCAGAAGCCGTTGCGCTCCCAGTAGAGGATTTTCACTCGGTTACGGTGGCGATTCAGAAAAACAAAAAGGACAGGATCGAACACGGCGACTTTGATATCCAGCTCGACCAGGGCGGCCAGGCCGTCGATGGATTTTCGGAAGTCCACGGGCTTGGGGTAGAGGTACACCTTTTCGACTTTGGCATCGGGTCGCATCATGGCAGGCGGGCTCCTGAGAAATTCGAGAGCACAGCATCGGGGATCAGAGGACGGCTTTGAATGTGGGGTTCATGGCGCGGTTATCCGATCAATTGTCAGCAGGGCTGACGAATCCAACGGCCACAATAGTGCGCCCTTGATTGCAAGACACTACGCGGGCCAGACGCTCGCTGTGGTGTTCCTTGAGGCCGCTCTGAACGTCCACAAAGTCAACGTCAAACCCGCAGATGGAACGAGCCTCAAAATCGGCATTACCCATTGCAGCGGCGGCGATGTATTCCATCGCGACTGACTTTGAAATATGGCCTGAAACCGAGATATCGCGCATGTTTCTGACTTCCCATACTGGTTGCTATGGGACAATTATAGGTGCGTTTAACGCACCTGTCAAAGCCATTTTTGCGCCTGCCCGCTTAAATATCGGCCCCCAATCTTCAAGGGTGTAAACCGGGCCAGCCTTGGTGATTTTGACCCCCGCCTGTTCGCTAGCTTGCGCAATCAAATTGGTGACTGTCTTTTTGTCGAGGCCAGTCCTGGCGACAACTTTTACCAGCGTGGCGTCGGGCATTGAGTCGATTGCAGCAAGCACAGAGAGCATGCGTCGCAGGTCGCCTTTTGGATAACTCACAACATCGGTCATTAGGCTGCTCATGGGTGCTATTAACGCACCCATTCTAGACGTGGCCATGTGCCTTTGTCACGCTCATAGAGCAATCTCAAACGCTCGACGGATACGCCAGCGGCGTACTGAGGAACCAGTTGCATGTCCATGAAGGGAGATTTTCCCGGCTTGTCGAACTTTTGCTGTGGGTACATGGGGTCGTACCAATACAGGGCTTTGCGTTCGTCCGGGGAATTGAGGCTCTGTTCCGGGGCAGTACCGGGTACTCCGCTCATGCGCTGATGCGCGAACCAGTAGCCACCAGCAACACCCAATGCCAGCGAGATGCCTACCAGCAATGCCCCGTTCCATTTTTTAAGGATCATTGGCTGGACTCCCCATAAGCAAAATACAGACGCGCACTGGTCAGTGCTCGCTGCTCTTCCACATCGATCTGTTTCAGCCGGGCCTCGATGAGTTCACGTCGGGCGGCAACAACGGCGTTCAAATCGCCTTTGCCGGCGCGATAACTCGCCATGCTGAGTTCGACCTTTTCCTTGGCCAGCGGCAACAGGCTTTCCTGGTTTCGGCGCACGGCACGATTCAGGCGCTCATAGTCAGCCAGTTCGTTTTCCAGTTGCTGGGTGTGCTCGCGAGACAGAGCTTCGCGCTCGGCCTCAAGCTGGCTGAGTTCAGCCTGTTTGGCCGCGATTTTGGGGTTTTGCCGGGAGTCAGGAAACAGTGGCAGATCCCAGGAAAATTGCACACTTACCATGTCGCCAAACTCACGGCCACGACGCTGGTAATCCAGTTCCCAGCTCCAGTCCGACTGCTTCTCCGACACGGCTTCACGAACCTTGGCTTGCGCTTCACGGGTCATCGGCGCAAACGCTGCCAACTCGGGATGGTGTTGCAGTTTATGGGCGTAGCTTGATGGATCGACAGGCCATTGAGGCAAGCTGCCCACAGGCTTGTCGTTGGCGGCGGAGCCTATCCAGCGTTTGAGGGCCGCTCGGGCCTGCACGCGCTGGCGAACCAGATCGTCCTGTTGCTCCTCCAGTTGAGCCGCTTCTTGCTTGGGAGTCACCGCATCGGCGGGTTGAGCGCGGCCACCGGCAATCTGGGCTCGGACGGTATCGGTCAGCAGGCGGTTCTCTTTGTAGAAGTCCTGAAACAGCGCATCTTTGCGCTCAACTGAGTAGCTGCTGATCCAGGCCAACGCCGTGGACTGGCGTACCTTTAGGCGCTCGACTCCACGCTCTGCCGCAGCTCGATCAATGGCCGCATCGGCGACCTCAATGCGTGCTTTGCGCTTGTCGCTGTTGGGCATCTCTTGCCTGACCCCGACCATTTGCATGGTCATGAAGTCCTGGTCGATGCTCCAGCGATCCGGGCCGCCGATGGGGTAGTTCTGCACACCTGCCAGCAACTTGGGATCGGGTAATTCACCCGCTGGAATAGCCGCACTGCTGGCAGCTTGAATTTTGGCGTCTTGTGCAGCCAGCGACGGCGCATTGTTTTCAGCCAGCCGCAACGCTTCATCGAGTGTCAATGCGGTAGCGAAGCTCGGCAATGCCAGTACGCTTGCCGCCAGACCGGCCACGAGGGGCCAACCTGTGCAATAGCACTTGGAGTTCATGTTTACGATTCCTGTGATCATCCACTGCACGCGTCAAAAAGACATGCGCGCAGCCAGTCCATCCCGCTAATGTGGAATGAGGCTCAATGTTGGACAGGAATCAAACGCGAGGCGGTCGCCATACCCCGGATGGGGTTTGTACGGGCAGGGAATCGCTGAAGAAGGAAACCACTACGGGGCTGAATACGGTTACAGGAGGCTTGAGGATCGAAACTTGCAGCATGCCGCCCGTCTTGCATTCCTGGCCCGGCTTGCAGGGTTTGCCATGCTCTGTCGGGCTTTTCATGTCGTTACAGCAGTCCATTCCCATGTCGTCCATCATCGCCATGCCCATCGTCTTCATTGGGCAAGGTTCTGTCGGCGCCTGAACACCCGCCATCCCGCTAAGGGGAAGCGCCAAGCTAATCACGAAAATGAGGCAATACCGCAGGTAGCGTTTCATGGGCTGGAGTGTAGTGGCTGAAATGGGCTCTTACAATTGGATGAAGCTCTCACAGCCTGCCGAAGGCCTTGATTTAGGCGATATCACCGTATCTGAATTAAGCCAGCATTATCGTTAACATATGACTTACGCAGCATCGAGCAGGAAAGCGACTGGTCGGTATTGCCCGACTTCTGTCTGTCGCCACCGTCTATATTGGGTCGTTCTCTGCCGGTTATGGCCGCTGGCTTTGCAACGGTGTACGTCATTCGTCACGTGCTGGGAGCTTGAAGATGCTCAAGTTGACCGCATTTTTTGCAGGGTTGATCTTTGGCTTGGGTCTACTCCTGGCAGGCATGGCAAACCCTGCCAAGGTGTTGGCTTTTCTTGATGTAGCCGGGGCTTGGGATCCGTCACTTGCTCTGGTGATGGGAGGGGCCATCGCAGTGGCGTTTATCCCCCTCAATTGGGCGCGCAAAAACAAGCAATCCGTTCTTGGTGCTCGCATGCAGTTACCAGTGAAAAGAGAATTGGACGCCCGCTTGATTGGTGGCAGTCTGGTGTTCGGCATAGGTTGGGGAATTGCGGGAATCTGCCCTGGGCCAGCCGTCGCTATTCTGCTTACGGGGCGCTGGCAAATCATCATTTTCGTATTGGCCATGTTGACCGGCATGTATTTGTTCTCTGCCCTGGAAAGCCGACGCACGCATTGATCAGGTGTTCATTTACAGGCTGTGACTGTTCACTGGGGGATTCCCTCGGCCCGCCGTAAAATGCGAGCTCCGGAGAAGTACTTCAGTATTTGATATATATCAAGGTCGCTTTTGACAGTCCTGTTAATCAGTAAGTGAGTAACAGGCGATTGTCATGCTGAGGTCTATAATTTCGGGCGAATGCGGTTGAACCCAAGCACCGTAATCGTTTGGCCCATTAGATTTTGGTTCGGCTCACCCCCACAAAGGCAGCGCGAAATGAAAAATACCAAATTGGCCGTTCTTTTCCTCGCCGCATCGCTTTCCCCCATATGGGCGATAGCAGCTCAGCAATCTCAAGTGACGGAGACGCAGCAACAAACTCCAAATGTTGCCGAGTTCGATAAGCAGATGTCCCAGGCGCAAGAAACCTTCCAGAAAATGCAGGCGGAGATGGAGAAAATTCAGCAGACCCAAGATCCCCAGCAGCGTCAGAAGCTGCTTCAGGAGCATTGGAATACGATGCAAAATGGAATGAGCATGATGAACGGTATGTGGGGGCCGGGAATGATGGGCTGCTGCGGAGGCGGCATGATGGGCAATGGACACATGATGGGCGGTGGCATGATGGGCGGCCACATGATGGGGTGGCAGGACTACTCGAACTTGACCCCGGAGCAAAAGAGTCAACGCCAGTACATGATGGACAGGTACACGGGTATGCAACAGATGATGATGGATCACATGATGTGGCACCAAAACTATATGCAAGGGCAGCCACCGGCCAAGCCTGGACAGTAGGTCTTTGCTCGTTTTTTGATCGTGGAGTGCGTCTCCGGTCAACTCGAGGCGTACTCCTAAGCGCTGCCCTTTCACCTATGGCTTGCGGCTGACTCGGTAGTGCCCACTGCGGTGCTAGTGGTCATTCTGAACGGTTGCGCTGGCGCAGACGATAGCAGATGGATGCAATCATCTTGTCGTCGCAGAAAAGCTCAAGCCAACTACGTGCTACAGCAGTGGAAACGCTTTGTTTTTTGTCGTGGCCGACAGTCATCTATTGGCCTTTCTCTGCCGATCAGGCCACGAAACGTATAATAAATGATGCAAGCCACCGCTCTGAACACGGCGGAACGCCAGCCGAAGACTCGCCGCCAGGCCGAAAAACACAAAAAATGTTAGCTGAATAATTTCTTTATAAATCAGTAAGTTATTCTCTGCTAATTGTTAGGGTCATTCAGATATAACGATGGCTGTGTGATTGCTCGTAGCGCCGACGCAAAGCCATTCATCAAGATGGGCGAGCCCTACTTTCAGATCAGAGAAAAACTCGTGCAGCACGGGATTGTGGCTTTCTCTAGCAACTACGCCCTCTACGGTGATTTGAGCCAACGAGTGATGACTGTTATCGACAGTCTGGTTGTAAATTCGATGGCCTACAGCATCGACGAAGCATTTTGTGACCTAAGCGGAATGACTGTTCCATTGGAGCGGTTGGGCCGACAAATACGCTCGAAGGTGCTTCGTTACACCGGCATTCCTGTGGGGGTAGGTATTGCCGGAACCAAGACACTGGCCAAGCTCGCAAACCATGCAGCAAAGCGTTGGCAACGCCAAACCGGTGGTGTCGTAGACATCACTGACTCAGTTCGCCGGGACAAGTTGTTAAAGGCATGCGACGTCAGCGATGTATGGGGCATCGGTAGAAAAATGACCGAGCACCTTACGGGGATGGGTATCAACACTGCTTGGGACTTGGCCAAAGCCGATCCCTGGACTTTACGTAAGCGGTTCAGTGTATTGGTCGAGAAAACCGCTAGAGAGCTTCAAGGTGTTCCCTGCCTTGAGATGGACGAGATAGATCCACCGAAGCAGGAAATCTGTTGCAGCCGAATGTTCGGCACCCGTCTTACTGCTATCGAACCTCTCCGAGAGGCCGTCGCTACGTATTCAGCCAGGGCCTGTGAAAAGCTAAGGGCGCAAAACTCTCTCTGCAAAAAGGTACGGGTGAGCATACGCACCGGCATGTTCAATCCCGACGAGCCCAAATACGCTCGCGGTGTTATCTGTGAACTGCCATATCCAACGGACGACACGCGGGTCATCACAAAGGCTGCGGTTGCGTCTCTAAGCGAGCTGTTCCAGGAGGGATTCAAATTCAGCAAGGCGGAGATACTGCTGATGGATCTGCGGCAGCCTAACGAATTCACCGGCGACCTATTCGCGCCATCACAGACAGAGGCAAGCGGGCGAGTGATGAATGTTTTGGATGAGATAAATGCCAAGTGGGGGCGAGGTACATTGCGGACTGCCAGCGTCCCTGTATCACCTGAATGGGGTATGAGGAGAGAGCTTAAGAGCCCCAGTTATACAACCAGGTTGGATGAGCTTTGGACTATTGGAGCGGGCTCATCTTGGTCACGCTAGCTTTCGTCGCCACAAAATTCGCGTATTTGCCATGGACACCACGTGATCCATTTCTGTGAAAAATGCGTGTGGTCTATGGACATCGGACACCTGATCTAAACCCTTACAAATATTCATTGAAACCGATGTCCATGGGTTGACATCTTTCCTTTACATTGATGAAGCGTTTACAGATCTGCGCGGCATTCCGGGACCAGAGCCCTTGGGTCGGGAAATTCGCAACCAGGTGCTGCGCTGCACCGGGATTCCGGTCGGGGTCGGGATTGCTCAGACCAAGACCTTGGCCAAGCTGGCTAACCACACGGCCAAGCGCTTGCAGGCGCAAACGGGCGGGGTGGTCGACATCTGCGACCCCTTCAAACGGGATTGGGTGCTGCGCAACACGGGCGTGGCCGAGGTCTGGGGGGTGGGCCGGCGCATGAAAGCGCACTTGGATGAAATGGGCATCAAGACGGCCATGGACCTGGCCAAAGCCGATCCCTGGACGTTGCGCAAGAAATTCAGCGTGATCATCGAGAAAACCGCCCGTGAGCTGGCCGGTACCTCGTGTCTTGAGCTGGACGAGCCAGATCCGCCGAAACAGGAAATCTGTTGCAGCAGGGCCTTTGGCAAACGCATGACGGAACTACCGGCGATCAAAGAGGCTGTGGCCACCTACATGATGCGGGCTTCGGAAAAACTGCGCGCTCAGCATTCGCTGTGCAAGAAGGTCCGGGTCAGCATCCGCACCGGTATGTTCAATCCGGCTGAAGCGCAATACGCCAACGGCGTGGTGGTCGACCTGCCCTACCCCACCGACGATGTGCGTGTGCTGATTAAGGCGGCGACTGATGCAGTCGAACAGGTGTTTCGTCCAGGCTTCAAATACAGCAAGGCCGAAGTCATGCTGCTGAACCTGTTCCAGCCGGGAGAATTCACCGAGGATCTGTTCGCCCGGTCCCAACCAGGTGAAGCGACCAAAGTGATGGCGGTGCTCGATGCCATTAACGGCCGCTGGGGTCGCGGCACGCTACGGGTGGCCAGCGTGCCCGCTACCCCCGAGTGGGCCATGCGCCGTAATCTAATGAGTCAGAGCTACACTACTCGGCTGGATCAGCTTTGGCGGGTTTACTGCCATTAGAGGCGGTTGGATATGCACCGATCTGCCTAAACTCTGCACGAGTTAGGATTTTCGTTGGGTACAAAAAACCCCGCCTCAATCAGCGTAATGCTGTTCACTTAAGTGGAGCAGCCTTACGGTCTACTGGAAATCGGGTTTTTGAGATCTTCACCGTCCTTGGCCTCGAAGGCCTTGGACGGTGATCCAGAAACAATCCTCCAATACCTGCCCTTAACTCTGCCAAGCGTCTCCCTGTGGCTGAAATCGGGTTGGCCGCTGCCATCACAATCAATTGCACCGCGATGTACTGACAAGCCGGTTTGAAACGGATGTCCGAGGGCGCTCGGCCAAACGCCACCGCTGCCTGACTGGCTTCCCGACGAATTACGTTGTAAGCCAGCAAAAGTCCCCATACCTCCTGATAAATCAGCTCGACTTTTTTGCTGCGCAAGGTCATGGCGTTCTGTTGCATCGAACTCTTGATGTCTCTGAAGCCCAGCTCGATCTCCCAGCGTTCCTGATAAAGCTTGGCCACGGCTTTGGCGTTGTAGGTGTCAACCGGCAAGGACGTCATGACGGTCTTCACCTTGCCTTGAATTTCATAGCTGACTTCACGTACCTCCCAGTGCGATGGAAGGGCCGGATTTCGCTTTCTGGCCTGCGGCGAGACTTTCATGCGCACCAAACGATCATGCTGGCTGTAGCGGCTCACTTCTTCGCAGACCAGTCCTTTTTTTGCCGGGATCAACCAGTGACGGTTGCTACCCGCGCTGCTCAGACTCGACAGCAGCTCGGCGCCCCAGAACCCTTTGTCGAACAGCGTCACCGAGTGGTCGGGAATCTGCTGCAAAAACTCGTCGGCCAAGCGCATTTCACTGCGTCGGTAAGGGCTCAATTGCGCATCCAGGATCACATGCGAACGCACATTCATCAGCGCCACCAGGCGCAGCATGGGAAACGGTGTCTGGCGCTCACTCGGAGTATTTCCCGACCCGAAGTGGTCCCGAAGCTCGGGCGTATCCGGGGTGCGTAAAAGTGCACCGTCCACCGCGAATACCTGCAGGTCGTGCCAGGCATCATCGTCGTAGCGCTCTGCCCCCCATTGAGTACCGGTCTTGCGAAACAGCCACTCAACAGGATCGGCACCGAGCCGCTTTCGCGCCTCGGTCACACCGCTGCGGGCCAACAAGTGGTCAGAAGCCAGACCTTGGGCGCAGATATTCAGGCGTCTGGCCACTTCGTGAACGGGCTCATCTCGAAATAGGGGAGCCGAGAGAATTCGGAAAAAATCGTACGCTAAGGCTTTCCGAGCTGTCGTAACGGCCTGAATTTCCCTTCCTCCAGCTTGCGGCTCTGCCGCCAGACGTAATCGCCGGTCAGGTTAATGTGCTCCCAGCCCAGCGGCGACAGATATTGATACATATCGGTATTCACCGGCTTTCCGGCGTCAGTCAGCCCTTGGGTTGCCCGCTCCAGGTAGACGGTGTTCCACAGCACGATAGCGGCGGTCACCAAGTTCAGTCCGCTGGCCCTATAGCGCTGCTGTTCGAAGCTGCGATCCCTGATTTCACCAAGGCGGTTGAAGAACACCGCCCTGGCCAGGGCATTGCGCGCCTCGCCCTTGTTCAATCCAGCGTGCACGCGACGACGCAACTCGACACTTTGCAGCCAGTCGAGGATAAACAGCGTGCGCTCGATCCGGCCCAGCTCCCGCAGGGCCACGGCCAGGCCGTTCTGACGTGGATAGCTGCCCAGCTTGCGCAGCATCAACGAGGCAGTGACGGTGCCCTGTTTGATCGACGCGGCCAGACGCAGAATCTCGTCCCAGTGAGCGCGGACGTGCTTAATGTTCAGCGTGCCGCCGATCATTGGGCGCAGCGTCGGGTAGTCCTGTACGCTCTGCGGGACATACAGTTTGGTTTCGCCCAGGTCGCGGATGCGCGGGGCAAAACGAAAGCCCAGCAGATGCATCAGGGCGAAGACATGATCGGTGAAGCCAGCCGTGTCGGTGTAGTGCTCCTCGATCCGCAGATCCGACTCGTGATACAGCAGACCATCGAGCACATAGGTCGAATCCCGCACTCCGACATTCACCACTCGGGTACTGAACGGCGCGTACTGATCGGAGATATGGGTATAGAACAGCCGCCCTGGTTCGTTGCCGTATTTCGGGTTGACGTGCCCGGTGCTTTCGCCTCGACCGCCTGCACGGAAGCGCTGGCCATCGGAGGATGAGGTGGTGCCGTCTCCCCAGTTGGCCGCAAAGGTGTGGTTGAACTGATTGTTGACCAATTCAGCCAGAGCCGCCGAGTAGGTTTCGTCACGGATGTGCCAGGCTTGCAGCCAAGACAGCTTGGCGTAGGTCATACCCGGACTCGACTCGGCCATTTTCGTCAGCCCAATGTTGATGGCGTCACCAAGGATTGCTGACAGTAACAGCGTTCGATCCTTGGCCTGAGCACCATCCTTCAGGTGGGTAAAGTGACGGGTGAATCCTGTCCACTCATCCACGTCCATCAGCAGCTCGGTAATCTTGATGCGCGGTAGTAGCTGACTGGTCTTGTCGATCAGCGCCTGGGCGGTGACCGGTACTGCCGCATCCAGCGGCGTGATCTTCAGTCCGGACTCTGTGAGGATCGCGTCGGGGAGTTCATTGTCCTTGGCCAGCTTGGCGACGGTCGCCAGTTGCTGCTCTAGCAGCTGCAAGCGCTCCTCTAGGTACTGGTCGCTGTTGGGATTGGTCGCCAATGGCAGCGCCTGTTCCTTCTTGAGCGCGGCAAACTTCGCGGGCGGCAGCAGGTAATCTTCAAAGTCACGAAACTGCCGTGAGCCCTTGACCCAAATGTCGCCGGAACGCAGCGCGTTTTTCAGTTCAGACAAGGCGCAGATTTCGTAAAAACGCCGGTCAATGCCTTCCGGCGTGATCACCAGCGGTTTCCAGCGCGGCTTGATGAACGCAGTTGGTGCGTCCGATGGCACCTTGCGCAGGTTGTCTGCGTTCATCTCGCGCAGCTGCTGGATGGCATCCAGCACACGTTGAGCTGCCGGTGCGGCCCGGAGTTGAAGCACCTCCAGAAAGGCTGGAGTGTAGCGGCGCAGAGTATTGAAGTTTTCGCTGACCAGGTGCAAATGGTCGAAGGTTTCGGGACGGGCCAGTAGCTCGGCGTCGGTCACACTCTGGGCGAATTCGTCCCAGGGGATGACCGCCTCGATGGCGGCGAACGGATCGCCACCGGTAGTTTTGGCCTCCAGCAAGGCCTGACCTATCTTCGAGTACAAGCGAACCTTGTCGTTGATCGCCTTGCCCTGTTTCTGAAATTGCTGCTGATGCTTGTTCTTGGCGCTGCTGAACAGCTTGACTAGGATGCGGTCGTGTAGATCCACCAGTTCATCGGTCACTGTCGCGGTGCTTTCCAGCACCACGGCAACCAAGGTGGCGTAGCGCCGTTCGTTCTCGAACTTGCCAAGATCCTGCGGCGTCATCTGCCCACCTTCGCGGGCAAGCTTGAGCAAGCGGTTCTGGTGGATATGCCGGTCGAGCCCTTCGGGCAGGGCCACCAGTTGAAAAATCTTCAGCCGCTCGATGTGCTCCATCATGTGCCGCGAATTCGGTTTCAACGGTGACTGCCGTAGCCAGGTCAACCAGGTACTATTGCTGCCTGTCTTGATGGTCAGCAGTTCGTCGAGTTTGTTGCGATGCTGCTGGCTTAGCGGCTCGATCAAAGCACGGTAGATCCTCCGGTTCGCTCGCGCCACTGCTTCGGAGCAGGCCCGGTCGATCACCGTCAGGGTCGGCAAAATCCGCCGTTGCTGACGCAGACTCTCCAGAGCCTGCCCAGCCAGTAACAAACCTTTGTCGGTCTGCTGGGCAAGGTTGGTCAGCTCACGTACCAGGGCGCGAAAGTCTGACAGCCCGAACGGCAACAAGCCCAGGTAGGTTCGCAACTCCTGGGCATGTTCACGGCGGGTGACATCGCGCTCACCGTACTTCGCCCAGCTTTCGGGCGCAGCCTGAACCTGTCGTGCCACCCACTCAATGACCGGATCTGGCAGCACGCTGTCGCTGGACAGCGCGTAACCGGGGTAGCGCAGCAGGCAGAGTTGCACGGCAAAGCCGAGACGATTGGCATCACCCCGTCGCTGACGGATCAGCGACAGGTCGGACTCGTTGAAGGTGTAATAGCGGATCAGATCGTCCTGGCTTTCCGGCAGCGCAAGCAAAGTCTCGCGCTCAGAAGCCGAGAGTATCGAGCGACGGGGCATGTATCAGTCATCCGTGCGTAGGTACTGGTAAAGGGTTTCCCTACTTATACCGAACTCACGGGCTAGCTGGGCCTTTGGTTCACCGACAGCGGCCCGTTGCCGGACTGCGACAGTCTGTTCGTCGGACAGGGCTTTTTTACGAGCCCGGTAACCGCCGCGTTGCTTGGCCTGGGCGATTCGCTCGCGAATGAGCGCTCGCTCGAACTCGGCGAAGGCTCCCATGACCGACAGCATCAGGTTGGCCATCGGCGAATCACCTCCCGTGAATACCAGCCCTTCCTTCTAAAACTCGATACGCACGCCGCGCTTGGTCATTTTTTTGCACCAGGCGGCGCAGGTCATCCAGGTTGCGGGCCAAGTGATCCATGCTGTGTACCACGACCGTATCACCTTCACGGACGAAGCCAAGCATGGCCTCCGGTTACGGACGCTGGGTATCCTTGGCAGAGGCCTTGTCGGTGAACAGTTTGTTCACCTCGTTTTGTTTCAGCTGACATTTCGGGTTCTGTTCGTAGCTGTTGACCCGGACATAGCCGATACGTTGCCCCTGCAAGGGGCCTCCCTAGGCTATGTAGATGAACTTACAGCAGCACCTACCACGCTGCTGACCAATCCGCGCATTGGCGAACGACTAGAAGAGTTCGAACCAAGGGATGTACGCCGAATTCAGATCGGCCAATACGAGATGCGTTACGAGATAGTGGATTCCACTATCTACCTGCTGCGCCTGTGGCACACCCGCGAAGACCGATAGGTTTTGGCTGGGCCAGGAACGGAACACATCAAACTGGCGAGCCTATGACTGATCGGAAAACCTTAGCGTACGATTTTTTCCGAATTCTGTAGGCTCCCCCATAGACGTTCGTAATGCCGTTTGGGCCGCGTCAGCGGCCCAAACGGCTACTAACGGGCGAGCCAAGCGGCTGATTTCTGGACGATCAAGCAAGCAGGTGTACTGATCAAATCCGATGTAAACAACTGATCAAGTCGAATGCAAATGGGTGGTCAAGTCCATGCAATTGCGCATTGATCTCGGTAGGCTTGGCATCAAATTGCTTCACCAAGTCCTTGATGCGGTAACCATGGCGCATCAAGGTTGGCTCCAGGTCGTCCAATTGTGACTCTACCAGTTCCGCCGAGATGGGTTTCTCACCAGTCAGGTAGCCGGCCTCCAGCGATAAACTCAAGTGCAGTTGAATTTGCAATGGCGTACGGAGTTTGCCAGCCAATAGATCAACCGCTTCTTCGATCATGATAGGGGACACGTAGACTGAGCCCTGCGTGCAGGTGTCCAGCAGCCAGTGAATATGTTCGGCTGACTGTCTGCAATGCCGTCGAGCGAAAAAATGTCGGTCTGGTAGCCGATTTCCTCCATGGTCGGGCGACGCAAGTTGTTGCGCAATTTGGGATGGCCAGCCAGCACCACAGACAGCCGTCCCTCATCATCCTCAACCAGCTCCATCAGACGTTTGAGCCCTGTCAGTTTTTTTATGGCGGAAATAGGCCCTGATGTGCTCCAAGACTGTTGGCGCTGACCGAAAATCTGACCAGGTGGGTTCTGCTCTGCGGTAATCGCGGGCGGGCGTCCGGTTCGAGGCATGACTTCAAGGCTGTTCAGGCAGAAGGAGCAGTAAGTTTAGTTTATTTTGTCTACACCCTCTTAGCTAACCAGGAAGGTGAGAAAGTACGTAAATTCCTCATACATATTTTGTAAATTTTCTTGAAAAATAGCACCTTCGATGCCACTGTAAAGACAATCGTCTTTACAGGAATCATGCGAAATGGCCTCAATCAATGTCCGTGTGGATGATGATCTCAAAAACCGCGCTTACCGCGAATTGGAACGTTTGGGTGTGACACCGTCTGAACTCATGCGCCAAGCGTTGCAATACGTTGCTGAGCGCGGCCAGCTTCCCTTCAGGCCTGTACTCATGACAGAAGAGGATGAAACCCTCATAAACACCGTACGCGAGCGATTGGCTTCACCGCAGCGCGTTAAGGTGACGTTGGATGACCTATAGCCTTGAATTTGACCAACGTGCACTGAAAGAATGGCACAAGCTGGGAGATACGATCCGGCAGCAATTCAAGAAAAAGCTGGCTGAAATTCTGGAGAATCCCCGCATCGAGGCCAGCCGCTTACGCGAGCTGCCAGATTGCTACAAAGTAAAGCTGCGCAGCGCTGGCTATCGTCTGATCTACCAGGTGATCGACCAAGAGGTTGTGGTGTTCGTGGTCGCGATTGATAAACGTGAAAAGGAAGCCGCGTATCGAAAAGCATCAGAACGGCTTAAATGAAGCTCGATTTTTCATAACAACGCTTACGGTAAATCCGGTCACACCTGAGACTGTGTTGCCGCTGACTGAAAATCTATGGTCACCCCATTTTTTGCAATACTGATTAACGGATGAAGTGGTTGGCTTGCTTAAATCTATCCGGCGTCCAATTAGGGCTTGCCCCGCGCCAGGATGAGAGTCGCGCCTGGCGATCCTTAAAACTGACGCGGCTTCAAAAGCCGATTTTCGTGTCAAGATCTTCGTCAGGCCGGTTAGCCGTTCACGTCATCTGTTGTTCAGCTATCGCAAAACCTGAAGGGTGAATCCTGGTACAGCAACAACTGCAGGGTCATGCGCTCAAGGCGTCTGGCCCTGCATCGTATTGGGTATGGTGTGCGGCAATCGCCCACGCTATACGGGCTAATTTGTTGGCCAGCGCACAGGCGACCACGTTGGAATGACGTCGCGTCAGCAGCGAGCGTACCCAGTCGGCCAGCGCCCCTTCTTGACGTTCAATGTGCTGCAGGTAGGCCCTGGCGCATTACACCAGCAGGCGGCGCAGGTTCTTGTCGCCACGCTTGCTGATGCCCAGCAAGTTTGACTTGCCGCCGGTGCTGTACTGTCTGGGTAACCAAGCCCAGAGAGGCAGCAAAATCTCGGTTGCAACCGTATTTCTGGCCATCGCCCATTTCTACAGCCAGTTGGCCGGTCAGCTCTTTGTCCAGTTCCTTGATCTGGCCGTCCAGATGGACCAAGTGATCGTGCAGACGCTGCAGCAGTACCGTTAACCGAACAGGCAGCTCGTGCTTCGCCAGAACACTGGACAAGCGCTTCATGACGGCCAGCCCTTTGGGTAGGCTTATGCCGAATTCCAGCAGGAAACCCTGCATCTGATTGACCGCCTTGGTAGGGACGCGGATCAGCGACTCGCGCAGGCGATGCAATACTGAAAGGGCCTTCTTCACCTACCGTTCTGGTGCACATCCCAACTCCCCATAAAACGTGTTTCCCAAAAAACTAAGAAATAACCACGCTCAGGCGTTTCGAAAGCTCGTCCCAGCTTTCCCTAGGCCTTGCTTAAACACATGACTTCCACGGTGATTGGAAGATGCTGACGCTTCGCTCTAAATCCCTAGGCGGGAAAATGCCCGCCCAAGGATTTAGACTGATCTTACGGTGATAAAACGGAATCGTCTTTGAAGTTACTGCTACGAGTTTCTGCCTCGTGAAATAGATTTATAGCTAGATATCTAGCTTAAAATACTTATGACTTTCAAGTATCGACTACAAATTCCGGCTATGTCGCTGTCTAGAACAGTGCTTTCCTGGATCAGTCGGAGCTACTCGATCAGTACATTTTTGCAGGACCACGAGGCACGAGCTTCCAAATTCTGAATCCCAGCAAATTGAGCATTAATTTCCCTATCGGCTGCCGTTTTGGATTTATGAATTTTAACGATGAGTGGTGTGAGCTTGATTTTGAGGTTGACGAGCAACCGAAGGGGCTGAAGGAGATCGTGTGGGATCGAGTGTGGGGTTGAAAATAAATACTATACAAAAATCACATATTTTATTGAGCAATATCTCATATGTACGAGGATTTATACTCCGCGTACATTATAATTCGTACTTCGTCTTGCCACGGTCAGAATTGGGAGTCAGACACCTGAAATGGCCAAATTGACTCAATCCTTTCTCCGCTCAGTTGAAACCCCAGGTAGTTATCATGATGAACGGGGGCTCATTCTGCGCGTTAGCGTTAATGGCACCAAGAATTGGGTCTTGCGTTATCAGCTCAACAACCGACGTCATGATTTAGGATTGGGATCCTTCCCGACGGTTTCGTTGAAGGCTGCGCGACTGGCGGTCGACACCTATAGACTGGACCTTTCACAGGGTATTGATCCACTCACTAAACGGGCATCGCTGCAGTACGAGCAGGCCCTGATAACGCGCGCGTCAGTGACGTTTCGCCACGAAGCTGAGCGGTATATCAGTACCCATCGTCAAAGCTGGAAAAACGTTAGGCACGTACAGCAATGGTCGAACTCTCTGCGCGATCATGTGTATCCATTGCTAGGGGAAATGCCTGTAGGCAGCATCAAAACCGAGCATGTGCTCGATGTACTCATACCGATCTGGACCCGCATTCCGGAAACAGCCTTTCGCCTGCGAAATCGTATTGAATTAGTGCTTGATGCAGCCAAAGCCAGGATGTTGCGCGAAGGAGAAAATCCAGCTCGATGGAGAGGCCATCTCGATAAACTGCTGCCACGTCAAAAACGCGCAAAAGTACCTTTCAGTGCCATGCCCGCAGAGCGGTTAGGTCCGTTTATTCGGCAACTCGACAGCCTGGAGAGCACGGCCGCACGTGCGTGCGAGCTTCTGATCTATACAGCTTGCCGGAGCAATGAAGTGTGCGATGCTCGCTGGTCTGAGTTCGATTTCGCGGCAGGTATATGGACGATTGATGCAGCAAGAATGAAAGCAGGAAAGGTCCACCGTGTGCCGCTGTCAGCAGGCGCTATTCAGACCCTGGAGCAACAGCAAGGCAAACATCCCATCTATGTCTTCCCCAACGCCAGACGCACCGGCAGTTTACCCGGGAACGCTATTCGCCGCGTCATGGATGAGCTACAGGCTGGAGAATACGTTCCCCATGGCTTTCGCTCTACCTTCCGCACCTGGTCTGCCGAGCATACAAATTTCCCGAGAGAGATTTGTGAAATGGCGCTTGCTCACTCCTTGGAAAACAAAGTAGAAGCGGCGTATAACCGCGGCGATCTTTTAGATAAGCGTCGGCAATTGATGAATGAGTGGGCGACCCTTATCAGCGTTGGCGCAATGATTAGCTTTAATCATCAGGCAGAAAAAAGTTGAGGTCCAGTTGTGGCGCGTTAGGCGTTTCTGCAAGTACTTTTCGTTGACTGCTGGCTGAATAGGTTGAGGAAACGCTACTTCGGTTAGATACCTGTATATCTGGTTTACGCTGGCCCACCAGGTCATCCGGATTCAGATAGAGATTCATACGAGGTATCACTTCGATGCGCGTTTTTTTATCAGGCCTCTGAGCTTGACGCGCATGCCGGTCAAAATTCCGTAGTTCGTGTACGTCAGTGGAACGGTCTCCCGCTAATACGAACATAGGTAAGTTGCTATGAATCATTGCGTCGTAACGTGAGCTTTCCGAGAAATACACCATTGCTCTTGGATGGGGAGCCACCACTTTATATTTAACCAGACTCGCTTGGTCAGCCAGGTTAACAATACGCCGCAATTCGGCGCCCGCTAGGGTTTGATCAACCTCAATCCCCTCTTTCATGGCCTGTTGTTTCGCAGTCTTGCCCAGTAACTCCCTTACTTTGCCAACCGCTACCCGCTCCCCTCCTGTGGTATGGCCAGCCCAAGTAAATACAATCAGCCGCGGGCAGATATCAAATGCCTGAATATGACGCAGAAATTGCTTCATGCTCATTTGCCCGCCTAAAGCCTGGCGCAAGATTTTCGAACGTGCCGATGGCGCTAAATTCAGCTCAACGCGGGTCTTTTCGATCTCCATGGTGAGTTGGTCTTTGAGCTGGTTGATCTCTTTCACCCAATGTAGAACGCTCTCGCTGAGGGCGAAGTACCCTGGTAAGCGCATGACAGTGCCAGGTGCTTGATCAGGCATTCTCTCGAACATCGACATGGCTTGAATTGCCGCATCTATCGCCGCGCAGCCTTCTAACGCTCGAGCCTCAATATGGTCGGCTGCTTTTTGTTCAGCCAACAAGGGCAGTTGCCATACCTTCGAGCGCACCACGAAATTTGGCCATGCGTTGCCGAACTCTTTGAGCGTAGCATTTAGGCAGGCGTGTAAATGCACGATGTCAGCCATCATAATACCACCCCTAAATATAGCATCTTTAACAAACCATCCCTTTAAACTTCTGCGATTGAGGCAGATTGGTAACCATTATGGTGCTCACATTGATGGGTGGTATTATTACGCACTAGCCGTCTATAGGCTTCAGGTCTTGTCGATGCGTATCGCTTGTGGCTAACTATAATGCTAGATAGTTAGCTATCTAGCATTATAGATTATAGTGTTTCTTTAATAGCTGCTGAACGATGTCTGTTTCTGTCACTCGCTTTCCTGTCTTGGCCGACTCTTGAGCGGCTCCAAGCTTAAGAGCGCAAGCGATGTCCCAACGTAGCCGAAATAATTTTTGCACCGTAGGTTCTGGTTTGAGTGCTTCGATCATGTAAGACGCAGTTTCTTCGACTTCTGGCTGCTTTCGAGTAGAAGCAGATTTTGATAAAGCCTTATCCGCCTCCCCCCCTTCCAGAAACTCATTGGGATCTTTTTTGTAGCTCTTTATATCTGGCTTGGCCTTAATCATCCCAACACCTCAGCAAAGAAAGCATTCATTTCTTGAATTGCTGCATTGTCACGTTTGAGTTCATGAACAGTTGCGCCTTCACTGATGCAACGACGAAATGCAACCCGCTCACAGATCTTGGTTTTGAAAACACTAAAGGATTGCTCCTCAAGGAATGTGAGCATTTCCCCCGTGTCTTTTGTCCGTGTATCGACCCTGGAAAGCAACATCCTGACGTCGAGCTCTGGATTGTAATCTCGCGCTAGGTCTACGACGGTCAATAGGTCTGTCATAGCAGCAGCATCAAATGAGCTAGCGCCAACAGGTACAATTACAACTTCGGCAAGGAGTAATGCTGAACGTAAGCCCACGGAGTCTCGGCCTCCGGCATCTACAACCACATGCTCATATGCTGTTGCTAGCTGCCTGCCTTCGGAATTGATCGCTTTACCTTGGAGACAGACAGTTGTAGGACTAGGACTATATTCTGGGTTGTCTCGGCGCCATGCAGCCCAGCTGGCGGCGCTTGCTTGAGGGTCACCATCTATTAATAAGGTTTTCCCAATTTTGGCTAGCATCGTTGCCAGGTGAACGGCTGTCGTTGTTTTTCCAACGCCACCTTTGGTATTTACACAAGCAAATATGGTCACTGTGGTTCTCTTCCTATAAGAGGTTACGTGAACATCATAGCTATCTAGATAGCTATTAAGATAGCTAGATATAGATATTCAAGTGCTGTTTGTCAAGTTCAATACCGGATCTACAGTCATGAATTGTAAATGTGATTTTGACTCTACCTATCGGCATCCGCTTGGATCCACATGGAATAAATCAATTTTAAGGCCTTTTATAGCCGTTCTGAGGCATTTCTATGGCGCTTGTAGTGAGGTACCAAGCCTTTATGATTTATCGGCTTATAGCGCGGCCTAAGCGCTTTTACGTGCTCTTGCCTTTCTTTTGATTTTCAACCAAGAAAAATAATTTTTGAGCTCTTTTTTAAAATCTTTTTATCTTGTTTTTAAAGCTTGTTTTTAAAGCTTGTTTTTAGCATCGCTGGAGGCCTTTGTTTCCGTGGCCTGCAGCGGGTCAGCGACTACAGATTCCGGCTATACGACTACAGATTCCGGCTATATCGACTACAGATTCCGGCTAGTACGACTACAGATTTCAGCTATGTCGACTACAGATTCCGGCTGTTATCCACAGGCACTCTGCTGAAAAAGAGTTCTTTCTCTTTCCTCAAAGCACCTTTGGAGAGGCATAAATCAGAAACCACCCATATCGCAAAGTTATCGACTACAAATTCCGGCTAGTACGTCCGACTAACGACTACAAATTCTGGCTATTGGCTGGTGATGTCCGCCCGTTCAGGTGAGCACTGGCCACGAATAGTACTGATTTCCAACGACTACAGATTCCGGCAATAGCCCATAGCCATTCAACGACTACAGATTCCGGCTATGGAAAACCATCACGCAGCGCGTCCTCAAGTTGGTACTATCGACTCATCACTGCATCAGGATTAGTCGATGAGCTCCAAAGAACCATCGTCATTGCTCGTTACAAAAGCCAATGATTTGATCAGCGCCTCCTATCGGCTGACTCTTCAAGAGCAACGCCTATTGCTGGCGGCAATTGCCCAGGTTGACCCACGTAAACCAATGCCCTCCAAAATCACGGTTACTGCCGCCAGTTTCTCCGAGATCTATGGCATACCGATACGTTTTGCTTACACCAATCTCAAGGAGGCTGCTGATTCCCTCTACGAGCGTGACATTCAGACCTTTGATGGCAAAAATCGAACCCGTATCCGTTGGGTGTACAAGGCGACCTACGCAGAGGGTGAGGGTCGAGTGACCCTTAATTTCACTGTCGATGTAATTCCTTACCTATCGATGCTCAACAGCAAGCTCACTTCGTATGACTTACGTCGTGTGGCCAATCTGAATTCCATGCACAGTTTTCGATTGTTCGAATTGATGATGCAATTCAAGAGCACCGGCATATTGATCATTGAGGTAGAGAAGCTGCGGACGTTGTTGGATTTGGGTGACAGCTACAAGCGATTCAACAATCTACGGCAGAGGGTGATAGCGCCGTCGATCGCCGAAATCATGGCCAAATCTGGAATCGCCATCACTTACCAAACCATCACTGAAGGTAAAGCTGTCAAAAGCCTGATATTTCGCTTCCAGGAGGCTGCTCAGCTACGGCTTTCGCTTGGAGAGGGTATGGAGGCCGTTCAATCGGAAAGTCTTTTGTAAAAAAGCACAATAAAATCAGCATCTTACAATTTATAAATATATTGATAGCTATCAATATAGCTAGCTATGTAGACAACTGTTGCATTCGCATAGCCGGAATTTGTAGTCGATAGCATTCAATTATCCCAAAGTAAGAAGCAAGTCTGGGTCACACCGCCTAGCTGCAAAGCCCACACCATCGAATTTCAAGACCCCATCCTTGCGACCATCTAGATAGCCGGATTTTGTAGTCGATACGCTGCTGTGAAAGCGAGTTCTGACGATTAATTACTGTCATTCCGGCTGACCAGTTCTTCACGAACGGTACCGCCCTCGAGCATCACCGGCAGCGCGTCATCATGAATGCCCTCAGCCGTTTTCGATTGCAAGCTGTTACAACTAACAGTCGATCCAGGACTGCAGGCCATTGTCTAGTCGGTACACGGTTTGTGTGAGGCGCGTTCATCACGCCTCCAGGTTGTGCTGATCCACATCGACCAGGTTAAAAAGGGTGCCATCCTTGAGGATCAACACCAACCCCCTGACATGGCCGGCGATATGTTCGGGACAGGTCGACTGGCCATGCCCTTTGACATAACCAAACGTGCCGTCTTCCTCGATCTGCCCGAGGAGTTGATGCCGTCGGTAAAAGCCACCGTTGTAAAAATAGCCGTCGATGAACACATCATGACCGGCCTGTCGTGCCCGATAAAATATCTTGGGTTGCATCGTGAGCAGCATGGTGGATTCCTTGCCAGCGAATTAGCGGTTGTCTCGAGCATGGAGCGCAACGCCTTTTCCTGAAGGCCTTTACGCATTGATCAGCGCCGTCGCATGCACGGTCAACAGACTGAAAGCCGTCGGGCTCAATGCGCCCTCCAGGTACCAGGTTTTCAATTGGGCCAACAACGGTAGCCCCCCGGCGTGCGGATGTTGGTGCACGCGGCGGCACAACCCATAGATTATTTCCTGGGCGACGTCGGCGTCATACACCCGCTCGGCATCCACGGCATCACTGATCGCCGCCGCGAGTCCAGCGACGTCCGGAGCTACCTGGCGCAACGCCTCAAAACCTTTCTGCGCGCGATGACTGGGGGGGCAACGGCATTGGCTATCCTTTTCCAGTTATTAACGGAGTACGCGTCAAACCACGCACCGGGAGAAGGGTAGACCAGGCTCCGAGGGGCTGGTGTCTAGTTGGCACACAGAAGCCCATCAAGGTGGGCTGTTTTGTGGGGGCCGATTTGACATAAACGCGGCGTTATGGCCGTTATGAGTTGAACTCAAGAAAAACAGCGGCCAGTAAACGTGCGGCGTTACCTCGCGTGTCTGACTACGCGAAGACCATCCTAAAGGATTGGGAGTGACTTTCCGGCTCCGGTCTATTTGATCTTAACCGGCTCAAGGAAGTCATGATGTTGCTTGTCTCCAATGATGGAGCTTTAGCGCCTGAATGGTTAGACCATCCGTTAAAAGGCAACTGGGCTGGCTTTCGAGAGTGCCATGTCGTCGGAGATTTCCTACTGGTTTACCGCCTAGCTGCTGAAAGCAAACAAGAGCAAATCGTCTTCGTTCGAGCAGGAACCCACGCTGACCTTTTCGAGGAGTAAATACACCTCGGTTACCATAAATCCCATTATTCGCAGTCACCAAGGCATGGCCGCTTCACCGTAAACGCACATCTGCTTTTGCGGGAACCCAAACCAGCTTTGCTTTACGGGAACGCTGTAGTGCCTTGATAGCGGGAACGCTTTAAAGACGCTTTTACGTCAACGCTTGAAACAGTCTGTGCGTTGGCGCGTTCATGAGCAGGGAGGATCGTTTCCCACATCCAGAACATCAATGGCACAGACAGAATCAAAGGCAAAAGCATTGCGTACGAACCACATGCAGAGTGTGTCGATTTGATGGGCTGTTTGATTTGTCTGGATCGTACGATCCGTTTTAAGAGGCTTTTGCAGAAGCACCAGAGGAATGGCCGAACGGCTACGGTGCGAAAAAGATTATGCGGTAAGGCTACTGGAAAAGGAAGAGGGCGACGCGCGCCCTCTTAGACCCCGGCAGTCCTGTCTGACTGCGAGCGGAAGCTCCTACAAGCCCAGCCAGAAGCTTGAGATGCCGTCCACGTCCTCACGGCTCCTATTCTTGCTCTCAGTGTCCAGAAGAGATCGTGCGAGGTCGTCGCGGTTGGTGTATTTGCCGCGCAGAGGGTTGGCGGTCTCATCCCACATCGCAATGGCCTCAGACTCACCAAGCATTGGCTTCGGCAAGATGTAGCGATGCTCACGCTCCAACCGGCCCTTGCGTGGGCCGTAGTAGCTTTGGTTCGTAATCATGGAATGGCCAAGTACTGCCGCTATGTCATAGCGGCTGAATGTGCCGCTGCGACGTGCTTCCTCAGCAAAGGCGTGGCGCGCTGTGTAGAAGCAGATCGAATTGCCTTCAGTGATAGCTGGGCTACTGGTCGAGGCTGCAAGCGATTTGAGCTTCGACTTCTTGGCTGGCGAGAACTCAGCCCCAAGGTGCTCGATAGTACCACCGTGGAACTTTAGTATTCTCGCCCATGCTCGTTGTAGCAGCTTGCGGCGGCTGTCGTAAAAACGACCAAACACCTTCGCATCCTCATGGCGATACACAATCTCAAGAAATATCTTCAGCGCACGAATCTGGTTGTCAGGCCAGTCTTCCAGCACCAGGTAGCGCTTGTCCTTGAGTGGATTGTCTTCGCGCCGACCAGACTGCTTGAGCGTTGTCACCTCCAGTACACGCCGAATGGTTAGCCGTGTGTCAGCGTCATAGTGATCTTCGAGGTAGCGTGCATAAGGCCATTCGTGTGGACGCAGGCCAGTCCATAGCGTGCACGTAAACCACATAAAGGTTTCCATACCAGCAATGCGATTACGCGATGGCTTTTCATCTTCCTCTTTCGTACGAGGGAGCGGCATCAGGTCAGCCTTCAAAAGCTCCAGTACGCTCTCGCTCATGAACGAAAGGTAACGCTGGTTCCTCTTCGAGGACGCCACGAACAGCTTTGTATCGTTCACGTCATTAAGCAGTACGTTCTCAGGGCTCAACGCAGCAGCCTGCCTCATACGTTCGCGCCTGCTGGGTGGTATCCAGGCGCGAAGCTCTTGCGTTGACGTATGACCCACCGATTCAAGGTAACTCGAAACCCATTTGCGATAACACAGTGCGGTTCTCTCGCCTAAACCCTTTTCTGTAACGCGCTGATCAAGCCATCGCGTGAATCTGCCTATGTCCACGCTCGTATGAGGGTGTTCGGCAGGAGAGGGCTTCTGTGTTTGCGCTGAGGATGATTGCGCGTCAACACCACTTCCTTGCGATGACACAGAGCCTTCAGGGTTGTCGGTTCTGAATGCGTTGAGGATGCCAATAGCACGTAGTTGGATTTCGCTGCTGATAGTCATGGTTTGCATCCATTCCGGTGTTAACGATCCTACTCATAACGATGACAAAGGATTTAGCGATTGCTGCCATACATAGGGTTGGCCGGTCGTTTCGCCATTTTTCGGTGTACCACCAAAAAACACCAAAACGTAATATATTCGGGACTTTTTAAGGTGAGTCCGAACCCAGGTACATAGCTCAATCCTAACCCAGGTACATAAAATATCCAGTCCTTGGTACAGACAAAGTCCAGAGCCAGGTACAACGTTGTTTTGAAGGAGGCAATGACCTGCTTGTGGTGAACACTCTAGGGCTCAGCACCAGTGGCTTTGCCAGCTGATGGGGAGGGTGTGTGTTGGTTTTTTTGAGGCTGGAAACTGAATGACCGAAACGGGGTTGAGGTACAAAAAGGCCAATGCACTACCCAAGGTCTGAGGTCAGTGATTGGCTGATGGGCGCACTAATCGCATAGCGAGGCAGAGGGGTATTACTCGACATGCCATTTCGGTGGCACAACAAAGCTTTTTAATGCCACAGAAATGCCTAGGCTTCATTTCAGTGGCACAACAAAGCTTTTTAATGCCACAGAAATGCCTAGGCTTCATTTCGGTGGCACAACAAAGCTTTTTAATGGCACAGAAATACCGGCACTGCATTTCTGTACCACAACAAAGCGCTGATAAAGCTTTGTTAGGGCTTTGTTAGGGCGCGGAAATGCTCGCGATGGAGCCCCGATGTCCCTCTGACCGGCTTGGATTGAAAAAAAGATACGCAAAGAGCCACGCAGCAGCACTGAACGCGGTGAATTCGGTGGCCTACTTTCGCAACCCGACTGCTGTACTGGCTGCGCGATGACCAATGGGAGCGCATCAAGGATCTGCTGCCGGGCAAAGCCAGCGACCGAGGTGTCACGGCTCGCGATAACCGGTTGTTTGTTGAGGCCGTATTGTGGGTTGCCCGAACCGGCGCCCCTTGGCGTGATCTGCCCGATAGCTATGGTCATTGGCATCGCGTCTACGTCCGCTATGAGCGATGGTCCCGCAAGGTTTTTTGGTTGAAACTAATGGCCTCGCTTGCTGGAGATGCTGACTTGGAACATATGATGGTGGATGGCTGCATTGTCCGCGTTCATCAGCATGATGCCGCAAAAAAACAGTCCCGGCCGCCGAGGCCATGGGTAAGTCACGAGGCGGCTTGAGCACCAAGATTCACGCGACTGTAGATGCCTTGGGTAACCCGCTGCGTTTGCTGTTAATACCTGGGCAAGCTTCCGAATACGAGCAAGCCTCCGCCCTGATTGACGGTTTTGCGTGCGAAGTCGTATTGGCAGACAAAGGCTATGACTCTGCCGTCTTCGGCAATACGATCCAGTGCATGGGGGCTGATGCCGTGATCCCTTCCAAAAGGAATCGTTTGCACCCTCGCACACTGGATCGGCATCTCTACAAGGCGCGCAATCTGGTGGAACGCTTCTTTTTGAAGTTGAAGCAGTTCCGACGGATAGCGACCCGATATGAGCGACTGGCCAGGAACGATCAGGCGATGTTGAGCCTTGTGTCTGCTGTTATTTGGCTGGCCTGATTGAGAACGCCCTGTAGTGCCATAAAAAACTGAGCATGGTTCGCAAGAGACCTGAGCAAGGACACAGTATTTTGGTGGTCGCTCGGCGTAACGGCGTAACGCCAAACCAGCTGTGCCTGTAGCGCAAGCTTTACCAAGGGCCTGAATACGAAGCTGGGTGCTTTTTTAGTGATATTTCACGCATCGACTATTATTTGAGCAGGGCTTTATCATTCTGGAACCCAGCTGCCCCCTGCGATCGCTCCAGTCGTAGAGGGTTGCGACCCAAACTATAGGTGCCGCCAAGCAGACGTGCGATGAGCTCGGGTTCTTTTTATTCGCACTGAGGGAATACCTCTGATGACGGATCATCCAAAACTAGCCGTCCAGCATGGATTTTGGCGTTTATAATTGCGTGCGAAAAATACGTTGTATAAAGCAATAGTTTAATTCGAGTAATAATGATGTTAGATATTTAAAAGTGCGGAATAGCTAAGTTCTATACCTGTTAAATTTAAGTTAATTTGACTTACGCTTTATTTTTAGTGCCATGTAAGTCAATCACTTCGTTATAAAGCTGCACCATGCTCTCGCACATGCGGTCAGCGGTGAACAACTCTTGAAACCGGGCGCGAGCATTATTGCCGAAACGCTGCGTCTCTTCAGGGTTGTTCCACAGGCGATGCATGGCCTCCCGCAAGGCCACGGGTGAATCGGGAGGGACGGCCAAGCCTGTTTCTTCGTGAATGTTGACGTAGGTGGTCCCTGTTCCGATCTCGCAAGAAATCATCGGCTTTCCATACATCGAAGCTTCTAACAAAGAGATGCCAAACGCTTCAGATCGAAGATGGGAAGGGAACACCAGGGCGTAACACATCTGCAGCAGACAGACTTTTTCCTCATCATCCAGACGCCCCAAAAACAGCACGTTGCGCAGTTGCAACTTTTGCGCTTGAGCTTTGAGTTCAAGTTCTTGCGGGCCGCTACCGAGAATCACCACTGGATAATCTACGCCTTCAAGCGCGTTAAGCAGGCTATCCAAGCCTTTGTAATAGCGAAGCACGCCGACAAACAGGAAGAATTTTTCTGGCAGACTTTTTCGCCAGTGGCTGAGTGTTTCCATCGATGCTTTTGGGTACGCCGATTGATCCAATCCGTAAGGGATGACCATCGTCTTGTCGGCAAATGGCTTGAGCACTTCGCTGGAGGCCAGATAGTTAGGCGAGGCCACCACTATTCGATCCATGCTCCTGAGAAAACGCTTCATTAAAGGGCCATAAAGCTTGAGCAAGGTGCGCTGCTTGACGATATCCGAATGATAACTGAGCACGGTAGGGCGACCATGGCCGGTGGCAAAATGCACCAGGTCCATGAGGGGCCACGGGAAATGAAAGTGCACCAGATCGGCTTCGGCAGCCATTTCCTTAAATTGGCTGAACACTCGCATCGAGAGGCCTGTAGAGGCCAAGTTGAAATTTTCTTTGGCACGAGTGACCTGATGGTCAGCCATCTGTAGCCGCGCAGGAGAAGGATCTTGGCTGATAGTCAGCACCTGGCTTTCAACGCCTAAGACACGACTGCCTTGGCAGAGCTGAAATATGACTTGCTCGATGCCACCTGTGGTGTCGGGATAATAGGTCTTGAAAAAATGCAGGATGCGCATGAGTTACCTTGGCTAAAACATTTGACTTTGGCTGCTTTGAACAACGCCAAAAGCCCTTGTTCATGCCTAAAACGCTCAACACACAGGGGGAGCCTGGGCGCATGTGAGAAAAGGCCTGAGAGATTAACTGCTAGCTTCGGAGGCTTGCAACGCAAAAAAAACGGCGCCCATTGTTTTGTGGGCCAACAGTGCCTTCCTCTAAACGTTTTTTCATTTATTGCAGGCTAAGCGAGGTGCTACACTCCCGCGCTTTTCCATACCCAGCGGCATTAGGAAATTATGCGTAACCTTCATGAAAACAGCTTGCAAGCTGCGTTGAAAGCTTGTAAAGGCAGTTTCATATCAGTCGGTATTTTCAGTTTATTTGTCAATGCCCTGATGCTTGTTCCTACCTTCTATATGCTCCAGGTCTATGGCCGAGTGGTAACAAGCGGTAGCATTTCTACGTTAGTGATGCTGACCATCATCATGACCGTGCTGGTTATCACGATGGGGTCCCTGGAGTGGGTCCGTTCGCGGATCATGGTTCGCGTCAGCACCAAGCTGGATGTATTGCTAAGCCGCGATGTATATAAGGCCAGTTTCAAGCGTTCACTGGAAAGTGGCGGTATGGATGCTTCGGCCCAGTCACTCAACGATTTGACAGGCCTGCGGCAGTTTCTAACGGGCAATGGATTGTTTGCTTTTTTTGATGCTCCGTGGCTGCCGATCTACATTGCTGTGATGTTCCTGTTCCATCCTTGGTATGGATGGGTCGCTATTGGTAGCGCCCTGGTGCTGCTATTCCTCGCCTACATGAATGAAAAGATGACAGGCAAGGCTTTAGGGCAAGCGAATAAAGAAAACATCGCTGCAACCCTGTACACGACTAAAAACCTGCGTAATGCCGAAGTAATCGAATCAATGGGGATGCTGAATACCCTCATGCACCGCTGGGGTATGCGTCAGAAAAATGTATTGATCCTTCAGTCCCAGGCAAGCGACAAGGGCGGGATAGTCAGTGCTGTTTCCAAAACCTTCCGCATGCTTATTCAGTCGTTGATCCTCGGTTTGGGGGCATATTTAGCCGTAAACCATGAGATCAGCCCTGGTTTGGTTATCGCAGGTTCGGTTTTGCTGGGACGTGCGCTGGCTCCTATCGACTTGATTATCGGTAGTTGGAAAGGCTTTATTGCCGCCCGATCGCAATATGACCGGCTCAACGACACTCTCGATAAGTTGCATGCAGAGCCAGAGCGCATGGCATTGCCTGCACCTCAAGGGCATGTATTGGTTGAGAACTTGATCGTTTGCCCTCCCGGTTCAAAAACGCCGATCTTGCGTGGCATCAGCTTTGGTGTCCCGGCCGGCTCTGTAGTCGGCATTATTGGCCCGAGCGCGTCAGGAAAATCCACGCTGGCCCGAGCATTGATGGGTGTATGGGCGCCCCAGAATGGTGTCGTACGCCTGGATGGTGCCGACATCAGCAATTGGGATAAAGACCAGCTAGGCCCTTACATGGGGTATTTGCCTCAGGACATTGAGCTCTTTGAAGGCACCATTAGCGAAAACATTTCACGCTTCACCGACGTCGATCCCGAGAAAGTGGTGCGCGCTGCCAAGACTGCAGGCGTACACGAAATGATTCTGTTGCTGCCCGATGGCTATGACACTGTCATCGGCAGTGAAGGGGTCAACCTTTCCGGTGGTCAGCGTCAGCGTGTCGGCCTGGCCCGTGCCATCTATGGTTCGCCGCGCCTTATTTTGCTGGATGAACCCAATTCCAACCTCGATGAGGTTGGTGAGCGTGCTCTGGCATCCGCTATCCAGGAGCTAAAGCTTACTGGGGCGACCATCTTCGTCATCACTCACCGCACCACCATCCTGTCTCAACTCGATCGGTTGCTCGTCATGAGCGCAGGTGGAGTCAGCATGTACGGTCCGCGTGATCAAGTAATGGAAGAACTCAACAAACAACAACTTGCCGCTCAACAAAAAGCTGCTCAAGTTGCCACGGGCACGGCTCCGGCCAGCGCCTGACAGGAAGATGTCGATGACCCGCTCTCTCAGTAATCAAACCGATAGCTTCGCTGATCTTCCGATTTCCGACCGAAAAACGCGTCGCCTCGGCTTTGGCATTGTGTTCGTGACTTTCGGCTTGTTCGGCACCTGGGCTGCATTCGCGCCACTCGATGGCGCTGTTTACGCCCCAGGTGTTGTCACCGTGCAGACTTACCGCAAGACGGTCCAGCACCTTGAGGGCGGTATCGTTAAAGACGTGCTGGCTCACGATGGTGACATCGTCAAGAAAGGTGATCCGCTGATCATCCTTGACGATGCCCAGCTGCGCTCCGAATACGAAATGACACGCAATCAGCTGATTGCAGCCAAGGCGATGGAAGCCCGCCTGATCGCAGAGCGGGACGACAAATCTGTCATAACGTTTGACCAAATGTACGAGCCTGAAAGTCCGCGGGGCATCGAAGCGCGTGCGGGTGAAACCGAGGTTTTCAATGCGCGCCGCGGTGCGCGCCTGGGCCAGATTGCAGTACTTCAAGAGCGTATTGGACAGTTAAACCAGCAAATCAAAGGTACCGATACCATCATTGGTACCAAGCAAAACCTTGAGCAGTCCTACACCGGTGAAATTGGTGATTTGAACGAATTGCTTGCTCAAGGCTTCGTCGATAAGCAGCGCATGCTGGAACAGCAGCGCAAGCTCGATATGCTCAAATCCGAAGTTGCAGATCATCGCTCTACCATTACCAAGACTCGCCTGCAGATCAATGAAACGCAATTGCAGATATTGCAAGTCAACAAGGATTTCAACTCCGACGTGGTTAAGCAGTTGTCTGAAATCCAGACCAAGGCTTATGACCTGCAAGAGCGTACGGCAGCACTGGAAGATCGCCTGAGTCGCATCATCATCCGCGCTCCGGATGACGGTATGGTCATCGGTATGACCGTTCATACCGTCGGCGGTGTTGTACGCCAGGCAACCCCTCTGCTGGATATCGTCCCGTCTGTCTCCGAGTTGATTGTCGAAGCTCAAGTCGCGCCTCAAGACATCAACCGCATCGCCATTGGAAAACTGGCGGACATTCGCTTTAGTGCGTTCAACAGCGCCACGACCCCCGTGATCGAAGGCAGTGTCACGAACATATCGGCAGACCGGTTAACCAATGAAAAAACCGGCCAGCCTTATTACCTGGCCAGAGTCAGCGTCACCGAGGCGGGTCTAAAAAAACTTGCTGATCGTAAGCTTCTGGCGGGTATGCCGGCTGACGTGCTGATTAATACGGGTGAACGTACCATGCTGCAATATCTGATGCAGCCAGCGCACAACGCTATCTCGCAATCGATGATTGAGGAGTGATTGTGCGTCTGTTTCCATGCCTGATGTTGGGAATGCTTGTGTTGCAAGCACATGCTGCCGAGCCGAAAACCGCTGAACCGTCGACGCCCAAACCGCCCCTCAAGAGTGTGAGTGCCAAGGATTACTCAGCTGATCTGATGCAACTCTACCGCGAGTCGCGCCTGGAAGATCCGCGGGTGCTGGCGTCTTACTCCCGGGCTAAATCCAGTGAGGAGCAGCAACGCGAGGCATTGGGTGGTCTATTGCCGCAAGTCACGGTCAATGGCGGTGCAAACCGGATTCGTCAAGAGAATGACCTCAGTCGTCAGTCCTATAACAGCGAAAACTACAGTATCAATCTGAGTCAGCACATCTATAACAAGGCTGCCTGGGAGAACTATCAGAAGTTCAAGAGCCTCGCCAAGCAATCAAATGACGAGTCCACTGAGGCGCGAGCCGAAGCTACCGTCGATTTGGCGCAGCGTTATTTCGCCGCCCTGGCGGCTGACGATGAGCTTGAATTGGTCCAGGCCGAACGCCGTGCAACGCAAAAAAACCTCGACCGAGTCAATGCCTTGTATAGCAAGCAACTGGCAATGATCACGGACCAGCTCGATATCCAGGCGCGTGTAGACGCCCTTGCGGCGCAAGAAGTGGATGCTCAAAACCAGGTGCGAGTGACCCGCGTTGCGTTGTCGGAAATTATTGGCCGTCCCGTCAAGGAGAAGTTGAGTCGCGTGCGCGATGACGTGGAATTGCAGGTTTCGGCCGAAAGCCTGGACAGCTGGGTGCAGTTGGCAGTGACAGACAACCCCCAACTCAAAGCCAGCCAAAACGCGGTCGAAGCGGCTCAGGCGGCTTTGCGCGGCGGCAAGGGTGGTCATTACCCTACGGTCAGCTTGAATTTAAGCGCGCAGAATACCAACGAAGGCTACAACAACTCCTTGGCACCAAAAACCGACAGCTATGTGGCGGGTATTGGGGTACAAATCCCGATTTACAGTGGCGGTTCGACGTCCGCCAGGGTGCGTGGTCTGTATGAGGACCAGTTGACTGCGGAAATGCAAATGGAGGCGATGCGCCGCCAGGTTGTCAAAGAAACCACCAATGCCTATTTGACTGCGGATTCGAGCGTCGAAAAAATACGGGCTAACCGCACCGCGTTGGCATCCGCGGAGAAGTCCAGTATTGCTGCAGAAAAGGCGTTTGCCTTTGGTGTGGTCAATGCCGTGGACGTGTTGACCGCGACACAAAACGAGTTCAAAGCTCGTCGCGATCTGCTAAAAACTCAATACGATTTCATTACGAACCTGTTCATCCTCAACCGCTGGGCTGGCAAGCTTTCCGAGGAAAGCGTCGAGAGCGTCAATGTGTGGTTGAGTAATAACAGCGCAACGAACCCTGTCTCCGACCGGAACATGAAGCAATGAACACAAGTAAAAAGTCAGTCATCATCACAGGCGTAACAGGTCAGGATGGTGCGTACCTTACCCAGCTGCTGCTGGAGAAGGGCTACAAGGTATATGGCACTTATCGTCGCACGAGTTCGGTTAACTTCTGGCGTCTGGAAGAATTGGGGGTTGCCTCCCATGAAAACTTGGAGCTGGTTGAACATGACCTCACTGACCTGGGCGCCAGCATCCGTCTGCTACAGAAAGCCGAGCCAACCGAGGTCTACAACCTTGCGGCTCAGAGCTTCGTAGGCGTCTCTTTCGACCAGCCAATCACCACCGCGGAAATCACCGGTATCGGTGCAGTAAACCTGCTGGAAGCGATCCGTATCGTTAATCCGAAGATTCGCTTCTATCAGGCTTCTACCTCGGAAATGTTCGGTAAGGTTCAGCAGATCCCGCAGACCGAAAACACTGATTTTTACCCGCGCAGCCCGTACGGCGTGGCCAAGCTCTATGCGCACTGGATGACCATCAATTACCGTGAGTCCTACGGGATTTTTGGTTCCAGCGGCATTTTGTTCAACCACGAATCCCCCCTTCGCGGTAAAGAGTTCGTAACCCGCAAGATCACCGACGCCGTTGCGCGCATCTCCCTTGGCATGCAGGATTGCCTGGAGCTGGGCAACATGGACGCCAAGCGTGACTGGGGCTTCGCCAAGGAATATGTCGAAGGTATGTGGCGCATGCTGCAGGCCGATGAACCTGACACCTTTGTCCTGGCGACCAATCGTACCGAGACAGTTCGCGACTTCGTGTCCATGGCGTTCAAGGCCGTAGACATCGAACTGGATTGGAAGGGCAGTGCGGACAACGAACACGGTATCGACACCAAGACCGGCAAGACCGTTATTCAGGTCAACCCGAAGTTCTATCGTCCTGCCGAAGTCGAACTGCTGATTGGTGACCCCGAAAAAGCCAAGCGCGTACTTGGCTGGGAACCCAAGACTACGCTGGAAGAGCTTTGCCAGCTGATGGTCAAGGCTGACCTGGAGCGAGTGAAGGTCGGCAAGTCTTTCTGATATCTTTATAGCTATATAGCTATCTAGCTAGCTAGTCATAAGGGTCGCGTGAAAACGCGGCCCTTTTTTATAGCGGTTGCCACGTAAACCGAATGCCGAATGCGGCCCACCTCTTTGTAGTGTTCAATAACACCCTCTTTTATTTTCTTTTCAATTTTTGTCCCAGGTCAGCTCATGCAAAACGAAGCAAAGGTCACCATCCACCAGTTCGCCATCAGTGTCAGTCACGGTGACGGCATCAGCAACGGGATGATGTTGACCCGCAAGCTGCTGCGCCTGGCAGGCGTCAAGTCGGATATCTATTGCATCCAACCGTCAGAGCAAATGGCCGGCGACGTACTGTGTATCGATGACTATCTGCCGGGCAGTGCCGATGCGTTGCTGGTGCATCACGGCATCGGAAACCCGGTTGAATCCTGGCTGCGTGATTTGCCCGAGCGCAAATTCATGGTGTTCCACAACATCACGCCGGGCGAGCTGTTCCCCGCCGATCACGTCATTCAGCCGATGCTGGCCCACGGCTGGGAACAGGTCGATAGCTGGCAGCACTGGCTGACGGGTAGTATTGCCGACTCCCGGCAGAACCTGCAGGAGCTGCTCACGCGCGGGTATGACGAACACAAGGTGACAGAGATTCCGTTGCTGGTGGACCTGGAGCGCATCGAGCCGCATGCGGTGCAGCGTCACGACACCCCGCGTCCGTTCACGTTGCTGTTCGTTGGCCGAATCATGCCGCACAAGAACCAGTTGGCCCTGGTCGAGGCATTCGCTCACCTGTTGCGCAGTGCACAAGTGCCGCTGCAGTTGTACCTCGTTGGCGGTTTTACCGTGGCTGATTACAAGGACAAGATTCAGGCGCGCATTCGCGAACTGGGGATCGAAGCCTTCGTCAACCTGACCGGCAAGGTTGATGATGACACCCTCAACGCCCTGTACTGCCGCAGCGACCTGTTCGTTTCGTTGAGCAAGCACGAAGGCTTCGGCATGCCGCTGATCGAGGCCATGGCCCACGGTCTGCCGGTGTTGGCTTACGATGCGCCCAATAGCAACGTGGTTCACACCCTCGGCAATGCAGGCCTGTTGCTGGACAACGCCGAGCCTCACGAAGTCGCGGCGACCATTGCTCAGATCATGGAAAACCCGGCGCTGCGTCGCAGCATGAAACGCTACGGCATCGAGCGCATGGACGAGTTTGGCTACCAACGGCTTTACGACCGCCTAAGCGCTTTCCTGGCCCAATTCGAGATCGTGTTGCCGCATCACACATTTCCGGTAGCGGTGCCGAAAGCAGCGGTGGATTACCGCATCGAGGGTCCATTCGACAGCACCTACAGCCTGGCGCTGGTGAACCGTGAGCTGGCCAAAGCGATCGCTGAACACGGCCACAAGGTCGCCTTGCGCGCCACCGAAGGGCCGGGGCCGATCCCGGTCGATCAGACATTCCTGCTGAATAACCCCGATTGTGCGGCCCTGCACGCACGCGCCGAACAACCGGCGAACACCGTGATGCGTCTGATGTACCCACCCCGGGTCACCGATATGCAGGGCGATCTGAATGTCATGTCCTGCTATGGCTGGGAAGAATCCTGCCTGCCGCAAGCCTACTGCCATGACTTCAACCATCAGACGCACCTGATCACCAGCATGTCCAGCTGGGTGACCACCACGTTGCGGGACAACGGCGTGACCGTGCCTTTGGCCACGGTGGGCCTGGGCGCGGACCATATCCTCAAGGCGGACATCGATTTCGACAGCCTGCCGGCCATGCCGCAGGTGACCAGCGAGCGCCTGAAGCTGCTGCACGTTTCGTCCTGCTTCCCGCGCAAAGGCGTCGACGTCTTGCTCAAGGCCTACGGCCAGGCCTTCACCGCCGAACACGCGGTGGTGCTGATTATCAAAACCTTCCCCAACCCGCACCACAACATCCAGCAGCAGTTGGCGGATTGGCGTGCCGAGTTCCCATCGGCGCCTGCGGTCGAGTTGATCGAACAGGATCTGCCGGATTCTGCCCTGCGCGCGCTGTACACCTTGTCCGATGCATTGGTCGCACCTTCGCGAGGGGAGGGCTTTGGCCTGCCGCTGGCAGAAGCGATGCTGCATCGCTTGCCGGTGATCGTGACGGGGCAGGGCGGTCAGACAGATTTCTGTACCGAACAGACCGCCTGGCTCATCGATTACCGTTACGAGCGTGCTCGCACTCACCTGAAAGCCAGTGCCTCAGTATGGTTTGAGCCGAGTAGCGAACACTTGGCCGGCCTCTTGGGTGAGTTCTACCAGGCCTGGAGCAAAGGTGAGCTGAACGAGATGACCGCCGAGCGTGTCGAGGCTGCCGATGCCTTGATCCGCAGCCGCTTCACCTGGTCACACGTGGCCCAGGCCAGCGTCGAGGCCATTGCCGAGGCCAAGCGTCAGCCGTTACTCAAGAAAGCGCCGCGGCTGGGCAGCGTCACCACCTGGAACAGTGCCTGCGGCATTGCGACCTATAGCGCCAAACTGCTCGAGCCGGCCTTTGGTCTGGAGTGCCATGTATTCGCCAACGATGACGCAGTGCTGACCAGTGCCGATCAGGGAAACATTGAACGCTGCTGGAGCGCGGGCGATTTCGATCCGTTGGATCGTCTGAAAGCCGCCATTGAACGTTCCGGCGTGGATACGTTGCTGCTCCAGTTCAACTTCTCCTTCTTCGGGTTGCAGGCGTTTGCCTCGTTGCTGGATTGGGCGCATGGCCGCGGCATCCGTACGCTGGTGGTTTTCCACTCCACGGCCGATGTTCAGCATGGCGATAAGCTCAAGTCATTGTCCGACATGCGGGAGTCGTTGGCCGGTTCAGAGCGCCTGCTGGTACACAGTGTGGGTGACCTCAATCGCCTTAAAGGCTTTGGCCTGAGCAAGAACCTGCTGCTGTTCCCTCACGGGGTCATTGATACCCCGGCGCCGGCGCCGGGAACGCGTCAGAATGCCGCAAACCTGAAAGGCAAAACGATTATTGCCAGTTACGGCTTTTTATTGCCCCACAAAGGCATGCCGGAACTGATCGAGGCGTTCGCCCTATTGGCCAAGCGTGACGACTCTCTGCACCTGCTATTGGTCAATGCTGAATATCCGGTACCCGCTTCGGCAGCGCTTGCCGAAACCTGCCGTCAGCGGATTCAGGCGCCGGATCTGGCGGGGCGAGTCACCTTGATCACCGACTACCTGCTTGACGAGGAGTCTCTGGCGTGGCTGGGAATGGCCGATGCAATCGTGTTCCCGTATCAACATACCCAAGAGTCTTCGAGTGCTGCCGTACGTTGGGGCCTGAGTACCGGTCGTCCGATTTTTTGCACCCCATTGGCCATCTTCGAGGACGTGGCGGATGCCGTGACCTTCCTCCCTGGCACTGATAGCCAATCTATGGCAGATGGCTTGCGTAAAAATCTTGACGTCGGCCCGCTGGCTCGGCAGGCAGATTGGATCCGCAACCATGGATGGTCCACCGTTTCGGCCCGTCTACGTAACGTTTTAATCGCCCTCTCTGCTGAAAGTATTAAAACTTTAGTGGTCAGAAAGTAACCAAATATTTTAATGAATTGCCAGAAAGTTCCTACAGACATGATGAAAAAGAAGGCTTTCAGCTATTGTTCCGCCGCTAATTTGGCATGTATGATCGCCCGGCAATTGCCAGTTATCACTCTGAAGGACTTAAAAAAAGTCCCGGAAAAATAACTGGCACAGGGTCAGTGAAAGCTGATTTCCCATAAAGGGGGCCACGGCCTACCGGGACGTGGCAACAGGCTGGGGCCGACGGGCTCTCATCCGAACGGAAGCCTGGATGTCGATATCGACTCATATTGGAGATGAAAACGTAATGGCTATTACCACTGCACAGATTCAACAGCTGTATGTTGCTTACTTGGGCCGCGCTGCCGACAAGGCTGGCCTGGATTACTGGTCCCAGCAACTGAACGGTGAGAAGCCTGTTCTGACTCTGGAAAATCTGCGCGCTAACTTCGTTAACGAGCAACCAGAGTACGTTAACGCTTATGCCGGCTTGACCCGTCAAGACACAGTTATCAAAATTTACAACAACCTGTTCGGTCGTGCTCCAGATGCAGCTGGCCTGGATTACTGGTCCACTGGCGCTGGCTCCACCGTCAACGCTGACCAATTGCTGACTGCTTTCATCTCCGGCGCTTCTGCTGCTGACGCAAAAGTAATCGCTAACAAGGTTCTCGTTTCTGAAGTTTACACCTCGACTGCTGGTGCTAACTACGTCAAAGCCGACGCAAGCTCCATCCTGGGTGGCGTAGATGGCTCGGCAGATTCGGTAAGCAAAGCCATTGCGAAACTGGAAAATGGCAGCCTGTCGGGCATCGCTGTTCCTGCGGGCGTAGCAGCTTTGAAAGTAGTTGATGCCGCTCAGAAAGCGACTGATGACTACCAAGCAAGCAAAGTCACTGAGCTGAAAGACCTGAACAAAGCTGTTGTCGATCTGAACATCTCTTCTGGCGCTGCTGCAACTCTGACCGCACTGGGTACTCCGGCACCAGGCAAAGATCTTGCTTTTGACGATGTTGATCAAGCGATTGACAATGCTGTTGCTCTGCGTGCCAAAATCGGTGGCGCTACCTCTGTTCTGGAGGCTTCGGCTAAGCAAGCAGTTACCGACTTGGGCGCTACTCGCGACACTTACACCAAAGCAAACCTCGGCAACGTCGATCTGGCTGTAGCTTACGAGAAAGCACTTGCTACCAATGCTAGCTTGAAAAAGGCAGACACTGCTGCTGTTAGCTCCGCAACCGCTAAGACTGATGTTGACTTCACTGCTGCAAAAGGCGCGGCTGGTGGTACTGACGCTCTGGCAAAAGCAAACGCTGATGCCGGTCTGACTGTTGCAGTCACCGACGCTGCAACCCTGTACACCGCTTTGACTGACAAGACCAAAACTCAAGCTGAAGTCGACGCAGTCTCCAAGGCATTCTCTACTTTCCTGAATAACTCCACTGACTTCGCTAATCTGAAGAATTTGGCTGCAACTGACTACGCTAAAAACGTAGCAGTGCAAAAGGAAGCTGATACCGCTGCTCTAGTTACTGGTACTGGCGCTACAGCGTACAAGCAAGACCTGCTAGACAAAGCTACCGCTGATAAGACTCTTGCTGATGCCAAAGCTGCCGATGCACTGGTTGTGAAAGCTCAAGTCATTTCGAAAGCGAATGATGCACTGAAAGCTACCCTGCAAGACTCGAAGGATCATGTTCCTGATTT